>NZ_CP045721.1:0-300000 GCF_009646115.1 Pantoea eucalypti | reverse complement strand
GTGATCGACAGAGTTTTCCCTTTCACCAAAACTCAGGAGGCGCTTGACTGGCTTCAACAAGGGCGTGCAAAAGGTAAAGTTGTGGTTAAGGTTCAGCAGGAATAGCCCCCGACTCTCATCGGGAGCGAAAGATCATTCTGTACGCTGGCGGCAGAGATTGGCATCAGGATTACGGGTCTGTGAGCGCACTCTCTGCCGGGCACCATCTCCCTCCGCTGTTCGTGCTGTGCTACTGTTAACGCATACCGGGTTTTGCTCAGAGGAGGGTGACATGTCTCCCTTTTATCAATTTAAGGCCGCCAGCCTCAATGGTGAGCTTATCTCAATGAACGACTTCGCAGGCAAAGTGGTTCTGGTGGTGAATACCGCCAGCCATTGTGGATTCACGCCCCAATACGCAGGTCTTGAAGACCTCTACAAAAAGTATGCTGCTCAGGGACTGGTGGTGCTGGGATTCCCCTGCAATCAGTTCGGTAAACAGGAGCCCGGCGGAGCCGACGAGATCGCGCAGACATGCCACATCAACTATGGTGTGAGTTTCCCGATGTTCGGCAAGGTAGAGGTTAATGGCGCCGCAGCCCATCCGATTTTTCGGTACCTGAAAGAGGAATTGCCCGGCGTGCTGGGTGGGCGTATTAAATGGAACTTTACTAAGTTCCTTATCGGGCGCGACGGCAAACCGATCAAACGATTTGCCCCAACCACCACGCCCGGGAAAATGGAAGCCGCCATTATTGCTGCCCTTTAAGGGGCTGCATTAAAGGCATGCAGCCCTGAGTGAGCAAAGCGTTTATTGCAGCGGCTCTGCCAGCGTAATAATCCACAACTCGCTGTCCGATTCAGGTTTCTCTAAGGGTTTCAGGCCAATGGTCGTTGCCACGGGCTTATCATCAATCGTGAGCGTCCCCTGCCCGGTCACCTGATAATCTTTACGCTTCTTACCTTTAACCGGATTTTGCATGACCGCTTTCACGCCGAAGTCATTGTCATTGGCGATCGCGAGCGTTTTCCTGTCGATAAGCGCCAGTCCTTCAGCCTTCTCCTGCTGCCAGCCGAGTTGACGTAAATCGGCCACCAGGGTTTTATCGGCCAGCTTAATACCGCGCTGCGCCAGCGCTTTCTCGTCATTAAATTCCGGATAGTCGCCCGGCTTATCAAAGGCTGTAAGATCGGTAGCCGGGCTGAGATCGACCTTGTAGATAAGGTTGCGCATTGTGTCGTTTTTGTCGCTGCCTTGCTCAATCAACAGGATATGCTGATTGTCTATCGCCACAATATCGCCAATTTTTGCGTCACTGTTTTTACTGTAAACCCCACTGTCGATGGGGTAGCCATACATCGCGGTTTTCCCGGTCGCCGGATCAAAGCTCACCAGACGCGTAAATCGCGCCTGCTTTTTACTTTTACCGTCAATATCCAGCGTGCTTTGTACTGCGGCGATGATGCGCCCATCCGGCATGCGGGTGATCCCTTCAAAGCCGCGATTTGGCTGACGCCATTTGAGAATATTCGGCAGACCACCCGCCAGAGCTTTCTCTCCCTCTGCGGCCTGCGGTCCGTGAATGGCCAGAATAGTGCCACGCTCATCAACGTTAATCAGGAACGGGCCATATTCATCACAGAGCCAATACCCGCCCTTTCCATCGGGCGTAATGCCTTCTGTATCCAGACCGCGATTATCGCCATGCAGCACTTTCAACGTATCACTTAGCGCGATTTCATTAGTTGACCCGATGACGTCATTCTGTAACGGCAATCCATTAATACTGCCTTTATTGTCATGCAACGGTCGGGCATCCGTGGCCTGAGCTTTGCCGTTCTGAACCCGAATTCTCATCAGCAGTGGCGCGAAGTCTGGCGTGACAAAGATTTTTGACTCTTTCTTACCCACATCAGGCGAATCAGCATTCGGCCCGCGATCGGTGACCGTTTCAAATGTCAGCGCATCCCCTTCCTTGCCTGTAAATAACAAACCTGAGCCAATGCCCACTGGCAACCCCTGAGGAAATGCACTGGCGAACGCGCCGTTGTAACTGACACGCGTTCCTTCCGGAAAACTGACGATGTAGCGTTCCACCTGCGGCTGCGCCGCGAATGTGGATAAAGAGAGCACACAACTGGTAACCAGAGATATCGCTTTTATTTTCATATTTCTAAAATCCATGAAGGAAAACGCACAGCGTGAAGAATGAAAATGACAGGAAAATGAAATAACCTGGAAACATTCACGGCTAAAAGCTTGATTATTACACCGTTGAGAAGAGTGGCTGGAAAAGGAGGAGTGTATAGCTTCAATGAAAGCCGTTCACGGCAGCATACCCGTCAGGCGAATCCGGCAGGCAGATTCGATGGCACACGACGGGCATGATATCGATCTGGCCTTCTCCCGGATAACAGGACGGGCATAGTGTCTGACAGGAATGGGATTAATCAGCCAGGCTTGACGGCGTTATGACCACTGTGATGACACCGTAAGCTGATTGTTCGCCGGAGCAGGAGAAATGGAGAATTCAGAGAGCGTTTCCCGCCAGCTTGATGATTGGCTAAGGCGCTGCTGACTCAAAAAACTGGTAAGAACCATCACGCCGTGCTTTGGCCTGATACATCGCCTTATCCGCATTTTCGAATAACATTTTGGCCGATACCGTGCCGAAGCGGGCAAGACTGATACCGATCGCTGCGCCGATGCGCACATCCATATTATTAATAGCAAATGGCGCCTGAAGACTGTCAATAATACGCTGAGCAATAGCAGATGCGGTTTCGCGATTATGACACTTTGCTGCCACGACAAACTCATCGCCGCCCAGTCGCGCTACGGAATCTCCGGGACGCATGCAGCGTTGCAGCCGTTGACTCACCTGTTGCAATAGCGCATCGCCCGTCGCGTGCCCCATCAGATCATTTACCGCCTTAAAGCCGTTAAGATCAATAAACATCACTGTGGTGTAGGCCTGATCCTCCACCTGAGACAGCATGCCGCCCACTTTCTCAATGATCCAGGCACGGTTATGCAGGCCGGTCAGCGTGTCCAGGGTCGCCAGCTTCTCAAGATCACGCATCCGCTCTTTGTCTCGCGTGATGTCGCGCGACACCAGTACGGCACCAATGTTTTTTCCCGTATTAGGATTGGTGACGCCACAGGCTTTGGTGCCCAGATTGATGTAGTGACCGTCACGATGCAGTTTGCGCACTTCCACCACATCCGGCCATACTCCCCCGCTAAAGATGCATGAGAGTGTTTCAGTGGCAGCGTCATGATCGTCGGGATGCAGAAAATCCAGTACTAACCTGCCCACCACCTCTTCGGCGGTCCAACCAATCATTTCGCTATAAGAAGGTGAGATCGACACGTAGCGGCCTTCCGCATCGCAATGGGCAATAAGATCGGTGCTGTTTTCAATCAACAGACGATATTCTGCCGCCGTGCGCAGCGCATCCTCCAGCGCTTTACGCTGTCCGGTGACATCAAGAATGAAGCCGTTATATTGCAAATGAGATCGCCCTGGCAGGGAATCCGGCAGACCAGACAAGAGGACACGGCGCGTCTTACCGTCCAGACAGTGAATAGGCACTTCGATATGAAAAGGCGTGAGTTCTTCCAGCGCTGCAGTCAGTTTCTGCGCAACTTTCGCATCGTCGTCAGCCTGCGCCAGCCTCAGCCATGAACTCAGCGTCACGCCTTTCAGTTCAGGCATCATACCCGCCGGGCTTGCCTGACTGGTAATGCAGATACCCTGGGCGTCAGTAGACCAAACAGCGGTAAAAGAGGGTTTGATCATTGTGTTCATGGTGGCCGACTCCGATGTTGCTGACGATATTAACTGTGCGCAATACTCGTCGCTACACACCTGATTATAACCGTAAGTCCCCGCCTGCATCTAAAACAGGCCTGTGAACAGGTTTATCATTGCAAAAATACCCGCCATAAACACTGGCTTAAACCGGCGCCACTGCGGCTACCGTTTTTGAGTCACCCTTTCCCTATGAGTCTGCGAAAACGTCCATGACAGTATGCAGTGTCAGAAGTATCAGCCTGAGTATATCGGCGCATCGGGACAGAATCTTTAGTCACATCCCTGATATATCAGGGACTGAAACGCTGGAGGTCAGCTTATCTGAAAACCTTTACGCCGCCAGCACCGTTCCTTTCCTCCTGTAACAGGGATTAGTCACTCTGGCTGGCCCTTACGGCATTCACAACAGGAGATTGACGGTAATCTGAGACACTGTGCTGGCGCGCTGTGATTCTTTAATTTTATTGCTTATAGATGGATGTTTGTCAGAGAGTTTTATTTGCGCCTGTCTGACTACCCGCATCCAGTCACGAAAACCAGCTTTCCGTCCGGATAAAAAATAACATGTGATTACATTGTGATGTGGGCACTTCATCTGAAATTCAGGTCTCATTTCAAAACGCCCTTCCCGATTCACGCCACGTTAAAAATCCTGTTAGGGAAATCTTTTTCATTCCTTCAGCTTAACATTTTCTTAAGATTAATCTCATAGAATCGCTGCGATATTAGCCCATGTTGGGCTTTTCCGGAGCACGACCTCATGCAAAATAACAACACAGCCTCTCACTCCCTAAGCAAAGTTCCGGCCGTCACCGCGGCTTTCTGGTTAATCAAAATTGCAGCGACAACCCTGGGTGAAACCGGTGGTGATGCAGTGACCATGTCGATGAATCTGGGTTATCTGACCGGGACACTGATATTTGCCATCATCTTCCTGGTCGCGGTGGTGGTGCAGATTAACCGTCACAACTTCAATAAATGGATTTACTGGTTCACCGTGGTCGCCACAACCACAGTTGGCACGACGATGGCAGACTTTGCCGATCGCTCGCTTAACATTGGCTATCCAGGGGGCACGCTGCTACTGAGCACACTACTGGTTCTCTCTCTGTTCCTGTGGAAAATCACCTGCGGCACAGTCGCAGTAAGCTCAGTCAACAATGGGGTCACGGAGTGTTTTTACTGGGTCACCATTATGTTCTCACAAACACTGGGCACAGCATTGGGTGACTGGACGGCAGACACCGAAGGGTTGGGTTACGATGGCGGGATCCTGCTGTTTGTTGGGGCACTTGCTATTATCTGGGCTGCCAGTCGCTTTACGTCACTTTCCCGCACAGCGCTTTTCTGGGCAGCCTTTATTCTGACCCGACCTTTAGGTGCCGTTGTCGGCGACTTTCTGGATAAACCCCTTGCCGCAGGTGGACTGGCGCTGAGTCGATACGGTGCCTCGCTGACGCTGGCACTGATCATTATCACCTGTATGGTCGTACTGCCACAGCGACCGGCGATAAAGACGGCAACCGAAAATTAAAAAGCGCGACCCTTAGACTTACAGGTCACGCTTTTACAGATGTCATCAGGGCCGCCAGCAATGGCGGCTTTTATATTTCTGGTGCGTCATGGTTCGCAGACAGCGAAATCAGACTGAGCGCTCAAAAGAGATATTATGACCCTCGGGCGCGGCGGAGGGCACCGGCAGACTCTCTGCTGGCTCCTGCATCTTTACCCGAAATGCGGTGTTACTGGCATCAAGAAAAACGGTTCTCAGATGACGATTACAGATAAACCATATTTCATCGCGGTCATTTGAAAGAATGTAGTAAGCATCTGAAGTTTCGGAGGGGTTAAAACAGCCCAGCGCCCGATAAGCCGTCTGGGGCGTAAAACCACTCGAAAGCGGCAGCGGCCTGGGGCCATGCGCTAACTCCTCAATCCGAAGGTAAAGTCCCTGTTCGAGCCACAGCATAATGTCACTCCCTGAAGCCAATGAAATCGGGCTGAATGTATCGGAGTGCCTTAGCGCGAATCAGAATGCACGTCACGACAGCATCAGATAATCGGGCAATCTGTCCGACATTCAGAATAATTATCCTGATCTGAGCATAGCAGCGGTGCGTTCTTGTGCTTTTTTATCTTCAGGAATTGTCGGGTTACTCAAGCCGGCTGGCGATCAGCCGCAACTGTTCGGCAATCTGCTTTAAATCCCGCTGCTGCTGCCCGGCGCTACCGGTTGAACTGCGCACCACCAGTTTTGCTGGCAGAATGGAAGAGGAACGCTGATCATCCTCTTCACTGGCTAACAACAGACGCGACACCGCTTCTTTACCCTGTAAATCCAGATCCAGCGATACCGTGGTTAACGCCGGATGGAAGAAGGCGCTTTCATAGGTGTCGTCGTAGCCAATCACCGAAATTTGCCCCGGCACCGCCACGCCGCGCTGATGCAGTGCGCTCAGCACACCCAGCGCCATCTGGTCATTGCCCACGAGCAGCGCGCTGAATTCCGGCGCTTCCCGCAACAGTTGCAATACACCGTTATAACCACTCTGCGCATCCCAATTGCCGTGGCTGACACTGACCGGCTTCAGACGATAACTTTCCAGCGTATCCAGCCAGCTCTTCAACCGCAGATTGGCAGAGACCGACTGCTCAGGCCCGGCCAGCAGCGCGAATTCGCGATGCCCCTGCTCATACAAATATTTGACGCTGGCGCGAGTGCCGTCAGCCGGGTTAAACGAAACGTTAAACACCGAACTGTAGGGATCAACATCCAGGAACAGACAGAGTATGTCCTGATTCTCCTCCACGACCTGTTCTGCGTCAGCACTCTCCAGCGGGACGTTGATAATGACTTTATCCACCCGCTGAGACTTCAGTTCATTGATACAGTCCTGCAGGCTTTGGTTGACGTTCTCATCAATCATCGCAATCAGTACCTGATAGTCCGCAGCATTTGCATAACGTTTAACGGCGGCGGCCACCTGAGAAGGCGCATGCAGGGCGAGCGATGTTGTCACCAGACCAAGCGTGGTGCTCTGCTTACCCACCAGCTGCTGCGCCAGTCTGTTAGGCACGTAACGCAGGGTCTCAATGGAGTGCTCCACCTTGCGCCGCGTTGATTCCGAGACATTTGCCGACTTATTCAAAACCCGTGAAACCGTCTGATACGACACGCCAGCATGACGGGCGACATCCTCTAAGGTGGCATTTTTTGATTTCATAATTCGCATCCCTGATGACCGAAGTCGGCATGGTATCACAGCTGCAGTGACAGCCAGGCTGCCGCAGTCACATTGCGGGAATAAAAAGCAAAAGTAATACCTTCACATAGTAAAATTTGGTGATCCAATTCACTAATCGTTACAAATAGCGCCGCTTTATTTGCAGTACGTCACACATTATCGCGATTTTATTTGTCACTCATCTGACAAAAGACGTTTACTGCCGCTGTGATGTGAACGTATTACAAATAATAATTGAGGATAACATGGAAACAAGGTTACGTACTGCTGCTGTGGCGCTTGCTGCGGCCCTGACCTCCCCGACACTCTATGCCGCTATCGACAACATTGATTTCCATGGCTATCTGCGTGGTGGCGTGGGCGTATCGCAGGATGGCGGTATTGAAGAGTATCAAAAAAACAAGGTTGGCCGTCTTGGCAACGAAGCCGACACCTATGGCGAGGTTGAGCTGGGCAGCGAGGTCTACAAAAAGGACAACGTGAGTTTCTATGTCGACACCATGGTCAGCATGTTCTCCGACGGCTCAAACGATAACGAAACCACCTTCGGCGATGATGCGCAGTTTGGTTTGCGTCAGCTGAACCTGCAGATAAAAGGACTGGTGCCGGGAGACAAAGATGCCGTGATCTGGGGCGGCAAACGCTACTACCAGCGTCACGATCTGCACATCATTGATACCAAATACTGGAATATTTCTGGTTCAGGTGCCGGTATCGAAAACTACACCCTGGGTCCGGGCGCTATCTCGTTTGCGTGGATTCGTGGCGACGCCAATGATGTGGATTACCGCGTGGATGGCGATAACGACGTCAACATTAACTACCTCGACCTTCGCTATGCCGGCTGGAAACCCTGGAGCGGTGCCTGGACCGAGTTTGGTGTTGACTACGCCATGCCGAACACCACGAACAAACAGAAAGAATATGGTGGCCTGTATGACGCGGATAACGGCGTTATGCTCACCAGTGAGATCAGTCAGGATATGTGGGGTGGCTATCAGAAACTGGTGTTCCAGTATGCCAACAAAGGCCTGGCACAAAACATGATCTCGCAGGGCGGCGGCTGGTATGACATGTGGAACGATACCAGCAATGCCACCGGCTATCGCGTGATCAATACCGGCCTGCTGCCGATAACCGATAAATTCTCCCTGAATCAGGTCTTCACCTGGGGCTCAGCCGATGATATCACCGCGCAGACCAGCAAAAGTACGCTGCTGTCGCTGGTGGGGCGTGGACAGTATCAGTTCACACAGTATGTCCGTGGTATCGGCGAAGTCGGCAGTTTCTGGCAGAAAGATGAGAATAAAGTGGGCAGCGACTATAAAGCGGCGGGACAGAAATATACGCTGGCGCTGGGTCTGGCAGCCGGTCCCGAATTTATGTCTCGTCCGGAGCTACGTCTGTTTGCTTCTTACCTGAATGATTCAGAAGACGGACACAGCTTCAAAGACAACACCAGTAACAACACCTGGAACTTCGGCGTACAGGTCGAAGCCTGGTGGTAACAGAGCAGTCTCCTCATTGTGATCATTGTTAAGCTCTTATGCAGGGGCTTATTTGGATAACCGGCGACGGTTATCCATTTTTTTGCATCATATTTTTACAGCGGTTTATTGCTCTGGCTTAAAGAAACGTTCTTCCAGCAACTGACGCAACTGGTCAGACTGCTTACCAAAGATTGCATGTACCTCATGCCCCAGGATCACCACGCCAATCGCCCCCGCTTTCTGTAATCCCGCCGTATCAACTGCCTTCAGCGACGTTACTTTTACCCGTAGCCGGGTTAAACAGGCGTCAACCTGCTGAATATTCTCACGCCCGCCAAAACAGTTCACCAGACGCTCCAGTAGTGCGCTGTCTACCTCAAGCTCTTCCACCGTCAGCGGCTGCCGACTGAAATATTGCTTAAACGATTTCAGACTCAACATGTTGTTCTCCTTCAGATAATAAAAAAGGCGGGCAATGGCCCGCCACTCACGACTGATTAATGAAAACGCGGGGGACATGCCTGGGAACGCTCACTGAATATACACGCTTCCTGCATCTATCCTGTTAGCAGCCTCTAAAAAACCGGCTCCCTATTAACAGTTAAATTCAGACCTTAGTACAGGCAAGGCCAAAACCATAAGCGATGGGAGCCAGTGCCTGTAGCAAAGCATCACGGGCCATGGAGAATAACGCCGGGAGCGTTTCTGAACAACGCAACGCGTTGGAGCGGTAACGGACGCACCTCAGGGATGAGGTGCGTAATAGCCTGTGTTGAGCGGACAGGGGCGGCATCTTTTGTGTCTTTGCCCAGGGCGCTGGTCCTCTGCGCCTGTGCTCAAACGGCCTGCCACCGCCACTAAATTTGCCCCTGACCGCTTACTGCCTCCGGTTATACCGCTCCCTGCGCCATAGGTCCGCTCAACACTCTGCACCCCCACGGCCCCAGCGTCAGCGATCCCCCAACACTCATGCCATCCACCAAATCACTCAGCCCGGCGGGCAACGACAGCTGCTGCGTCTGAGCGGTAAAGTTCTGCACAAACAGAAACGCCTGCTCACCGTCAGTTCGGCGCTGAACCACCACGCCCGGCGGCAACTCGCCCGCCAGTGCACGCGGTAAACCCAGTTGCTTAATCAATGCGCCATAAAAATCCCGATGGAATGACAGATCGTTACGCGATGCGATATACCAGGCTTTACCCTGACCGACCCGATTCATCGTCACCGCCGGGGTGCCGGCATAAAAATCACTCTCGTAACTGGCCAGCGCAGTCGCACCCTCCAGATGAATATGTTCACAAAGCTCTCTGGCCTGATAAGGTCCGCTCAACCCCAGCTCATTGCCGCGCACACCGCGCACGCCGTTAAACTCCTCGTCGGTCAGGCTGTCGATCTCTTCTGACCAGATACCGAGCAGCGGCCGCAATGGACCCGGGAAACCGCCTGGATAACAAAGGTCACTCTCATTGACGATGCCACTCCAGTAACTGGCCACGAAATGCCCGCCCCGATCAACATGCTGCTCTGCACGCGCCGCGAAACCATCGCGCACCATATAGAGCATTGGTGCAATCACCAGATCGTAACCACTGAAATCGCTGTCGCCATTAATCACATCTACCGCAACACCCTGCTCCCAGAACGCCCGATAATGCTCGTTTACCGTGCGCTCGTAATGCAGACCCAGATTGCGCGGCCCCTGCGCGTTGTCCATTGCCCAGCGACTTTCCCAGTCGAAAATAATGGCAACACGCGCCTCGACCCGGCTCCCCATTACAGGCGTCATAGCGGCCAGCATCCGGCCCAGTTCACTCACTTCACGACCGGTGCGCGTATCCAGATGACCGACATGATCGATAACTGCGCCATGAAACTTCTCGACCGAACCCCGGCTCTTGCGCCACTGGAAATATTGCACCGCGTCCGCACCGTGGGCGACCGCCTGCAGTGAAGAGAGAATATGCATACCCGGCTTCTTTAACTTGCTGGTCGGCTGCCAGTTGGTCGCACCCGGCGTCGACTCCATCAGCACAAACGGCTTGCCCTGCTTGAGGGTGCGCATCAAATCGTGATACATCGCGGTATAACAGGCGAGCGTGGTCTCATCTTTCTCGTTATGCCACATCGGATAGCTGTCCCAGGAGATAAAATCGAGCGCAGGAGCCAGCTTCCAGTAATTGTAGTCGTAGAAATATTCCATAAAATTGGTAGTCGCAGGCAGATCGGGATTGGCCTGCTTCAGCGGTTTAATCTCCTCACGGCAGAAGTCAGTCACCTGATCGGTCATAAACCGCCGCCAGTCCAGATTCAGGCCATGAATCGACATCTCACCCTGTGGCGCAGGTGACACAATCTGTGACCAGTCGCTATACGTGTGACTCCAGAAGTCGCTCCACCAGGCCAGATTCAGCGCCTCCAGCGTCTCATAACGGCGCTGCAGCCAGCCGCGAAAGGCCTCCTGACAACGATCGCAGTGACATTCACCACCATATTCATTGGAAATGTGCCAGCCGATCACCGCCGGATGGTGCGCATAACGCGCCGCCAGCCTGCTGTTCATCGCCTGCACTTTCTGACGATAAACCGGCGAGGTCATGCAATGGTTATGGCGGCCGCCATGCAACGCCGGAACGCGATCGCGCCCTGTGCGCAGTACCTCAGGATAGGCCTGCGACATCCAGGCCGGACGTGCCCCGCTGGGTGTCGCAAGAAACACCGAAATGCCTTGCAGCCACAGCGTGTCGATGACTTCATCCAGCCAGCCAAATTCATAGCGGCCCTCTTCCGGCTCCAGCTTCGCCCAACTGAAAATACCCACCGACATAACGTTACAGTTCGCCTGCTTCATCATTTCAACGTCGTCATTAATGATACCCGGCTGATGCGCCCACTGTTCCGGATTGTAGTCAGCACCATGCAGCAGCCGGTTAACCCGGGCGCTGAGCGGGGGAAATTTATTCATACCTGTTCCTCAGAGGAAGACATTAGCGTTAGCGCTAAGCGTTAATGAAAAACCTGCAGCGAAGGCAGTGCCTTGCCGTGACAGTCAAACAGCGCCTGGTTTTCGCGGGCGTTTCCCTGTTTCCATTCGTCGTGGATATATTTCATGCCAGCAGGTGTAGCCCAGGTATTGCCTGGTGCGGGGATCCACGCGGGCTCCCAATAGACCACGCCCTTGCCGCGATGGTCCGGCACCGCCAGCACCGCCTTAATCAGGTCATGCAGGTATGCCGCCTGACCCGCGACGCTGCCGGGGTAGCCACCTGCTTTCTCCTCTTTGACCTGGAAGCTGTTTTCAGCATTGTCACAGTTTTCCAGCGTGTAGCCGTAGGCGGCCTCCACCACCATGACATCCTTGTTGTAGCGCCGGGAGATATCATCCATGTTGGCTTTCAGAGCGCTGACAGGACCGTTCCAGTAGGTGTACATCGACAGACCAATCACATCGAACGGGACATCACGCTTAACGATTTCATCGAACCACCAGCGGAAAGTGTCATTTTTCGTGCCCTCGGCCAGATGCAGCATGATCTTCACCTGATGCGGATCGCTGAGGTTCTCGCGCAAACCGCTGATACCGGCCTTTAGCAGACCCGCCAGCCGATCAAACTCGCCGCCGTTCTGGCCCCAGCTCTTACCTTCTGGCCAGAGCATGCCGCCGTTAAGTTCGTTACCAATCTGCACGATATCCGGCATTACACCTTCCGCTTTAAAGCGGGCGATGGTGTCGCGTGTGTAGTCATGCACCTGGGTTTCCAGCTGCGGAAAGGTCAGCGACTGCCAGGCTTTGGGCTTGAACTGCTTGCCGGGATCGGTCCAGAAATCACTGTAGTGAATATCGAGCAGTAGCTTCATTCCCGCCGCTTTGACCCGCTTCGCCAGCGCCAGCGTGGTCGCCAGATCGTTGCCGCCACCGCCGTAGGTGTGACCGCTGCCGTCGGTGGGATCGACCCACAGTCGCAACCGGATGGTGTTGATACCACTGGCTTTCAGAATGGCGATGGCGTCCTGCTGCTGATTGTTCGCGTTGTAAAATTTTGCGCCCTGTTTCTCCAGCTCAGCCAGCGATGAGATATCTGCTCCCTTGATAAAATCGGCTGGCCACGGCCCGCCAGAGGCGATGACAGGCTGATCGGCGGCGAGCAGCGGTGTCGCCCAGGCCAGTGCCAGGGCGAGAATCAATGTTTTTGGCGTCATGATTTATCCTTTAGTACTGCCTGAGGCGAGGCCGGAAACGAAGTATTTCTGCAGGGCCAGATAGAACACCGCGACCGGCACGGCGATCAGCACCGCGCCCGCTGCATAAGTGGTGTAACTGGCACCCATTTTTTGTGACACCAGGTTATAGAGGCCAATGGGCAGCGTGAACTGCTCCGGCGTTCGCAGAATGGTGCTGGAGAGAATAAAATCACCCAGCGGCCCGGTGAAAGAGAACAGTGCCACCACCGCCAGAATCGGCTTCGACAGTGGCATGATGATCTCCACGAAGATGCGGAAATTACCTGCCCCGTCCATGCGTGCCGACTCATCCAGATCTTTGGGAATCGAGTCGAGATAGCCCTTCATCAGATAGGTGTTCATCGGGATCATCCCGCCGACATAGATCAACACCAGCGCCAGATGGCTGTTGATTAATCCCAGCAGCTGCGACAAGACGAAAATGGCGATGAGCGCCGAAAACTGCGGGATCATCTGCAGCAGCAGAAACAGCATCAGGCCGTTCTGCCGCCCCTTAAACCGAAAACGGGAAAAGGCGTAGGCGGTACAGCTGACGCTGATCAACGTCAGCACCATGGTCAGAAAACTGATTTTCATCGAGTTCCAGTACCACGTCATATACGGCACCGTGCCATTGAACAGGTCGCGGTAGTGCTGCAGCGACGCATTCTCCGGAATGATTGAACTGCTGAGCAGGCTGTTACCTGCATTCAGTGATGCGCCTACCGTCCAGACCAGCGGATAAATAATGATGGTCGAGACGGCCAGCACCACCAGCCAGGTCAGCGACAGGCGTATCCACCTTTCGCGTTTAATACTGCCGGACTTCGCCATACTTGCTTCCTTACGCCATCTCATCTTGTTTGAATGACCGGGTCGCGCGGAACTGCCACAGCGCCAGACCTACCACGAAAATCGACAGCAAAATGGTGATAGTGGCGGCAATCGCATATTGCGACGACGACATGGTGAGCTTGTAAATCCATGACACCAGGATATCGGTTCCGCCGGCATTCGACCCCGCCACGGCCGGACCGCCGTTGTTAAACAGATAGATGATGTTGAAATTATTAAAGTTGAAGGTGTATTGCGTGATGATGATCGGCGCAATGGCGTAGAGCACCAGCGGCAGCGTGATAGTTTTCAGCCGCGTCCAGGCACTGGCGCCGTCCATGATGGCGGCCTCATAAAGGTCATCCGGGATCGCCTGCAGGACGCCGGTTGTCATCGCAAACACAAACGGGAAGCCCAGCCAGGTCTGCATCATGATCAGCGCCGTTTTGGTCCAGAACGGATCGGTCATCCAGGCTTTAGGCGCGATACCAAAGAAGTCGAGAATCGCGTTGTTGATCACCCCAAAGCTGTCGTTGAACATCCCGGCAAACACCAGAATGGTGACAAAGCCCGGCACCGCCCACGGCAGGATAAAGATGGTGCGGATCAGCGGCTTAAAGCGCAGGTCTTTCTGATTCACCAGAATCGCCAGCATCACGCCCACGGTGCACTGCAGCGTCGTCGCCAGCAATGTCCAGACCACCGTCCATTGCAGCACGTCAAAGAACGTGGAGCGCCAGATCGACAGCGTGAAAATGTTGATGAAGTTTTTGAACCCCACCCAGTCCACCAGCTTCGCCGGGGGCGTGTGATAGAGGTTGTAGTTGGTGAAGGCGATGGCGAAACCAAACAGAATCGGAAACACCACCACGAATACCAGCAGAATAAAGCCCGGCGAAATCATCAGATACGGGAAGCCGTCGCGCAGCAGTAACTGATACTGCTGTCGCACGCTGTTAAGCTGCTGGCCCCTGTCGCGCCTGGCGCCATTGACCCACGCATCGCGCACAGACACGCCCCATACCGCGACGCCGAAAGCGGCAATCAGCACGCTGATAATCCCCTCAGCCAGCAGGAAAATGGAGTTATCGCGCGGAACTGATTCACCCAGCGTATACAGCCCCCAGAATCCTTCACGCAGAAAATCGTGGAAGACGCCGGTAAAGCTGCTGAGCAGAATCAGAAAGCACAACCCTTTCGCCCACTGGCGGTGGTAAAACTGGCCAAAGCCAGGCAGCAGTGCCAGCAGCGCACCGGTGGTCGCATGACGACGCGGCGGCTTAGCCGTCACCAGATGTTCATCGGAAGATATAGCCACACTCTGATCCTTATCCTGTACGGTTATCCCGCGAACCCGCATTACTGGTTGCTGGCCTGCATCGCTTCAATCTGCATGGTGATCTGCTTCACCGCGTTATCCAGCGCCGCTTTTGGCTCCTGCTTGCCTGAAACGCTCAGCTCCAGCGCCGCATTGGCCGGCCCCCACACTTCCTGCATCTCTGGTACGCCTGGCATGGCTGACGCACGTGCCGCCTGCACTGCGACCGCATTGGCCTTCTCATCATTTTTAATAATCGGATCGTTCATCAATGCTGTAACGGGCGGGATCTCCTGCGTTTTCTGATAGCGCTCTTTCACATACTGCGGCTGGTTAATAAAGGTGAGGAATTTCTGCGCCAGCGCCTGATCTTTACTCCAGGTGGACACCACATAGCCTTTTACACCCAGGAAGGAGCTCATTGGCTTGCCGTTGGGCAGTAATGGCAGCGGTGCCACGCCATAGTTGATACCGGCAGCCTGATAGGGCTGGAACGCCCATGGCCCGTTAATCACCGCCGCCGCTTTCTTCTCGGTAAACAGGGAGTCGATAGCGTTCAGGCCGTTGTCGCCCATGATGCCGCCTGGCAGTAATCCTTCGCTGAAGAAGCGCTTGAGGTAAGTCACCGCCTCCACGCTGCCTGGCGTGTTCAGCCCGATATCTTTAGTGTTAACCGCGCCTTTAGCGTCTTTGCCAAAGATGTAAGACCCCATTGGCGCCATCACGCCCCAGCTGTAGTAAATCTGGTCAAACTTCGCGAGCAGGCCATACTGTTTTGCCTCGCGCTGCTTCTGCGAGAACACACGATACTCATCCAGGGTTTTCAGCGGCGCAGGCAAAAGATCTTTGTTGTAGATCAGCACCAGCGTTTCAACCGCCTTGGGGACACCATAGACCACGTTGTTCTGAGTAAAAGCCGCCATCGCTGACGGGGTGTAGGCGCTCTGTTCTGCCATGTCGATTTTCAGTGGTGCCAGCAGGCCCTGCACGACTGCGCTGCCAAGCTGGTCGTTGGGGATCACCAGCACATCGGGTCCGATGCCTGCCGGACCATCCAGGCGCAGCTTTTCGATCTGCTGTGCAAACGGCATCTCCTGTACTTTCACTTCAACGCCAAACTGTTTCTGAAAATCGGCGATCGCCGTTTTAATGCCGTCTGACTTTTTAATGTCTTCCCAGACGGTAAGTTGCTGAGCGGCCCAGACGGATTGATTAAGCATCAATGCTGACAGGAGTAGCGTAACGCTGATTTTAATTTTCATTGCTGGCCTCGTGTGAAGGTATGACATTTTTAGCTGTCATTTGCTGTTGTTCTTTTTTCAGATACACGCTGAATAAGGATTTATCATGCATGTGAAGAGTGAATAACGTATCGCATTTGAGCCATAAGCTACGCGGAACAGGTGCTGCGCTCCAGCCCGTTTGCACCAATGTGTGATCGGTATTACAGAAATCAAAAACAGCGATAGGGTGCACTCTGGCTGAACGTTATAGTCAACACAGGCACCATCAGGGCTAACGTGAAAAATGATCAACTGTTATACGTCATACATTTTAGCCGCCAGACATCTTGTTGTGAGGATTAGCATGTCCAGTATCAGATTGAGAAACGTCACCAAACGCTTTGGTAAAACAGAAACGCTGAAAAATATTGCGCTCGATATTGAGGCCGGTGAATTTGCCGTCTTTGTCGGTCCATCAGGCTGCGGTAAATCCACGCTGCTGAGGCTGATTGCCGGTCTGGAAGAGATCAGTGAAGGCGAGATTTTGATTGGGGATGAGGTGATGAATGATGTCGCACCCTCGCACCGCGGCGTGGCGATGGTGTTTCAGAGTTACGCGCTCTATCCCCATATGACGGTGGCGGAGAATATCGGCTACGGTCTGAAAGTGAACGGTCTGCCAAAGGCGCAGATTCAGCATCAGGTGGAGATGGTGGCGAAGACGCTGCAGCTGGCGCATCTGCTGGATCGTAAACCTAAACAACTTTCTGGCGGGCAGCGTCAGCGTGTTGCGATTGGCCGCGCGATTGTGCGTAATCCTCGGGTGTTTATGTTTGATGAGCCCTTGTCGAACCTGGATGCGGAACTGCGTGTCGATATGCGGCTGCACATTGCTAAGCTGCATCAGGAGCTGAAAACCACCATGGTCTATGTGACACATGATCAGACGGAGGCGATGACGCTGGCCGATAAGATTGTGGTGATGAATTACGGCAAGGTGGAACAGGTCGGTTCGCCCATGGAACTCTACTACAACCCGATTAACCGCTTTGTCGCGGGCTTTATCGGATCACCTAAGATGAATTTCCTGCCCGCGCGCGTGGAGCAGTGTGGCCCCTCCGGGCTGGTCGCCCTGATAAATGACGGCGAACACCGGCTGCAACTCCCCTCACCAATCCGTCAGCTGCAGCCCGGTGATGAGATCACGCTGGGTATCCGGCCGGAACAGTTACAGATCAACGGCGATGCGCCACTGAACATCGACTTCCACTGTGAGGTGGTTGAGCGACTCGGCAACAACACCTATCTGTTTGGTCAGAGCCACGGCCACGACGGCTTCAAAATGCTGCTGCCGGGTGATGTGCATTTCCGCCCTTACCAGACGCTGCGTCCGTCTTTCCATCCGCATCACTGCATGGTATTTGATGCCGAGGGCGCACGCATCAGTAGGGATATTGAAATGCCTCAGGTGCGTGCGGCCTGAAGTGAGTATCTGGGGGAGATAACGAGAGGCCGGAAACGGCCTTTTATGTTTTAAGACCTGGAAAAACCGGGGACAGAGAAGGCATTACCGGCTGAGTAAACGCATGACTCACCCGTAATCCCTTCTCTTACTGACCCGCTGTCCCGGCTTATTTACCAAGAATGTTATTAACCGCTTTCAGGTGGCCAGCTTTATCTTTGTGATTTGAAACCACCTGAATAACGGAGAATTTCTTGTTGGCAACCGCCAGCAGCGTCGCCTGTTGAACATCATTACCCCCCATTTTGTCAGTGGCTTCAACGTGATAAACGGGCAGACCATTGTCATTCTCAGTTTTCTCACTGATCACCGTATAAGAAGGTGACGCCTGCTTCTGCTTGTCTTTGATAGACTTCCCGCCTTCAAGAAAATCAGCGTCACTGCCACCGCGCGCAATCAGCGGGATCTCTTCTTCGCCAATGATCAAGACGCGTTTTTCCTGCTTGTTTACATACATGGTTCCAGGTCCACCGCCCGGAACAGGCTGCTTTTCATAACCCTGCAGGTTGAAAGTCTGTTTGCCATCCAGCAACGAGATCGTCTGATTCTGCGTGTTTGCAGCCTGTGCTGTTTTCGCTTCGGCTGCTGATGCGATCATCGGGGTGCTGCCAAGTGCAGCCGTCAGGCAGAGCGCACCCATAATGTTTAATGATTGACGTAATTTCACCGTGAACTCCTTCGTGTAGTGGCTATTTCCATTTCACTGACACCGAATCGGGTGTCGGCGAGGCAGAGGCGTTATCGGGTCAGGTCGTAAATACAGATCCCTGAACCGAGCAATAACAAAATTATCGGCCAGTAAAGAACGGGGATAAAAAAGAAGTTGTGGGTTTTTTCGGGGGCCATCATCGGCTCACTTTTGGTCGCCGTTGCGATGGAGTCCAGCCATTTTTCCTGCCGGAGCGCCCAGACGAAGAGCGCACAAAAGAGGGCAGCAACGATGAGCGTTGCGCCTGTCGCCCATAAATGCGCGACAAAAAAACCATCGTAGTAATAAAAATCCAGCACCCATTTACACAGCAGATAAGCAGCACAAATTAATAGTGCGACAAAAAACCCGACTCCGCTCCAGGCGATCATATTTATATCCTATAGATGGGTGAGGAACGAGAAATTATTTTCTTGAAATTAACATATTTTTATCATTGTAGCGATATTTTCTTTGGTGCTAATATTCTCCCTGCCCCGTTCAGGGCATATCAGCCCGATTCGTTATAAAACGCCTGATGCCGCCAGGATTATTTCCTGAGGTTGTTGCTTATCCCGGATCCAGTGTGCCATTAATATTGCTCGCCGGATGCGGCACTGCTGTTTGTTGCACTGCGCTATTATTTTAGTTTGAATGAGTCGCGGCTGTGATATCGCTGTTTTTAACATTTGCATCGGCTGTTTAGGTGGGAGACATTTATGCCGCTGTCATCCGGATGAAACAGTATGGTGATCGTCAGATTTCGTGTAAAGCATGGAGGTTGATATGGAACAACTCACTGAAAATAATGGTAAAGAGAACAGATCTAAAGAATACAGTGCGAGGTGGCAGGCCCGCTTTGATTTTTTCGACCGTTATGGTGCTCCCAGTTCACCCGGCTTCAGACAGGCACTGAAGCAACTGCCTTTCAGGCAAAAATTCAGAGTGAACATGAATTTAATTGCCTTCATTTTTGGCCCGATTTATCTGTTTGTACTCGGCCTGTGGAAAAAGAACATCATGCTGATTTTAATTATGATGGCTGTTTATGTTATTTTGATCATCGCTTTAGCGATAGCGGGCATGGAGTTCCCACGGTATCTTCAGGGCGGCCTGGCCTATGGCTTTAATGCACTGTACGGCATGAGTACGAATTACAATTATTACCTGAAAGAGCGAAAAGGCGATAACGGCTGGAACCCCTTTAAAGGGATGCGCTGGTAATTTTTTTCAGCGCAACTGGCAAAACATAAAATCTGGTATAGCGTCAGCAGGAAGGCAGCTTTTTAAACTTCATGGCGGAGGCTGTCCAAAATAAATAATAAACTTTAACTCAAATTATCGGTGTTATACCTGAGCAACGTGAGCCGCCCGAAGAATAGCGAACGGGTAATGAAAAACATCCAGGAATATTTTCCGGGCTTTTCAAAATGAGTTCAGACTGGATTATAATCTCCTTGCACTCATTACACTCTCTCTGAAGCGCTTACGTGCTCCCGCACGGCATAGTCGGGGCAAGGATATTCTTGTTGAGAATTTCCTGATGTCAGCAGCTTCTCCCTTTCACTGACATATAGGATGTTATTATTTTGAAATCATTAACGGAATTGAAAAAGGGTTATCTGAAGGTATTTCTCTGGCTGCTGTTCACACTGTTTCTGGTACCTGTTATTACTCTGGTTTTTGCTGAATACGGCAATGCGCAACTCGATCAGCAGTACACCCAGTTCTTTATGAACGATGCGCAGGAGCAACATCAGGATACCGGCAAACTGCAGACATTTTTGCAGCAGCACCCGCCGTCCAGCGTCTGCGGCCCGGTCGATGAAAATCTGCAGGATTACAAAAACGCCGTCTGCGCACCGCAATCCGAGTTGTGGCAGTTCTACATGATGGATAAAGTGGCTTTCTGGACGCTGATCGGCAGCGGCGTTGTCCTGCTAATGGTGCTATTGTTCAGTGCGCTGGCTTTTAAAAGCCGCCAGGGACAGGTGATCAGTCTGGCGCTGGCCCGCAAATTCCTGATGCTGGCCTGTTCACTGGAAGTTATGGTTCAGGGCGGCATGCTGGTCTGGCTCTCATTCTGGGGTACCGCTTTCTTCACGCAAACCTACTATCCAAAGCTGGTGATGGCCGTAGGCCTGCTGGTGCTGGCCGGCATGTATTACATGATTAAAGGCATCTTCAAAAAACTCCCGCCGGAAGAGAGTATTGAAGGTGAAGTCGTGACCCGCGAAGCCGCTCCGGCACTCTGGTCACAGATTGATATGCTGGCCGCCAGAGTCGGCACCACGCCCCCCGATCATATCGTTGCGGGCATCGATACCAACTTTTACGTGACGGAAGCCCCACTCAGCGTAAACGGACACCCGCTTACCGGTCGTAAACTCTATGTCAGCATTCCGCTGCTGCGTCAGCTCACCGTTGCGCAGGCTGATGGCGTGATGGTCCATGAGCTGACACACCTGCATGAAGGTGACACCGCTTCCGGCGCACTGCTGGGACCGAAGCTGCATCGCTTTGACCTCTACATGCAATTGATGGGTCAGAATCTGGCAACACTGATCGTGTACTATCCGCTCTACCTCTATCGCATGCTGTTTGAACTGGCATGGCAGCGCAACAGCCGTGAACGTGAGTTTGTGGCGGATCGCAATGCCTCAACGCTGGTCTCCCCCGCCGCGATTATCGAATCGCTGATCAAAGTATCCGCCTATGCCAGTTACCGCAGTGAAGTTGAGCGAAACTTCTTTAATAACCGGACGCTGCATGAAAATGAACTGGGGATCAGTAAAGCTATCGCTGCCGGTCTGCCTGAGCATGTCGCGTCTCCGGACTTTATCAGCGTTGTCCGCGAACAGAATGTGCCGCACCCCTTTGACTCACACCCGCCGCTGGCAGAAAGGATGCGCAACGTCGGATACAACATCGACGAAGCCGACTATGCAGCGGTCGCCGCCGATTTCCCGGCCAAGAGCTGGGTTGATTTGATGCCGGTTGCCAACGAGATCGAGCAGCAGTTGTGGCAGAAATATGAACGCGACTTCTCTTCAGTGCATGAGGAAAGCCTGGCCTGGCGTTATCAGCCTGAGGGTGAGATGGAAACCGCGCTGGTGCTGAAGCATTTCCCCAATGTGCCTTACACGCTTAAAGATGGCTCGCAGATTGTCATCACCTGGCAGGGCATCGTGTCACCGAAAACCGACGAACTGCTGGAGTGGGATAACGTAAAAAACATCAATGTCATTCGTAATTTCGGCCGGGATAAGCTCTACCTACAGCATGAGCAGCCGAACGCTAAAGGTAAAAAGCGCAGTGAGATCCCCTTACCCGGTCTGAAGAAAGAGATTGAAGCCTTTAAAAATACTCTCGGCCTTTACTGGCATCGCCATCAGACGGTCAGGGCATTAATGAAAGAAGAATCGGCCGAAGCGTCGCAAAGCGCATAAGCCGTTTGTCATCGGCTCCCTCATCGCAGCTGATAAGGGAGCCAATGCGAATATCCATTTCCAGTCTGTATTTCTGACCACATAAAGAAAGGACCGATCGTGTTTAAAAGCGCAAGCAGTGCCAGCATGCCCGCGATGACGGTGACTGCCCTTGTGCTGCCTGGCTATCCTGTTTACCTCTCCCCATCCCGACGTGGCCGGAATGACAAAAGCGATTGATGCTTACAGTACACTGCTGAATGAGGCAGAAAAGGCAACGGCCAGCGAAGCGGGCAAGCCATTAACCTGCTCCATCTTCCAGGAGAGTGCTGAAACCTTCCTGAAAGACTGCAAAGATCGCATGCGTCGGGTCCGCGATAAAACACCTTACAGTACGGGGGATCACATAGCGCTTAAAGCAAGCAGACGCTGGGCGAGCAAGGCGCTTTACTTGTGAATCAGCCCTAGCTTTACCCGCTTTTCGACCCGTTACGCGAATTCTGAGCGATGACAATTGTTCCGCCTGATCAGCATGCCGCCTGGTGTCCCTGCCCTTTTCGCACGCCTTTCAGGAGTATCTGCGTGGCATCAGAAGCTTTTCCTGCGCGTGAACAGACCAGCCCGAACTCACGGTGTACCGCAGGGATTACCGGCAGCACGGTCAGGCCGCGCAGCTCCGCTGGCAGGGCAGATTCCGGCACCAGTGCAACCCCCATCCCTTCTCGCACCAGCAGGCAGGCACTGATCCAGTCGCGGACTTTTACCCGCACGTCGGTAAGCTGATGGCCCGCCTGTTCGATCAGGCTTCTCCCATTCACCACGCAGCCGCCTGTCGCAAGCACAAAGGGCTGGTCTGCCAGTTCCTGCAGGGTGATGCCGTTCGCGCTAGCCTGCGAAGAGCTGGCAGGCATCACCGCAACCCAGGCGTCCTGTCCTAATATCACGTCAGCACGTCCGGGCGCGGGGTTCATCACCACCCCAAGCTCAACGGTGTCTGCTGCCAGCCACGCCTCCACTTCCTCATCAGTCCCTTCAAGCACCACCACATCCATGTCCGGATGCAGACGCTTAAAGCTCCGCAGCAAGCCAGGCAAAAGTGTAGAGGTGACCGAGGGGAAGCTGGCAAGCCGGATACGTTCCCCTTTTAAACCCCTGTGCGCATCAGCCAGTTCGCGAATAGCATTGAGCTGCGCCACCATCGTTCGGGCATGTTCAATCACCTGCTCACCCAGGGCGGTTATACCGATCTGACGACGCTCCCGCACGAACAACGGGAACCCCAGCGAGGACTCTAACTGGGCAATCGCCTGACTGGCAGCAGATTGGGTCATGCCCGTCACTTCAGCGCCGCGCGAGATGTTACTGGCATCAGCCACCGCCACCAGCAGGCGCCAGTGTTGAAGATTCATCATAGTCATCAGTAGCCAGGCTTATAGTTAATTTATTAAACATTAATTTTACAGCAACAGTGAGACTGAGCACAGTGTATTCAGGCACAACACACGCTACCCGCTTTTAATGTTATCGGAGAAAAGATGAAACTTTACTACGCCGCGGATACCTGTTCGCTTTCGCCCCACATCGTGTTGCGTGAACTGGCAATAGCGTTTGAGCTGGTTAAAGTGGATAACAGGAGCAAGCTCACCGCTGACGGGCATGACTTTCGCTCAATCAATCCCAAAGGCTATGTCGCTGCGCTGGAACTGGATGACGGGCAGATACTGACGGAAGGGCCAGCGATTGTGCAGTATCTCGCTGACCTGAAACCAGAAAGCAAGCTGGCACCGCCAGCAGGAAGCTGGGAGAGGGTTCGTCTGCAGGAGTGGCTTAACTTTATTACCAGTGAAATTCATGCGGGGTCTGCGCTGCTGTTTAACACGTCCCTGCCCGACAATGTTCTGACGATTTTTCGCGAGAAGCTGTTCCGGCGGTTCGATTATCTGCAGACTTCGCTGACCGATAAAGCCTTTCTGATGGGGACGTCGTTCGGCGTTGCTGATGCCTATCTGTACACCGTGCTGGGCTGGTGCAAATTCTTCAACATTGAACTGGCGCGCTGGCCAGCGCTGGTGGCTTATCGGACGAGGATCAGCGCGCGCCCTGCTGTGCAGGCGGCATTACTGTCAGAGGCGTCGCAGTAAGCGCAGCAAAACTGCAAGGCCGGGTTCCGGAGTGGGCAAAAACTATCGTTTCACACGCGATGGGTTAGTATCACGGGACTCATGTTTCAGCAGGGAGTCGGCTTTATGATTTACAGCGAGAAGGTGGAAACCGCTGTCATCCGGCATGCCGGTAAGGATTTCGAGGTCCCGCTATTAAGAGCGAAAGAGGCCAGGCAATGCATCCTTTTCGCAGCCGGTGCTGGAGGAAGTCCATTGCGTCATCTGGCGCTCTTGCAGACCTTTAACCGGAATGGTATTGCGGTGGTCGCACCGCATTTTGATCGGTTGACCTCACCCACACCCTCAAAGATTGACCTGCTGGATCGTAGCCAGAGGCTTGCCCTCGCTCTGGATAATTTTGGTCATGATTATGAATCGATTGCCGGTGTCGGGCACTCCCTCGGCGCCGTGATTCTGTTGATGCAAGTCGGCGCGGAGGCGTGGACCCGAGCCGGAGAGAAGGTGACGTTTGCAGGCAGTCAGGTTTTAAATCAACTGTTCCTGTTAGCGCCTGCGGCGGACTTTTTTAAAGCCCCCTCGGCACTCGCATCCCTCAATGTACCGGTGAAGATCTGGACAGGCGAAAAGGACACTCTGACACCGCCGTCGCAAGCGCTGTTTATGCAATCAGAATCAGAAACGGTAATTGATGTTTGCGTGGTTAAGGATGCGGGCCATTTTACTTTTATGAACACGCTGCCGCCGCACATAATAGATACCCACCCTTCACGCGAATCATTTCTGCTCAGTCTGGGAGAGGAGATATCCTGTTTCGTCACGGATTATCAGGCCTGACCCGATAAAGAAACACTCTGATTAAACCGAGCCCTCTTTTTCAATAACCAGCACGCGTGCGACGCCCTGTGGGCGCGCGATATGCTCGGTTCCTTCACTGGCGTAAAAGATATCACCGGCGTTGAGAACACGGCTTTTAACTTCGCCCTGTTCCTTATATTGCATTTCAACGCATCCATCCATGACAGCAAAAACTTCCTGCCCATCGTTGATGTGCCACTTGTAAGGCTGATCGGTCCAGTGAAGTTTCACGCTGACATTATCAAAGCTGGCAATATGCAGTGAGTCCCATGCTCTTGAGCCAGTAAATTCTTTACTGCTAAAAAAATTCATCTTTTCTCCCTCAACAGACGTGCTTTAGCGTCATCAATATCAGAGAGAGTGGATGGATTCTATGCGTCCGCTTTATGTTGTCCTGATCTGTCCCCTGATTGTCTGTTTAAGGGCAGGTGAACACTAACTAATTAATTGAATAGCGTAAAATACCGGGCAGAAATAGCAGGGTAAAAGCCTGTATTCATTCTAATTCCAAAAGGTCTGTCATCGATGAGTCTGCAAAACCTCTATCGTTCAACAAACGAAAACACCACCGCCATCTGGGCGAAAAATGCAGGAGTTGGGGATATTAAACAGGGAAACTATTACGATCCTGTCAGGCTGGCTCTTGCCTCGGGTATTCAGCCCCCAGTTTCTCTGGATGTCTCGCGTCTTATTGGTGAATTGCAGCAGCTCACAAAAGATGACCCTCTTGCTGATGTTCTTCCCCCGGAGGGTTTCCATTTTACCTTCCTGCCCCTGACTCTGCCGTTCATGAACGAAAACGAGCCACTGCCAGAAAAAGTGGCAGAATTGACGAAGATCTGGACTGGATTTGATGCAAAACGAATCGTTATACGAGACCTTCGGTTGGTTGCGTTGCCCAGCCAGTTGTTGCTGGCGGGAATCCCTGACAGTACTGCAATCGCTATGCGCCAGTCCTTCTGCGAAAGCGTTTTGAATTCTCAATGGAAGAATGAATTGCAGCTGCGTCACAGTGGCAGCCCATTACCCGCCCCTTTCTGGCACAGCACCCTTCTGCGCTACGGCGCCGATTTTCTACCCACTTCTCTGCGTCAGTATATTTTTGAACGCCAGGCCGTTAATTTTGGCGATGTTACCGGGGATTTAAAATTGGCGAGGGTCAACTATAACTGGACGATATGTTACCCATTGACGATTTAATCAGGGTTATTTCTCGCTTCCACCAGCCTGATGACGTTCAGCCAATGCCGCCTCATTGTCATCATGTCACTTTTTACCTGAGGAAAAATTCCAGGGAAATTTAAAAATCTGCCGAGAGCTGCCGATAACCTCAGGTATCGACACTCTGTACGCAGGAAACAACATCCATGTCACCATCCGACATTCATAGTAAGCATCAGGAAATTGGCGAAATTACGGCGCGTGCTGGCCACATCCTGCGGCAGCTTCGCGACAGTCTGCAACAGCTGGGGCTTGATAAAACCATTGCCGATGTGGCGGGAAGCATTCCGAACGCCCGTGAAAGGCTGGGTTATGTCGTCACAATGACCCGCGAAGCAGCAGAGGGCGTAATCAACAGCGTGGAAATCACGCAGCCGCTGCAAACTGAGCTGGGAGAAAAAGCGGAGAAACTCACACAACGCTGGGATGCCACTTCCGGGACGCTGTCAGACAAAGAACAGACCCAGGCATTAGCTACAGATACCGTTGCCTTGCTGAATGACGTCCCTCGTGTCACGGGTCTGACACAACAGCAACTGCACGCGATAATGATGTCGCAGGGGTTCCAGGATCTTACAGGACAAATTGTGCAGGCGATGATGGCCGTGCTGAACCAGGCGGAGCAGCAACTGATACAGGTCATCCGTGATAACGCAGGCTCACATAGCAGCGCCGAACGTAATGCGCCTTCTAAACCCGCTTCCGCATCAGAAACGCCTGCCAGTCAGGATGATGTGGATGACCTGCTGGCCAGTCTGGGAATGTAGGCCGACAGAAAGAGGCCTGCCGAACACTCACACTTAATAAGAAGAGGGTTTGCGCCAGGGCAACCCGCCGGTCCTGATGTGGGCCCGTATTGTGCCAGAAGCGGACATTGCAAAGATCAATGTTTCAAATAAGCCGATAACGGGCTATGCCAGGTGGACTTCATTGACCGTGCTCCATCAACTCCAGCGTCTGTCCATCGGGGCTTTGTAAATAAATTACTCTGGTTCCCTGCATGGGACCTGATAAGACTGTCTGAGGTTTACCTGGTGTTTTCCAGCCATACTCCGATACTTTGCGCAAGAGCGTATCCAGATCCTCAACTATAAACGCAAGGTGAGCATAGCCGGGGATGTAGGGTGCTGAGGGTTCTGCTGGCTGTTTAATGTTATCGTATTGGAGTAATTCAATTTTGATGCCAGCCAGCTCAAGCAACGCCATTCGTACATCAGCCCCCCTTGCGCCTGTAACTTCATCAATGATGGGCCCAGACATTTTCCCTTCGCGTAATAACTCCCCTCCGAGAATATGAGTCCAGAAGAATAATGACTCATCAATGTTTTTAACTGAAAAACCAACGTGATCCACTCTTCTTATCATGAAGTTACCTGCTGAGTTTAAAAATTAAGCACCAAACTATCTGAAATCTCTGCTTTAGTACTTCACGATAAGTGCGGAGTTAGTTTACTCATTAAAACATATAGTTAAGGCTGACCTGACTGAAATATTTCTGATTATCCAGCGTGAGAGCTATGCATATTTATTAATCCCTGAGGAAAATTATGGGACTGCGTTGCAAGTTTTTATCAATCAGAGAGGTCCTGCGATCTTTCGTTTTTTGCTCATAGCGGACCTTGCAGTACGTAGGTCTGCTTTGTGCCATAAGCAGATGTTGTCGCCTTACTCGAATTAGATAGTTATGCTTAAAAATTTTTATGGCACATGCAAAAGGCTCGTAGAATAAAACTCACCAGGAAAAGGGATGACAATCATGCTGGCCTGCTCCAAAAAAACTGACTGGCGGCGTTATGTCCTTATTGTCAGGATGCCCGTCGCAGGTCGTCATGAGGATGCTGTGCCTGAAGCCTGTTTTGCAGTCAAGCCTCGTGCCGAAAATTTTAGCGGGTACGGTGCATCAATAAAGCTGCTCAGACAAAGAGAGAGTTATGGCGAACATTATTGACGATAACTGGATTAGGATATCTGTGATATCAGCAACATTTAGTAGTCTCGTGGGTTCATTACTGGTTTTAATCTATCTTTCCCTGGGGAAAGACAGTGCACCGGTAATGGGCCTCATATTTATTTATTTTTTCATCGTTACGATGAGTATTATTGGGACCACGATGGGAACAATGATAATCGGCATGCCATTAGCGATGATTTCGAAGCGATTTTATCCTGATGCCGCCCTGAAGGGGAGCTTTTGTATTGTGTACTCTGTGCTCTTCATGTGGCTGTTTATACTGGCATGGCCTGTTATCAGGATATGTGAGGCGTCTTATTCGGATATTTTGCTTTTAAGCCCCTATGCTTTCTGTTCAGCTGCTGCACTTGCTTACCTGGTTTACTGGGAATGATGCGTATACATCAGATAGTGCAGACCGAAGGTAAACGGCGAACGCGCCGCCTGGCATGAACGCTGTTCAGCATATTTAATGTTGTTCCGGGCTCATGCATTCTATAGCAAAGCCCGCATTTAATTTTATATCTGCCAGCATAGCACTGTTTGTCTGGGGTAAGGAGCGTAAATGGCCAATGTCATCATTTTACCTGTTCACCTGAAGTAGAGGTCAGGCCTGGGTTGTTTACCATCCTATCGACTTGCACCGGCTGAATTCAGTCTGTGGAACAATGAGCGCCATATGATTTTCTGCCATGCACTGTTTAAAAACCTCCTTTTTGTAATCCCCTGCCTGTAAACCCAGCAGGGTGCTGGTCCGTTCGGCTGCGTTTTTTTCAAGGTAATAGCCACAATTTTCTTTGAAATACTTAGCGTTATCGCTCCCAGAAATCGACCGTCTCAGCTGGGCTTCAACTGTATTAATGGACTTATCCTGTGGTACGGCTTTTGCTGATTTCAAGCCAGAATAGAGTGGATTGACCAGTAATTTCTGTGCAAATCGTTGATTTTCGGCGGTTAACTGGCCGGTTTTACACAACTGCAGATAGACCTGCGAAAGGCGTTGTTCCTCAGCGTCGGCAGCATGAGTGCATTCTTCCTGGACTTGTTCATCAGACTTAGCCGGATGTTTTTCAGTGGATCTCCAGTAACTATTTTTAAAGTCCGGAACCGTGCCTTCAAAGCTGCCAAAAGGGCATAATGCACTGGCACAACCCAGTAAAAACATGGGTACGCACGTCAGCATCAGAATACGTAACAGGTGAAAGGTTTTAAGACTGCTTTTATTCATATTATTCTCATTTTATTTAGCTTCGGAGAGAAGGTACGGACAATGTAATTATTTTGACAGACTGCGTTCAGATGAGGCCCGGTCTTCTGCACAGAGTAACATAATCGGGGCAGACCTCGCTTTTTAGGGCAAGTTCGCATATCGATCTAAGTAAAGAAGGGGGCGTGATATTTTATCAATTCTCACTCTCACACCGGCTGCGTGCTATTCTGTTTCCTGCCTGCACCTTTGCTGCGTGTCGTCAGAGTGTGGCCTCATTCATTAATTTCAGATAACGGTAACCCGATATATTTCTGCCGCTAACCACGCAGACGACCTTACGTCCACTCAGTTCTTTTGCATAACGAAGGACTGCCGCAATTGCAGGTGCTCCCGAAGGTTCAATAACATGGCTGTGCTGATTCAGCATTAACAGCATCGCTGCTTTGATCCCGGCTTCTGAAACAATAAGAACACGATCAACGCGGTCGCGTACAAGGGGCCAGGTTATTGCTTCAGGCTCAATATAGCCACTGATGCCTTCGGCGATTGACGGGGATAATTCAACCGGGATCGTTCGGCCAGCCTCTTTCCAGTGTGCAAAAGTCGGGCTGGCTTCACTTTGAATTGCCCACACTTCGGCTGCAGGGTTGATAGCTTTGACGGCCGTCGCAATACCTGACGCCAGCCCGCCGCCGCCAATATTTACGAGAATGACGTCAGCGTCTGCCCAGTCTTCCATTATTTCCAGACCGACGGTGCCGGCTCCGGCTATCATCTGCTCATTATCGTAGGCGGAGACAAACGTCGCGCCGGACTCCTGCGCAGCCACAATCGCGGCCTGTCTCGCCTCTTCAATATTTTCAAAGAACGTAACCTGAGCACCATAGCTTTTCATTGCTGAGACCTTAATCGGGTCTGCTGAATAGGGCAGAAATATGGACACCGGTACACCTGCTGCGTGACCCGCGCAGGCAAGCCCCAGTCCATGATTTCCCGCCGTCGGGGCAATGACGCCGGCAATGCGCTGGTCTGCATTAAGACTGGCAATGACGTTTGCAGCCCCCCTCAGTTTAAAGCTACCCGTATGCTGAAGACTCTCCATCTTGAGCCTGACCTCTGCTCCTGCAAGAGAAGACAGCGCCTGCGAAAGCTGCAGCGGGGTTCTGCAAACCGTTGTTTTGATGCGCGCGGAAGCAGCATAAATCGCCTTCAGCGTGACACTGTCCATTGGTCTTTGGGTGTGGTTTGTCATAATATGACCTCAGAGTTTATATTGGAAAATAACTATATAGGAGGTTGGCTATATGAACAATCCTGAAACATCAATGGCAGACCTTTTCCGCGCTCTCGGCAATGAGCACCGGCTCGTGGTGGTGGAGTGGCTTTCCGATCCCAGGTCATATTTTCCGGAACAGCAGGATGGCGATCTGGTCGAGGATGGGGTGTGTGTCGGGTTTATCACCGAAAAGATTGGTCTCAGTCAGCCTACCGTGACAGGCCATCTTCAGATCCTGGCCAAGTCCGGAATAGTGACCTCGAAACGTATCAAGAACTGGGTGTTCTATAAACTCGACCGTCAGCGGATGGATGAAGCAACCGTAATGCTGTCAGGATATGGGAAGCTTAAGACGGGTCCAAATTAACAGCCACAATCGGGCAGAATGTCCATAACGAAGCGAGCAAAACCGGTAAGTAGGTATACTTCGTTTATAGTACTCCTGCCTTTCAGAGGGACATATCGAATCATCGTTATCTGCCGTCATCTTATGTGCAGTTTAAACTTCAGAAACTACACTGGCTGATAACCATCCTGCAGGTCAGGGTGCGCTTTTCGCTCTTAGCTGACGTTCATCTGATTCCGTCCACCTCGTGTCAGAAGCGGACTTCTGGGCAGGTTTTACAACGTCAGTAATCTTCATTTTACTTTTCCCTCAAGAGTCCGGATTGCAGGCTTATCTATAAACGCTCGGCAAGACAGGCGTAACATCCTTGTTTTGCGTTATGAATATGGATATAGCTCACTGACGGGTCGTCGAAAAAAAGCTTCAGCAGCATTTCCGTATCCGCACCTTCACAGATATCTGCCTGTAACATCAGATGGTTTTCACCGAAGGCCCTTAATGAAAGGAGCCTGGCAACTATCGATTCTGGTATTTTATTGATGTATATACCTTGATCATTACATCCCTCCCACAGGTAAATTGCATGGGAGCCGTGGTAAGGAGTGTAGGCTGGCTGATAAGTATGATTGAGCAAAATCGCTGTTTCACCGACAGGAATATCTCGCAGTGAAATTCTGTCAGGATAACCGGGATGGCTGTCTACCTTTATTCTTAAAGCGCCGTGACGTTTTAAGTAGTCTTCGTCCTGCTTAAAAAGATGAATAAAGGGTTCAGCATTAAGCCCTGAAATTTTAAAACCCATATCTGCCTCCCGTTGTTGTCAGAAAGACATTACCTCTTTATTTTCATTTGCTGCTCGCTGTTTTCGGACAGGGAAATAGCTGATGTAAGGCGGGCCACGGGTTGGTCTCAGGTTACTGAGACCTGTGCTTTTCATGAAGCCTCTACACGACATTAAGTTAACCGCGAATCATTTCAAGGCACAGGAAGTCCGCTCTGTGCCAGGAGCGGACGTTGCTAACATCAATTCAGAAGTTCAACATAGAAGAAGTTGTGAATAATTTGATTGGCTTATAGTGGTAAACCACGCCAGCATATCATCATGGAGGCTGTTTAATGAGTTGCGATTGGTGCCTAAATTTATGTGTTAAATACGTTATCCGCCAACCTGAACAATTACGTAAAGCAATCCGTATTGCTAAGAATGCGCTCAGTGAAGGGGTTCTGGCCGAAATTGATGCAGCGGATGACTGGAATCAATACAGCTTTCAAGAGTGTGCTGAAAAGATGATATGGGGTGATATCGTCGATTACCATTTTGTTTGTAGGCACTGTGGAACTAAGTTTGTATTAGGTGCTGAAACTTACCATGGCAGCGGTGGGTATTGGTCGCCCGAGAATGAAAAACCATCGGAAATAATTGACTAACTTCCGCTCCTCACCTATAGCAAAACCTCAGCGCCGCAGTTTGAACTAGATCTGTGCCGGGAATGGGCGTTGCATTCCAGCGATTATTGCCTTAAGAGTTAATGTTCGATTGTGATGAGGGCAACCACTATGCTACTGGATACGTTAAAAAGACTCGAATGTTCTCTTCATGGCAGTAGGCGAAAAAATCGGGAATGGCTTGAACAGATACTCCATGAGAGATTTAGCGAAATAACGCGTTCAGGCGTATTAGTTGATCGTGCAGAAACTATTGAATCCCTTTCGGATGAAGATAGCGTTCCAGCTCTTATTAGTAGTGATTTCCGGCTTATCAGTGCTGGAGATAAATTCGCAATACTGCACTACAGAACTGTTAATCCAGATGGTAGTCGTGCATCCCTTCGTTCTTCATGCTGGGAAATATCTGAGAACGGGCAATGGAAACTGGTATTTCATCAGGGAACACCTGAGGCACAGAGCGTGTAGATGTCAAATACAACGTCCGCTCTTCGCTCATAGCGGACCTTGCAGCACGTATGTCCGCTTTGTGCCAACGTTACGTAAGGAAGGAATTAAGCCATCCCGTAGGATGGCTTATGGAATACTGTTACTGAGATGACAGGCCTAAGAAATGCGCCTGGCAGCACGCCGTTTACAGACATATAAAAAGCACTTAACAGAAATTTTAACCAGCGTTTGTGCGGAACACGCTAACCGCGTCCCTCAGATTAGCGGCTCGACTTGCAAGTTCATCAGCAGACGATGCTGACTCTTCAACGAGCACGGCATTCTGCTGTGTGACCTGATCCATCTGAGTAACGGCAATATTTATCTGCGATACGCCTGCACTCTGCTCTTCTGAAGAAGATGAAATCTCTCTCACCAGCTGTGCTGTCTGTTCAATCGCATCCATACTCTCCTTCACTTTTTCACCTGCATCCCGGGCCATCGAAATGCCCTGCTCAGCATTCTCCACAGACTGTCTCGATCAGTCCTTTAATTTCTTTCGCCGCGCCAGCCGAGCGCTGTGCCAGCGATCTGACTTCCGCCGCAACAACCGCAAAGCCCTTACCGTGCTCACCGGCCCGGGCAGCTTCAACAGCCGCGTTTAACGCGAGAATATTCGTCTGAAACGCAATCCCATCAATGACAGAAATGATTTCCTTAATCTGCCCTGCACTGCTGCTGATTTTCTCCATGGAACCCAGCACTGATTCCATTGCCTGACCGCCACGCAATGCCGCGCTGGTAGCCGAGCTGGCCATTTCTGCAGCATGGCGGGTGTTTTCAGCATTGTTGCCGATGATCGAAGAGAGTTGTTCCATACTGGCGGCTGTTTCAGCCAGCGATGCAGCCTGTTCTTCCGTCCTCGCAGAAAGATCGCCGTTACCGCGGGCAATCTCCTCAGATGAGGTGGCAATGGTGACAGCATTACTTTTAATGTTTTCTACCGTCACCGTCAGGCGCTGACTCATCTGCAGTAATGCCTTAAGCAGACCGGCTGTTTCATTGCGTCCTGTCACGGAAAAAGATGCGGTCAGATCGCCTTCTGCCACTTCAAGCGCAAGCTTGGACGCGGCACCGATAGGTCGTGTTACAGAACGGATAATAATCAATGCGAAAATGACAGAAAGCAGGACCATAAAGAGAAGAACGCTCAGCAAACCATACTGTGCATGCCGGTGGTCCGTAATCTGCTGGTTCAGCATGTCATTCAGTTCATTACCGCCCGCAATCGCGTAGGTGCTGAATCTGTTAATCGCGCTGGTAAAAAGTGCGGCATAGTCCTGAGGACTCTGATTCGTCATACTGCGGCTAATAAATAACTCACCTGCAGTTTTCAGGGCATTTTGAGCTTCCTGTACGGCCCCGTCGGCATCGGCACTGAATTTCTGCTTCAGCCCTGTATCAGACGAAAAAAGCTTCTCTGAGTCCTGAGCAAACATATCCAGGTTATAGGCACCCGTGCTGATTAATGATTCCATACGGACAGAGTCAGCCTCACTAACGGCTTCTTTCCTGGCAAGCAGTGAAGTCCCGAACGCACGAATTTTACCCAGACTTTCGGTAAGCTCAGGCAATGATGAGAAATTGCTGGTAATCAGGCGGTACGTACTGATATCTGAATCAAGCGACAGACCGTAAAAATCCAGCACGTCGCGGTTTGTGTTAAGAAGTTTGCGGATGAGTTGCGCATGTGCGTCAAGGCTGGCCGTTTGATCCAGTTTCGAAGCATCAATGTCCTGCTGCAGCGCGTCCCACTGTGCACGCACCCCATTAATTTTATCGATTAAACCCGCACTGCCTTCTGTCTGCGCCATCTCTTTCTTGATGACATCGGTGATAGTAACAATGTCATCTCTAACACTTAGACGCGATGAGGTGGCAGGATTTTTTTGCGCAATAGCGAGGGCTGTTTCAGCGCGATGGCGCTGTATCAGATTCAACAGGGCAAGGATTTTGTTTTCAGCAGGCACTCCTGTTACTTCTTTCTGCTTGTCCTGAATATATTTATTACCTTCTGACACAAAAAGCACGGTAGGAACTGAAAAAAGAACAAGGCAAAACAAGCCCAGAATTGCAAACTTAGCGGTAAGATTAATATTGTTAAGAATATTATTCATTTTTACATCCTGCTGAATTAATTATTATAAGAACAAAAATAATGCAGATTGAAAGCATCTTAATCATCATTATCGGTTAACTGTTCATTAACTTTATAGCAGGCGTAAGAAAGTGAATGTTTAGGTTGAATTGCAACAAGGTCTAACCTGTCACCCAGTAATTAGCCCATGCTGATGTTATTAATTACCTCATAAGAGGTAGGAAAGATTGTTAATATCAATTTCTCTCTTAACGAGTTTTATACATGATTCATGTCCGCTTTGTGCCAAGGGCGGACGCTGATTCCTCACAATATTATGTGTTAAACACTGGGGATGTGGTCGTTTTCTATGTGATCTATGCGTTTTCTGAATGTCAGTTAAACGCAAACGCAAACGTAATGACTGGTAAGAGAGTTACTGACGTAGCGGTGAATCATCAACGCTGGCGGGTCATTCGCAGGAGGAGCTTTTACTGTTCCAAACCAGACTGGATTTGCCGGGCAGACGGAGCCACAAATGTAAGCAGGTATGCCCGCAAATGTACCTGCTATTGGTCTATGGACATGACCTGTAGAAATGGCAAGTAATCTGGCCGGGGCGCGCCTAATCAACTCTTCCATCTCAGGTAGACCTCTGCACATCGTTTCGTCTAGCGTTGGTATGCCAGATGCAAATACGTGATGGTGCAGAAACAGCAATGACGGAGGGTTGTCTGCGTCGCTAAGTTGATTATCTAACCATCTCAGATGGTCAGCCACACTGCCGTAATCCTTATAATCAATCGTCGAATCCAGACCAATCAGATGAATGCCACCCATGTTATGGGTAAAGTGTAGGGCCTCTCCCTGGGCATCAAGCGCCCACCTGTTCTCATCCCAAACAGAACGCATCAGACTTCGGTCGTCTGAATTACCTGGCAGGATCAACGAAGGGTAATTTTGCTGATTCAGGCGGTCAGCTATCTGTTTATAACCTTCCTGCCAATGCCCATCCGTTAGATCGCCAGTAAGTACCAGTAAGTCCGGTTGCAAATGCGTAAGCCAATTTAGTACCCGGTCGAACCGAAACAGATGATCATTTTCGGTTGAGGCGTGAATGTCTGAAACCTGGGCTATCAGCATAAAGACCTCATACGATTATTGTGTGGGAACAAGACCGTTATTCATGGTCATGAATCTGGTTTCAAATTTCATTTTTTTCACCACTATGGCAACAATGGATAGGTTAATTAAGATCAGTTATTCAATTGTTACGGTGAGTCCGACTGGTAGAAAAGACGGTCGGAAATTCACAATTAATCGCTAAGTTCACTTCCGACTACTCAGAGCCAATGTTAGCAGGGATGAGTAAGGTCCGCTTTTCGCTCTAAGCAGACCTGCTACCGGTCTCGGTCCGCTTAGTGCCAAAAGCTGACGTTGCTAACTTTCAAGTAGTAAGTATAAAAAACACCTATCCCCCGAGGAGGAGGACAGGTGCGAAACGCGGTGGTAGCGTATTGTGCTGATATATAGTTTTCGACGTTGCGAGGAAGACGCCTGGCAATCCCGTCAGACATTCTTCTGTCACTGAGCGGTAGAACTGCTCACCTATGACACAACATTAACTATCTTAATTAATTAAGAATCAGTCGCAAGCGTAAGCGGTAAATTAAAACAACGACGCGAGAACGAATCGACCAAGTGGCCGATATGTACTGGGCCCATCTCAGCAGGCTTCGTCATTAGTGATTTTAAAATAGTCGCTTGTTAAGCTTTAACAAAAAACTTGGCACCCCAGACCTGCTCCCTGTTGATTAACACAGAATGCTATTAACAACGTCCGCTTCTCGCTCAAATGAGACAACCATAATCACATCTCCTCACCCAATGGAGATTGAACATGACAGTATCCCCCTGGAACAAAAGCCGCCTTATTGGCCAGAAACGACCTCTTCAGATCTCTCATATCTGGGGAATTCGTATCCGTCTTGAGCTGGAAGGAAAAGTCCGCGATTTGGCTCTGTTTAACATGGCTCTGGACAGTAAACTTCGGGGCTGCGATCTGGTTAAGTTGAAAGTTTCTGATGTGGCCTATGGACACACTGTTTCGGGCAGAGCGACTGTGCTGCAGCAAAAAACGGGCAGCCCTGTTCAGTTTGAACTGACGAAGGGAACCAGAGAGGCTGTATCCGCATGGATCAAAATCGCTCATTTACGTAGTAGCGACTATCTTTTTCAGTCCCGCATTGGTTCTTCAAGACACATTTCAACCAGACAATATAACCGTATTTTTCATGGATGGATTGAGAAGCTGGGTCTCGATGAAACACTCTACAGTACGCATTCCATGCGCAGAACAAAGCCATATCTTATCTATAAAAAAACGAAAAACCTTCGTGTTATCCAGTTACTTTTGGGTCATAAAAAACTCGAAAGCACTGTACGTTACCTGGGCATTGAAGTAGATGATGCCCTGGAGATATCAGAGTCGATTGAAGTCTAATTTGTCAGGGCTGCTACAGCAGCCCTGTGCCAGAAACGTACATTTTCTTTGAGCCTGAACTGGCAAAGTTCTCTCAGTATCAAAACCGTTAAACTGGGTGTGCCGCAAAGCGCTTTTCAGGTAAGCCGGGGCTGACATCAGATTCAGCCTTGAGCAGTGCACCGTCATATTCAGACAGCGCAGTAAGCCCCACAGAAGCAGTGGTGCAATAGAGACGGGTAAAACCCTCACCGGCAAGTGCTGGACAGGTGCTCTGCATTCCAGGTGATGTCAGAATAGCAGCGGTGGTCCCATCCGGGCGGTAACGGACAACACGGCTCCCTCCCCATTCAGCATTCCATAGATATCCCATCGCATCCACGCAGCAGCCGTCAGGCGCGCCGCTGCCTTCGGTTTCTGCGAACACGCGCTGGTTTCGCAGCGAGGGATAATCACAGCACATTATCCGGCCCTGCATCGAGTCACAGTAATAGAGCGTGCCACCATCGGGGCTGAAACAGATGCTGTTCGGGATAGCCACATCGGGCAGTGCAAGCGTCTCAACAGTCAGCGTCGCCGCGTTGAGCCGGTGAAATCTACCGATGACTTTAACGGGATAACCGTCATCCATCGTTCCGAAGACAAAATTACCGGTACGGTCACACCGTCCATCACCTATGCGGGTGCCGGTGTCTCCCGGTGAAGGGGCCACCGGGGTAAGCAACCCGCTGTTGAGATCATAGAAAGCCAGCCTGGATGCAAATCCCATCAGCAGAACGTTGTTTTTTTCAGTCAGGGCAAAAGAGCCGAGACGTTCAGGAAGCGACCAGCGCATCACAGCGCCAGTGCCTTCTTCCAGTGCGAGCAGTTCACTGGCTTCGATGTCAGTCCAGTAGAGCCTGCGGGTTCTTTCACACCACAGCGGGCACTCTCCCAGCGTATTCCTGACATCAACTGCGATTGATAACATGTTAAGCCTCCGGATTATTTAGGGTTTTACCGTTCGTCGGCAGAGGTGGGTAACGCCGTTACTGCAGAAAACGTGCTGAGAGCCGCTCGCCGAAAAGCATGACGGCGAGTCCGGCCAGCATGACAACCAATCCCCCCAGCCTGAGTAACGAAACCGGCCGACGCACAGCCCCCAGCAGGCCAAAATGGTCAAACATCTGCGAGGAAAGTAACTGTCCGACAATAGCCAGCCCGAGCAGGGCTGAAAACCCGATTTTCGGTGCAAGCACGACATAGCTGAACAGAGCACATGCGCCAATAAGACCGCCCGCCAGACTCCATAGAGGCTGCGATGGGATTGCTGATAACGATGTTATCAGCCCACCTCGCAGCAGGGCGTAAATACCCAGACTGAACGCGCCCGCCGTAAAGGAAAAAAGCGCAGCAGTGACCGGGTCGCCGCCCAGTCCTTTTGCCAGCTGGCTGTTCAGGGTCGTCTGCAGGGTGATCCCCAGACCTGCGGCAAAGGCGATTACGTAATAGATCATGCTTTTCATCCCGGTCAGTCTGACTGCTCCAGCGGCAGGAAGGTGTCAGCAAACATGTCAGGCTGGTAGCCAGAGGCGGTAAACAGGTGCTCACGTGACTCATCAATTGCCGCACGCAGTCGCGAGCTGTCCACGCCCAGCACCTTGCCGTTCTGTTTAAGGATTCGCCCGCCGATCATGACGGTATCGATGTTGCTGCGCTCGGCGGCATGAACCACCGTGCCAAAGGCATTGCCGGACGGGTAAAGGTTGAGGTCACTGGCGTTAATCAGAACCAGATCGGCTTGTTTGCCTGGCGTCAGGCTGCCCACTTTGTCCCGTAACCCTGCACAGGCTGCGCCATCGAGAGTCGCGGCTTTAAGGAGTTGCGCCGCCGGAAGCGTTTTCAGCGCATGTTCAGAATCGCAGCATTGCTCCTGATGCATCCCCATCACCCGCTGAAGGTAAAAGGCAACGCGCATCTCCATAAACATGTCGGTGCTGTACGACGTTTCATTGTCTACGCTCAGGCCTGGACTGATGCCATGACGCTGCGCGGCCTCAATGGCGAACATTCCGCTTTCAATGCCATAGTGCGAATCTGAGCGTGGACAGACGTTCACCCGGACACCTGCTTCCCGCAGAATTTCCCATCCACGGTCAGACAGCGCCGTGCAGTGATTGAAAATATTGTCCGGGCCCAGCAGCCCCTGCTGATGCAGCGACTCAAGTTCAGACCCCATCTCAGCCCCAAAGAACTCCGTTACAATCGGCAGTCCCAGCCTGCGTGCCTCGGTCCACAACGCTGGCTCCAGCTGCGCCATAACGGCGAGGGAGACCAGGCTTTCAGGGGCGCTGGTGAAATACTTCTCCTGCAGGCGCTGCCAGTTTCCCGGCCAGTGCGCTTTATCCCATTCGCCGGCTACCGGTGCGCCGGAAGCATGAATGGCACGAATGCCGGTATCAAGCAGGGCCTCGACGGCGGCATCGGAATGCGCTGCGGTCCGGCTATTGTGCGAGTTATCAATCATCGTGGTAATGCCCGCATCAATAGCGCCCAGCGCTGTCAGCAGATTGCCGACATAGATATCGGCAGGACGATAATATTTTGCGAACGAGAAGTGCGTGGCATTGCTGTAGTCATCCAGACAGGTGGCGTTCGGGTTAATGCGGCGCAGCTGTCCTTCCCATGCATGACGATGAGAATCGACCATTCCCGGCATGGCAATCATGTTAGTTGCATCAATCACCTGCGCACCAGGCGCGTCAAGGTTCTGGCCTACAGCGGTGATCGTTGAGCCGCTGATAAGAATATCACCACGTTCAATGTTACCGACGTTCTCGTCCATGCTCAGTATCGTCGCGTCACGGATCAACGTTACCTGAGACGTGATGTTTTGATTATTAACAATATTTCTGATGTAACCGCTCATTGACTTGTCTCTTTCCTGATTGATTGGGAAACGATACGCTACGCCATTAACCTGAAAAAGATGCTTAAAACGTTTTCATAATTCATAATTCGCGAATAATTACACTTACGTTTATTGCGGAACAGAACCATGGACAGGATTCAGGCTATGCAGGTTTTCATGCGGGTCGCTGAAGCCGGAAGTTTTGTGCGCGCGGCCAAAACGCTGTCACTGCCCTCATCCACCGTCACCAGCACGATTAAAAATCTTGAAAAATATCTGCAGGTGCGCCTGCTTAACCGGACGACAAGGCGGGTCAGCCTCACGCCTGAAGGCCTTCAGTATCTGGCGCAGTGCCGGGAGATCCTGTCGCTGATTGAACACACTGAATCCAGCCTGACTGATTCCGTCAGACGCCCCCAGGGACGGTTGCGGGTTGATATGCCTGGCGGGATCGCCCATTTCATCGTTATGCCCAACCTGAAAGATTTTTACCGGCTCTACCCGGATATTTACCTGATGATTGGCGTCAGTGACCGGCAGGTCGATCTTGTTCAGGAAGGCGTGGATTGCGTCATCCGAACCGGAGAATTGACTGACTCCACACTGGTTGCCCGTCCGCTTGGCCGGTTTCGCTGGGTGACCTGCGCCTCGCCGGACTATCTCAGAGAGCACGGTATTCCTGAGACGCCGGAGGCGTTGTTGCAGCATCGGGCGATTCATTACTTTTCCGGTTCGGGAAGACGCACTAATGAACTGCGTTTTACACGAGGCACGGAGGTACTATCCATCCCGGTCGCGGGCGATGTAGCCGTTAACGAAACGGGACTCTATATCAGACTGTGTCTTGAGGGTTTTGGACTGGCGCAGCTTGCTGAGAATGTCATCTCGGAGAAACTGCAGCAAGGGACGCTGGTCGAGGTTCTGGCGGACTGGCAGCCAGCTTCAGTGCCGGTGACGATGCTCTATCCGCATCAGCGCTTTCTCTCTCCTGCAGTGCGTGTTTTTGCTGACTGGGTCGCCGGGCTTTTTAATGATAGCGCGGCGGAGAATCTGTCTTCCCTGTAAAAGATGCCTCCGATAGCAGTAAGACGCTGCAGAACGATAATTAATAACATCCACAGCAGGGAAACCATTGTCCCCCGCGGTATCAGCAATTTCAGCCAGGCTGCTGTGAAGGTTCCAGGTGAGCGTTTCGTCCGGCAGCCATTCCAGTGCAGGCACCTGCGACCGCGATTGCTGCGGTCATCAGTAACGGCACCGTCCAGCCTCCGGACAGCTCCTGTACTTTACCAAGCAACAGTGGCCCCATTGCTGCCATCAGATAACCGACACTCTGTGCCATGCCTGACAGCGCGGCAGCATCACCGGCGTTTTTGGTACGCAGCCCGATGAAGGTCAGACCCAGCATCATGCTGGCGCCACAGCCGAAGCCGAGAAGCGCCGCCCATAGCATCGCCAGATTCGGCAAATACAGGATGCCGATATAGGACACTGCGGTTACCAGGCTGACGCCAGCAGCAGCTAATTTCTGATCGTTAAGACGGCGCAGCGTGGCGGCCAGAATCAGGCCGGGAATGGCGGTGGTCAGTTGAAGGATACCGTGTACCTCACCAGCCTGAGCTGAGGAGAGTCCACTGTCCGTAAGAATGGCTGGCAGCCAGCCGACCGCAACATAAAACGGCATCGCATTCAGGCCCATAAACAGGGTGACCTGCCAGGCCAGAGGCGAGCGCCAGACCGCGACGGTCGCCGCTTTTTTCTCCCCCACAGCTGGAAGCTGATGCTTTTTCTTCAACTGGGGCAACCATAAAAGCAGCGCCAGCAGAGGTGCAATCACCAGCATGGCTAACGCGATGTTCCAGCCCCAGCTCTGCGTCAGAGGAATGATAATGGCTGAACCAATAGCACCAGCCGCGCCCATGGTGATGGAATATGCCCCCGTCACGGAAGCCACGTTGCCGGAAAAGTCGCGCTTTATAAGGCCAGGCAGAAGAACATTGCCCAGGGCAATCCCGATACCTATCAATAGGGTTCCGCCATAAAGCGCCCAGACGCTGTCTGTGGAGCGAAGCAGAATACCAGCTGAAATCACGGCGAGTGCACCAAAAAGGGTGCGTTCCAGACCGTACTTCCTGGAGACGGAGGCGCTCAGGGGTGAAAAGGCGGCAAAGGCCAGTAAAGGCAGTGAGTTAAGCAACCCAACGGCAGTAATACTTAGCCCAAAATCATGGCGAATGGACTTTAAAACGGGTGCGATAGCGGTAAAAGGAACACGCAGGTTAATGGCGATAAAAAGGATGCCGGTCACAAGTATGACTGAAGACCACTTGTTCGTAGTGTGAGACATAAATTTTGCTTTCTCTGGTAAAAAGAAAGACTTTAAAGGACGAATGAGTTACAGAATATAGACAACCTGACAATATATAACTAAATCATGCCAGTTGATAAAAAACCGGTGACCTCACCGGATGAGTTTAATGCCGATGCTTTCAGTCAGGCTGCTATCGCGCTACATGTATCTTCGTCTGGCGAGTATGCCGGGCAGAGTCCGCACGCTCACCGTAAGGGACAACTTATTCTCTCTTTGCGCGGTGCAGTGAGCTGTGAGGTTGAGGATGCGCTGTGGATTGTTCCACCGGGACATGCTGTCTGGGTTCCGGGTGAAATCCCCCACAGTTGCCGGGTCACGAAGAATGCAGATACCTGCTTTCTGTTTATTGAACCCGGCGCAGCAGCGATGCCGGAAGCCTGCTGTACCCTGGCGATTAGTCCTCTTGTCCGCGAGATTGTTCTGTATCTGGCAGAGCAGGAACATGCTTATTCGCCTGACAGTAAAACCGCGAGGCTGGCAGCGGTGCTGCTGGAACATATAACGGATGTGCCGGTTAAAGCGCTCCACCTGCCTGTATCCGGCCATCCTAAAATCAGGGCTATGGCTGAGAGACTTTTTAAGGATCCTGATGACCGGAGGACGTTAAAAGAGTGGGCTGTACACCTGGCAACCAGCGAGCGATCGCTGGCCAGGCTGATAAAAAATGCTACAGGACTGAGCTTTGGTCGCTGGCGTCAGCAACTGCATTTAATGATTGCCCTGAGCCATCTGGCTGAAGGGCTGTCTGTGCAGCGCGTAGCCGGTATGCTGGGTTATGATTCGGTCAGTGCGTTTATCACCATGTTCAGAAAAGCGCTGGGGAAGTCACCGACGCAATATTTTTCTTCCCTAGACTAATGCAATAAAACGCAAACCGGATTTTTACAACGACTGTCAGCGTCCGCTTTTCGCTCATGGCGGACATTTAGAACTCTTTACAGTTGATCGCGCTACGCCAATTCTATTGGAAATCCGCCATGGTTACCTCAAAGCGTAAAAGTTGGCTGGGTATACCCAAATGTCATGGCTTAGTTGTTGTCATTATGAACTAACGTCAGCGCGAGCAGGCCCCTCGATTACGCTCTCAGCCAGGCGACATACTTAGCCACTGACATAAGCAACACCGCCGTGCACTAGCACCGGAACATAATTACCCTTAGGGGCCGGTGGTTCGGGCAACTGCAGATTCATCTCTCTCAGCTTTGCATGATGACTCATATCTTCTCTTCGACAAAACCTACATTTCCACCGAGCCAGCAGCCCTGAACTTGCCCCTCGGCATTGCGCCGAAAGCGCAATGAAATTTCGGAAGGGCGGCCCATGGCTCTGCCCTGCCGAATCCTCACCGTTCGATCATCTGCGCTGACCAGGCCGTGCTCCAACAGTCCGAAGGCCAGTGCGGCCGCAGCAATGCCGGTTGCTGCATCTTCGGGATATCCGGAGGACTTAGGAAACTGCCGCGCATCGAATTGTCGGGCATCAAGATCCGAGGCAGCGTAGGGATATAAACCGGTTGAGCCAATACGCTCACACAACTGTTTCATCCTGCGGAAATCAGGTTTCAAACTGTCCAGCACTGCTACGTTCTTGAGTGGGATTAAAGTCTTGATCCTGCTGGTCGAGGCATTCTGGATTGGTAGCGGTGCTAATTCATTTGAACTGATGCCAAGCACCGAAAGGATGTCTGCTTCGATGTCTGGCGCCAAAAGTGTCTCAACTAAGCCTTGAGGCTGGGTAATTTCAACATGCACCATATGGGCTTCGTCACGCGACACTCTCGCCTCTACCCGGCCACTCAGAGTCCAGATTGACAACTGATCCTGCGGCAGCAGTCCGAGTTTGTCCAACAACCATACCGCCCCGACCGTGGCATGTCCGCACATATCCATCTCATGATTAGGCACCCAGAAATGGAACGCGAAATCGCAGTCCGAATTGGCCGGCGGTGAACAAACAAAGCCACATTCATGCCCGTACGCGTGGGCGACCGCCTGCATATCTGCCGAGGTCATGCCATCCGCATGAGCCACGATGGGAGCCGGATTACCGCCGTTACGGGCAGCAGGAAAGACATTAATCAAATGAACTTCTGGCGTCATTTTGACATTCCTTGAGCTTGAGGCATATTAGGTGCAACTGCGTCTACGATAGCGTCTGTGTATACCGCTACAGACGTCGTGCGTCCGTTTTGCTCACCTTTGAAACGTAGCAGCGCATGCTCGGGCACCATGAGCATGAACTCATTATGCTCATGGGCACCGGTTTCTTAAGCACCGTTGGAATTGAAGACGCTGTAAATTTCACGCATTGGCTACGGTCACCAGCCGCGCTTGGTACAGAAAATTAAATCGGTTTACCAGACCGAGTTTTTTTCGCCTTAGATATGCCGTTTCCGGTACTAGTCAGATCCTAAGAGCATTTCATTTATTCCCCTAATTTTTTTGCCAACCAAAAGCGGCCTTTTCTCTCTTTTTCCGCCATTTAATAAAACGCCAATTCTGCCGAATAACCTTATACTCCTGCCTACAAAAAAACCGCCCTTAAGGCGGCATTTTCTGAGACAGTCGCCACGCTGCTTACTGGCCGCGACACGGGCGCACAGAGCCAGGACTGATACAAGGCGCACGACAAAGAGCGCAAAGCAAATGCAGTAAAGCCTTCCATCCGCGCGGCACCGAAGACTTTCGCAACGCCATTGATGCCACTGTAGACGGCGGTTCTATGACAAAGAGTAGCCCTAATAAGAGTTGGTAGATTAGACAGGCCAACAGCAGGCGGCTTTTTCGTGTTTCGTCAGCCTTTTGCATAAAGCTGACCCTGTTCAGCCCATGTCCGCTTTGTGCCAGAAGCGGAAGTTGACCATGCGGCTTGAACGCAAACCATAAATGACAAGACTCTTGTGCCTGCATCAAGGAGCTGTATATTTAAACACCTCTTTAATTTATAAGGACATTTCAAATGAATGGCATTTTTGAAGGTTTAAATTTAGAGGTCTGCGAAAATCCTAACGCTAAGCAATTAATTCCGATTGAAGAAGGTCTTAATGATTTCAATGATTTGATGACGGGAATGAGTGATCGTCTGCCATTATCTGTATTAATAAAATCAAAGACAAACGGTGAGGTACTCGGAGGGATGCAGGGGCGCTCTTCGTTGGGTCTACTTTTTATAGATCTGTTCTATCTTCCACCGGAATTGCGGAGTAAAGGGATTGGTACAGAAATCCTTTTACACTTCGAGGAGGAAGGAAGAAGAAGGGGCTGTACCGCAGCATTTTTATACACAATTAGTTTTCAGGCCCCTGACTTCTACAAAAAGCATGGTTGGGAAGAATTCGGACGTATTGACTGCAAACCCGAAGGAACAAGTCGTATCTTTATGAAAAAGTCTTTATAAAAAGTGTGCTATTCGCACATAGCGGACATCAGCCGGCCGTTAGTCCGCTTTGTGCCAGAAGCGAACGTTTACAGTTAGCCCAAGGCTATCTCGTGCTCATAGCAAGTTTAGCCGCAAAGCATAAAAATAAGCCCCCTGTTGCTCTGTCCATCACCCGAACAACGCGACTTTTCTTCAATACGGCTGACGCAAAATGCGTGGATAAAATGAGTGTGACTGACCATACAGTCCCGATCGCAACGTGGATGCTGACCAGTATAAAAGTCCATATCAAAGGTGAGTGACCGGCAGGTATGAACTGCGGCAAAAAGGAGACATAGAAAATGCCCATTTTGGGATTGAGCACATTCCCCAGCATTCCTCTGATAAACCAGCTCACCTGAGAACCATTGTCATCATCGCCATTACTGAAAGATGATCGGGGACGTATCAGAAGTTGTAAGCCCAGCCAGCTCAGGTAGACCGCGCCACAAACTTTGAGCACAGTGTAAGCCATCTCTGAAACCGCCAGAATAGCACCAAGACCTAACGCAACCAGCGTGCCCCATACAAAACAGCCAGCATCAATGCCAAGCGCCGCGTGAAAAGCCTTTTTGCCACCCTCAGCACAAGCAGTGCGCAGAATAAGTGCCGTATCAAGGCCTGGAGTCAGGGTAAGTAACAGGGCTGCGAGGGAGAATGCGAAGAGGGAATCGTTAACAGTCATTTTCTTTGTCCGAAAGAGCAGATGCTAATCATTTAGTTCCCTGCAATCAATCTATCAAATATAACTTTTTAAATGTCCGCTTCTCGCTCATAGCGGACCTTCAGCTAAGCCCGCCTGTCCGCTTTGTGCCAGAAGCGGACATCACGCCAGCTATCATAATTTATATTTTTATGAACAAGTGACAGGTGATATTGAACCCTCATGCGTTTCAATAAATTTAAAAATTTCATTTATTGATGCTTTGTCAGGATTGTTAAATTCACTCAAATGATCCCCCTTTCCAAAGGTCATCGATAAGCCATATTGTTGCGCTATCTCAGCCATAGCTGAGTTATAAGGGTCGCTGGCACCGGCCCAAAGTAGAATTGGTGTCTTATAAGGAAATAAAGCTTCTTTTTTTCCAGAATACTGCCTTAATTCATTGAAAAAGCATCTGACACTTTCTTTATCGTCCAGCGAAAGTCCACGGGTAAGCTCTGGGGCTGTGCTTGCTGCATAAGACATAAACATATCAAAACTAAGTTTGCCTTCAGGCGTTTCCGGAAGGCCATTCTGTAAGTCCCATCCGCCTAAAACGACAGAATGCAGTCGTTCCGGATGATGATTCAGTAGTCCTAATGCAGCCCATGCGCCAGAGGAATAACCTATGACATGCGCTTTCTCATAACCCAGCTCATCCATAATTTTCACAATGGATAAAGCCTGGTTTTTTTGTGTGTATAATTCTGGCACTGGCTGCTTTTCGCTTTCGCCGTGGCCCAAAAGATCCGGGCAAACAACGTGGTAAAATGGGCTAAATAAGGAGATAAATCCATTATTCCGCCACGATTTTCCGTCCATTAAAAGACCATGAAGCATTATAACTAATGGGCCTTTTCCTTCTGCAACATATGACAATTGTGGCGATCCTGACGTGAATAGCATACGTGTCCCTTAAAATTTAGAGTGGACAGAAAGCATACATGCCTCTAGACAAGCTGCTTAACAAGTAATGGTATAACTTACGCTTTTCGCTCATAGCGGACCTTAGAACTACGTCAGTCCGCTTTGTGCCAGAAGCAGGCATTTCCAACATCTGCATGCATTGATCTTTTGAGACGAGCACGCACTGCATAGCCATGCAGACGTGTCAAAATCATCAAGCGCGTTTTTCAGGGGTATGGACAGGGAAAGCGCTGAGAGGCTTTCAGGGGTGGCGACCAAGCACTTTCATGTTGAATATGAGTGCTGGGCAGAATCAGAAGAGGGAGAGGCCGCCTCATAGGTGCGGCCAGCAAATAACTACAGGGAGGATACGGCTTGCACGTCGTGCTGGAAGACGTAAGGATCGGATAGCAGCTCAAATTGCTCATCGTCCGGATAGGTGACTGCAACCTGATACTGTTCTCCTGCGAATGCTTTTACGGCCTCAAGATCTTTCCAGTAAGTAGCCAGGAAGAAATGCTCCCATTCACCCTGCGTTTCTCTGCGTACATATGTCCCCAGATTTCCTGGTGTCCTCTCTGAATGTTCGACGCCGGTTTTTTGCAGATGGTTTGCAAAGCCTTCTGCATGCTTGAACGGTACGCATCCGTGCCATGTTCTTACGATCATGTTTCTATCCTCATGTTCTATAATGGGTTTAAACATAACATGATGTGAAAGGTGATGTGATTTGTGATCGAAATCTTATGTTGAATTGAGTGGGCTATGGCAATCTAAATCAGTGACAGCAAGGAGCCAGCAGTGGAAAAATTTACGGTACGGCGCATCACCGAAAGCGATTCTGGCGACTTCAGAGAATTGAGGCTGGAGGCTTTGCGGCTTCATCCTGACGCCTTTGGCGCCTCTTACGAGGAATGCAATCATAAGCCACTGCAGTTCTTTGCCGAACAGCTGAGAGCCAGCCATGTTTTTGGCGGATACGATAACCATAATATTTTGCAGGGCATGATTGGCGTTAGCCGCAGCTCGCTACCTAAACTGAGCCACGTTGCAAATATCTGGGGAATGTATGTTCGCTCCGGGATGAGAGGGAGTGGCCTGTCATCTGGTCTCATGGAGGCGGCGCTGGAAGCCGCCAGCTCAGCTAAAACAGTGAAACTCTCAGTGGTTACCACTAACCGGTCTGCTTACGCGCTTTATCGTTCCTTCGGATTCACCGAGTGGGCAACAGACACCGCTGCACTATGCGTTGACGGGGTATTTCATGACGAGTTCCTCATGAGGAGGAACTCTGAGACCGGTTCATAACAGGGTTGTTATGTCTAATGTGGCATAACAACTCTACTTCATAGGCTTGACGTCCGCTTTTCGCTCATAGCGGACCTTAGAACTACGTCAGTCCGCTTTATGCCAGAAGCGGACATCAATGCACCTTTAAAAGATGACAAAACCTGATTAGCGATTATTTACTTCCTGAGCCTTTAAGAAAGCGGGGCGACTCGTTGATCTTAATATGTAGCTATCAATCTCTTCGGTGATTTCCAATCCGCACAGTTTTGCCCATAACAACGTATGAGAAAGAAAAATATCGGCCAGTGTAAAGTTGTTGCTCGCAATCCATGTTTGAGTCGGCTTAAAGCGAATCTGAGAGATGACTTTATCTGCTTCCTTACTGAAATAATTCATTAAATCCGGGGAACGCTGGTTTTCGGGAGTGAAGACAATATGTTTGAGCAGACTCCATACGGGGGCTTCCAGATCGGATAGCGTGAAGCTTAACCACGAATTTACAGAGGATTTTTCTTCAGCGGTTGCGGGATAAATAGAGATGTTTTTATGTTGTTCACACAGGTAAATACAGATCGCTAAGGTTTCACTGATTGACACGTCACCATCGGTCAAAAAAGGCACTTTTCCCAATGGATGGGGTGATCTCACCTCAGAAGTAGGGTTCAAAAGATCGACTCTGATGGACTCGTAATTCACTCCCATTTCTTCAAGAGCCCAGAGTACTCTTAATGATCGGCTTTTGGGGTAGGTATAGATCTTCAATTGAATATCCCTTTGTTGTGGAAAAAATTTTATAAGGTAAGTGGGCAGCTCATGTCAAAATTTCCGCTCTTCGCTCACAGCGGACATTGGCCAGGAACCCATACCTCTATGTTGTCCCGCCTTTCAACTTATGAATTTGCTGTTCATCGCTTATCCATGTCGATGGCTTCGCTAACGCACAGGCATACTTCGGTGCCGACCGAAGCAGCGTGCCCTCATCATCATTAAACTGTCCGTAAATTAACAACGGAGCGGACCATGATTGCAGTACTTTTTGAGGCAGATGCCCTGCCAGAGGCTCAGGAAAGATACCTTCAGCTCGCTTCGGATCTGAAGCCTCTCTTATCCGACACGCCCGGCTTTATTTCAATTGAGCGTTTCCAAAGCCTGACTACGCCCGGAAAGATTCTTTCTTTGTCGTGGTGGGAGAATGAGGAGTCTGTAGCCGGATGGAAGCGGAATCTAATGCATCAGGCCGCTCAGAAAGAAGGTAAGCAGTCGATTTTTTCATTCTACAGAATACGGGTAGCCAGCGTATTCCGTGATTACTCTTCTGATAAGGGAACAAATCAGCATGTATGACATTCACGTTATTCTAAAAAACAGCCCGGGCTCACTTGGTTCACTGGGTAGTGTACTGGGTGAAAACGGAGTGGGGCTTGAAGGCGGTGGCGTATTTGCAGGAACTGAAGGCGGGCACGCACACTTCCTGGTTGAAGACGGCTATAAAGCACGCAAGGTGTTGACTGAAGCCGGTTTTGATGTGTGCAACGTGTGCCGTCCCCTGGTAAGAAAATTACCTCAGGAACGGCCCGGAGAGCTGGGAGAAATAGCTGACACAATTGCCCGGAACGGCATCAATATTCTGGTACAGTACAGCGATCACAGTAACCGGCTCATTCTCATTACGGATGATGATGCCCGGGCAGCCGAAGTAACCCGAAGATGGGCAATACCTTCTGAATGAACCTCGTTAAAACAAAGCGCGACATTGAGCCAGATGGTGTCCTTGAAACATCAATGGCAATGGTGGCTTCTGCGCTGTCTGATCCGTCAAGGGTAAGCATTCTGTGCGCCCTGATGGACGGGCGCGCATGGACAGCTACAGAACTTAGCGTAGTGGCTGGCATAGCAGCCTCTACGACCAGCGGACATCTGAACAGACTTCTCAGCAACGGTCTGGTCATTTGCCTGACGCAGGGGCGTCATCGCTATTACAGCCTTGCGGGCCATCATATCGCCGGACTGCTGGAAAACCTGATGGGAGTTTCCATGGGTACTTCCAAAGCTCCCGTTTCCAGTACGCCGGTCTATCTGCGTTATGCGCGCACCTGCTATGACCATCTGGCAGGCGAGCTTGCTGTCAATATTTATGAATTTATGCTGCAGGAAAAATGGCTTGAAGCAGATGGCTCGGAACTGACATCAGCCGGCAAAATACATTTTGAGAAAATGGGCGTTTTGCTTAACTCTCGCACACGACGCAAGCCCTGTTGCGGCTGTCTGGACTGGAGTGAAAGACGTTTCCATCTCGGCGGTGACGCTGGCTCAGCCTTGTTTACACTTTTCCTGCAAAAAGAATGGTTAACGCGTACACAGGGATACCGTGAAGTGAACGTAACCGATCCAGGCCGGGTTGCATTATATCGGCTGTTTAAGCTGAAGATCACCTGAACTTAAGTCATATACCGGTTAATTTGATGAGGTGACTCAAGATGCCTTCATCTGACTCTTCCATTTTACGTAAACGGTCCGCTCTTCGCGCATAGCGGCCGTTACAGCGCGAGTGTCTGCTCCATGCCAGAAGCAGACGTTTCCAACATCTGCATGCATTGATTTTTCAAGACGAGCACTCACTGCATAGCCATGCAGACGTATCAAAATCATCAGGCGCGTTTCTCAGGGGTATGGACAGGGAAAAGGTGCAGGAAACGGCCCTCAGGCCGCAGAAACGCGCTGAGGGGCTTTGGGGGGTGCGACCAAGCACTGTTATGGTAAATCAGGATGTAAAGTGGAGGCATTTATGGTTTTGCAGCACTTGAGGATAGCCAGGCCTGTCAGCGCACTAAGTAAAAGCTGTGAAATGTACTGTAACGGGCTTGGGTTAGAAAAAATCGGCGACTTTACAGACCACAATGGATTCAGCGGATACATGTTAGGACTGGATAGTTTGTCTTGGCATCTTGAGTTTACCCAGTGCCATGATCATCCGGTGCACCCCTCACCCTCAAATGAAGATCTTTTGGTACTGTACATTCCAGAGAAGAACAGTTGGCGAACCACTTGTAAAAATATGGATGATGCTGGCTTCGCCAGAGTTAAATCATTCAATCCCTACTGGGAACGCGATGGCGTTACCTTTGAAGATATGGATGGATACAGGGTTGTAATTCAAAACATGCATTGGGGCAAGCTCTGAGCCACAGTTTGTAACCGTAGCCTTATGTTAAAAGCGAGTGGCTGGCAGGGTCATTAAACGCGGCCAGTCGTCCGTTATTTGAGAATGGCTGTGAGGAGACTGCTGAATACGGACCCCGTTATGAAAGCGCGCTCCGTCGTCACTTCCTCTTTTCGCATATCTGCCAGTCTGGCGAGCGCGCTTTCGGCATCGGCGGCGCTAACCTCTTCAAACTGCTTTTCCCAGCCTTCACCGGCAAGTTGTGCGGCTTTTTCCGAGTCAGATCTTTCCAGGGCGGCGATGTGCTGACCTTTCTTAAAAAAGCAGAACTCCGGCATGGTGTACTCCATGAATATGGTGGCATGTCATGGGTAACATATCTGAAGTTAGCTGATTCTGTACAGCGGAGTCTGCCTGACGCGATTCGGGATCGAACTCTTATGTTAAATTGAGTGAGCTATGAAAATTTAAATCAATGACACCAGGGAACCAGCAGTGGAAAAATTTACGGTACGGCGCATCACCGAAAGCGATCTTGGCGACTTCAGAGAATTGAGGCTGGAAGCTTTACGGCTTCATCCTGACGCCTTTGGTGCCTCTTACGAGGAATGCAATCATAAGCCACTGCAGTTCTTTGCCGAACAGCTGAGAGCCAGCCATGTTTTTGGCGGATACGACCATCATAATATTCTGCAGGGCATGATTGGCGTTAGCCGCAGCTCGCTGCCTAAACTGAGCCACGTTGCAAATATCTGGGGAATGTATGTTCGCTCCGGGATGAGAGGGAGTGGCCTGTCATCTGGTCTCATGGAGGCGGCGCTGGAAGCCGCCAGCTCAGCTAAAACAGTAAAACTCACCGTGGTTACCACTAACCGGTCTGCGTATGCGCTTTATCGTTCCTTCGGATTCATCAAGTGGGCAACAGACACCGCTGCACTATGCGTTGACGGGGTATATTATGACGAGTTCCTCATGAGGAGGAACTCTGAGACCGATTCATAACAGGGATGTTATGTCTAATGTGGCATAACATCTCTACTTCATAGGCTTGACGTTTGCTTTTCGCTCATAACGGACCTTCAGCGCCGATCGTCCGCATTGTGCCAGAAGTGGACCCTGCCAGGTCCGGGCTCAGATAACCATCGGCGCGCTGGTTAATTCTGTGTCCAGCTGACATATAGACAAATCCGGTCACCATGACTGGGTTTTAAATGGCTATTACGTCAAACCTTGCATCCAAAACCGACTGAGTTCAGCAGTAGAAATATTAGTGGCAGGCAACAGTGGTTCAGGTTGTTCAGAAAAAATCTTATCAGCGAATTGTCTTCCAGTCAGCTGTGCTGCTGAGGTCTTGCTATGTCTTAGTTGGTAAAAGCTTTCCGGAACAATGTTTATATCGTCGATCTCCCTCAATAAGCGAGCCAAATGCCATGCATCTTCCAGCGCCTGGCATGCTCCCTGCCCGGAAGTCGGTAAGGAAGCATGAGCCGCGTCTCCGATCAGTAAAATATTGTCCTGATGCCAGAAAGGAAGTGGATCAATGTCATGAACAAAAATGCACTTAATTAATGCTTTATCACATGACTGCAATACATTCTGCACAGGATCAGGCCAGTCCTGAAAACGCTGATGCAACTCATCGAAATAATGCGCTCGAAGGCGTTCATCGTTAACAGGAGCGTTCCATGCACCTGCCCAATAGCACCACTCGTTATTCACCGGCACGATGCCAAAACGCTCCCCCCGGCCTCGAAAATCATCGATAGCATTGCTCAGGCTGCCCTCTCGTTGCCTGCCTACTCCTATTACGTTCACAAAGCCATGATAATGAGGAGGTATTCTCTCCGCATACAACGCCTGGCGGACGACTGAATTCATACGCCCGTCAGCCCCCACGACCAGGTCAAACTCCTGGCTTAACTTCATTACGTCTGCAGTAGTGATTGCACAACTGAATTTGATCTCGCAATCCAGACTATCCAGCGCACCGATCAGTAAGCTGAGTAGCTCACGTCGTAAGACTGTCACGCTGGGAAAACCGCATAGTGAATTTACTGCTGAAATATCGAACTCAGACTGAAGAAGACCATATCGGTCAAACTGGCGCATCATGCAGGGCGTACCACCCACCTGAATTACCTTTTTGTCCAGACCCATCTTCTGCATGACGAACATGGCATTGGGCCACAACGTCACACCCGCTCCTGAAGTGGATACGGTGCTGCCACGTTCAAATATGCTGACCTGATGGCCCTGTCTGATTGCAAGTATTGCCAGCGCCATTCCAGCAATCCCGGCCCCTACGATGGCAATTTTCTTAGGTCTGGTCATCATCTTCTTCCTGTTACGAAACGTAATAGAAATTGTAATGACCGCCTTATTACTGATAAATATGGCAATATAGTTTTATTAATCTCATTTACTGGGATAATTTATGATTGAGAAATTTGAGATGCAGTGGCTGATCTGCTTCCAGGCTGTTTATGAAAAGTTGAGCTTTAAGCTCGCAGCAGATCAGCTTCAACTGCCATCATCCAATGTCAGCCGTCATGTCGTTTTACTTGAACAACAACTTCGCGTGCGGCTGCTGGAGCGCACAACCCGCAAGATAATTCCGACCGCAGCCGGTAAACAACTATATCAATCCATTACACCGCTCACGCGCGCTTTGGACCATGCCCTTGAAGAAGTATCCCTATTCGGTGATTCACTTTCAGGCCATCTGAAGATCATTACCCCAGACCTTCCATTCATGGCCGATATCCTTGCTGACTTCTGCATCAGGCATCCACAAATACAGCTCAGTTGTGACACTCAGCTGGATCCAACAGAAGGATTACTGGACGGATTTGATCTAGTATTACGCTTTGGGCGTGGACCACTGGAAGATTCCAGCTGGGTTGCCAGGGAAATTCTGCGCTGGCCAAGCTGTGTGGTGGCCGCACCAGAACTTCTGAAACGTTACCCCTTGCCACGATCGCCAGATGAATTAGCCAACATCCCTTGCATTACCAGTATGTCGGTACTCCAGGGAACGCCCTGGAGATTTAAACAAAACCAAACCGTCCGGGTACATTCCAGTTACAAGGTGAACAGCGGACAGATGGCGAGAGCCGCTGCATTAAAAGGACTTGGCTTCGCCATTTTGCCTCTCCATGCGTGTGAATCCGAAATCGACAACGGCTCCCTTATAAAAATTAACTGTAATCGCGAACCTGAAGATCTGGTGCTCTACGCGCTGTATTCCGGCAGAAAATATCTACCTGTCAAAGTGAAGGCGTTTCTGGAACATTTGCAATTATCTATTGCCGATTTAGAGGTACGCAGCAAGGAAGGCATATAACTGACTAAACAATCCGGTATCCCGGACCGAGGTAAAAGGTCCGCTTCTCGCTCTTAGCGGACCCTGAACTGCCGACAGCAATCGCGAAATTGCATTGCACCCTTACACCTGTATGTATCAGACCTTACCAGTCTTGGTATTCGCCCTACCCTCTGGACTCATCCTATTCCCTGCCTTCAGCGATGCACGCGGTGAGATATCGTATCAACCGGAAAGACACACAAAACGATTTACCTAACAAATGTTAGATAGGTATTGACGTACGTCAGGTTGCCCGCTAAGGTTTGTTTACCTAACGTTAGTTAGTTATCCCAGCCACTCACTTAAAGGATTGACCATGACTGCTAAACTTCACCTTTTCACCTCGCCTTCAGCTTTTCCGAACCCTCAGCGTCTACGCCTGTTCCTGCACGAAAAGGGCATCGCTGACCAATTTAATGAGACCATCTATGACATGTCTTCTGTAGGAGAACAGCGTGGCTGGCGTCACCTGAATATGAACCCGTGGGGCGAAACGCCCACCCTTCAACTGACAGATGGTAGTTACATTTCCGAAACGGCTGCCATCGTCCGTTATCTGGACCAGGTTTATCCTGGTCGCAGAATCATGGGGGAGACAGCACTGGAACAGGGTCTGGATAACATGTGGGATAACCGGGTGTGGGTGCATATTCTGTATCGCATCGTTACTGCGTTTCACGTGTTGCACACCGGTCTCGGCTTTAAGCTGGAACTGACCAAAAATGAGGCGTGGGGCGAACACTGCCGTAAGGAAGCTTTGGCTCACGCCGCACTGGTCAATCGCCACCTTTCAGACGGCCGCGAATGGCTGCTTGGCGGCAATGAACCGACCTTTTCGGACATAACGCTGGCAACCGCGATCGCCTTCTCGAAATTCCCGGTCAATGCCACTCCACTGGACGAGCGTTTTGAGTTCTTAGATGCGTACTGGCAGCGCTGGACAAAACGTCCCGCTTTCCAGGCGGCCTACTCTGATCGCAACAGCGGCATTCCTGAGCTGGATTCGCCAGCCCAGTAAGCGCTTCTCAATCAACACTCCGGTACGCCGGGATCGCCATTCCCTGACTTTCCCGGTCACCGCCTTGTGCCTGATAGCGTCATTTGTCGATGCCGCTTGCCCGATTATGATGGAACGACATCTGCATGAACCCTCTGGAAGGAGTGAACTCATTGCGCTAACTGATAATCTACCTGTCAACCGTTAGGGGTTTGCTATAAAATAAGCTTACCAGTTTAAAAGATCCTACCAGGTCGGGAGGCACCAGGATGAGCACGAACTCAAAGGAAGCCATTTTGTTGGCGGCCAGGAAAATTGCCCAATCTCAGGGCTACAATGGTTTGAATTTCCGCGACCTCGCGCAAGAGGTTGGTATCAAAGCGGCGAGTATTTACTACCATTTCCCAAGCAAAGCCGAGCTGGGTGTTGCCGTTGCCAGACGATATTGGGAGGATGGCGCGCTTGCACTTGAGATGATCGAATCAGAAAGTCCCTCTCCGCTTGACGCTCTGCATCGCTTTCCTGAAATCTTCCGAAGATCGCTTGAGGCCGACAATCGTCTCTGTCTGGGCAGTTTCATGGGCGCTGAAAAAGATAATTTACCTGTTGAATTGACCAAAGAAATCCAGACCTTTGCTGATGTCAATATTGCGTGGCTAAACAAGCTTCTGCTGGCTGCGGAGGTGTGCGAATCAAGTGAGAGTGAATCCAGAGCACGCGCAATTTTCGCAGCTATTGTTGGTGCCCAGCTTTTTGCCAGAAGTCGCTCAGATATCTCGCTTTTCGATGCACTGGTCGACTCATACCGCGCGTTCGGACCTGTGCCGGCTTAGCAACTGCCAGCAATGCGGTTCCATGAACGGGCAGCTTTGCCGCATGCGCCCTCAATGCGAAGCGGCGCCCGATCGTGCATGTGCTTTTACACTCAGGAATGCATCACTTTTGCCAACGGTTCGTAACGATGAGCCCACTATCTATGCCATCTATGCTGATACGCAATGTGGGCTCTTCAGAAGAACGCTTACGTATTATCTGACCCCGCGCCTGTTAAGCTAAACCGGAAAACGATCCACCTGGCACAGGGAGTCAATTTGCGTTCTTCGTTTCATAGCGACATCCAAACTTCTTTAAGAATAGCGTTTGTGACCCATTAAGTTCCAGTCTCACAGCAGACAGAGTGCTAGCGCGCATGTCCGCTTTGTGCCAGAAGCGGACACTCGGATTTTACTGCTTTAAACTCAATTTAATACCTGAACAGCCTGCCTGGTTATAAATCACCCGACAAATCAGTCCAGTTATGTGATCTCTTTAATGGTTTTTTTATTTAATCATTGATTAACCGTGATCAAGGTCAAGTATCAACTGCAAGCTACTTGTATGGTAGTAGCCGCAATAGCTATGTTACCAAGGTGTTTAAATTTTGATCTATTGTTTCCTTAAACATAACAATAATAACTACAAATAGGGGCTGGGCTCGCCAGCGGCATCAGTAGGGCTGCTGACAATAAATATTTTTCTAAGGCACCAGATATGACAACTTCCACATCTGAACAGACGAAAAAGTCGCCAAAAGAGACCTGGACTGACGGTGAACACGCTCCGCGCACCGGGCTATATCGTTTTCTCCCTAAAGCGCATCCTCTCTCCTGGTGGATGCTGGTCATTACGACTCTTGCGATCCTGATGAACTCAATTGACAGGATTATTCTTCCTACTCTGCTTCCGGCAATAATGCAGTCATTTAACCTGACCGAAGTTCAGGCAGGTTGGCTCAACTCACTTAGCTTTGTTGGAACCTTAGCTGGCGCTGTGGTTTTCGGTTTGTTCTCAGACTGGTTAGGTGCCGGGCATAAGCGCTGTTACAGCTGGTGCGTAACGGTGCTTGTGGAAATTATCTCAGGTGTTGCGACTGCCTTTTGTAAGACGCTGGGAGCGTTCCAGGTTCTGCGTGTCACAATGGGCATGGGAACCGGGGGGTCGGAACCGATAAACGTTGCTCTGCTCGGGGAGTGGTGGCAGAAAGAGAACCGTGGATTTGCTATTGGAGTACATCATACCGGATTTCCGCTAGGACAATTTATTGGTCCTATCCTGATCGCAGCCATTCTGGCTTTTGCGACCTGGCGTGAAGCATTTCTGTTTATTCCACTGATTGGCTTAGTTATTTTGGTGGCACAGTTAATCGTTGGTACACGTAAAAATCATCAGAGGGTTAATGACTGGATTGTTGATAACAATCTGACCCCGCCCGTTACGGAATCATTGCAGAACACCATTGAAAAGAGTTCGGTATGGGCTAATGCCGCATCTTGCCTGAAAAACCGCAACTGCCAATTGAGTATTCTGCTGATTTTTGGTTTTACATGGGCAGAGATGGGGATAGCTAACTTTCTGACGCTGCAACTGACGCGTGAAGTTGGACTCGACCTCTCGACCGCAGCAATCATCTCTGGTGCATCCGGATTGACTGGCTGGATTGGGCAGATTTTGTGGGGCAGCTTCTCGGATTTGAAAGGGCGTAAACGCTCTCTGGGCATCATTATTACGGGCTGGATTCTGGCAGCGGCGCTTTGCATGTTCATCCATTCCGCAACACTTGGCTGGGCCATTCTTATCTTTTGGGGCCTGTTCCGCAACTCACCTTACCCTGTGGCTTATGCTTTACTTATCGACTCATCTCCTCGTGCTGCAGCGTCCAGCATGGGATTGATGATCGGCCTCGCAGTTGGCATCGCTGGTATTCTGGTCGCACCCATTAGTGGTTGGATTATTCACAACTACGGTTTCACCGTGCACTATTTGGTTATTGTCGCGGTATTACTTATCTCATGTGTTCCACTTTGGTTCATTAAAGAAACGGTAACGTTGAAAAAGGCCTGATATGACCAGCGATCTGATCACTTTATTACGTCACCATAAACTCATTGAGTTAAACCATCTCTATGAAGAGTTCATGCCAGTCTGGCCAACCCATGGAAAATTCTTCTGCAGCCGTGCCGAAGACTACATTGCTGGTGATGGCAATTATAACTGTCAACTTAGCCTCGGCGATCATTGCGGTACTCATGTGGATGCGCCTGTTCATTTCATTGAAGGTGGAAAAACTATAGAGCAGATTGACGTGCGCCAGCTCACCGGACGGGGTCGCTGCCTGGATATGTCGCATCTGGCAGAGAACAGTGACATCACTGTAGAAATGATCCAGTCCTGGGAAGCTGATAAAGGAAAAATCATTGCAGAAGATATTGTGATATTTCGAACGGGTTATGATGAGAAGTGGAGCTGTCGTCCAAACCAGGCGCCATTTTTGCAAAACTGGCCAGGCTTATCAGGCGAAGGAGCAGATTATCTGATTGAAAAAGGCGTTACTGTTTTCGGTACAGATGCCATGTCGCTGGACAGATATAATAATGAAGCATACCCGGCTCACCTTGCCGTTCTCGGCTCTGATTGCCTGATCATTGAGAATCTGGCTAATCTTCAAGCCTTGCCTTCCGAATTTATTTTCATGGCATTTCCGCTCAGGATTAAAGGTGCATCGGCTTCGCCAATCCGGGCAGTGGCGCTAGTAGAGTAAATGGCGCGGGTGTTTGCCTGAACAGGACGCAATTTTAACGAGACTCAGGATTAATTAACGGGGAGCAGGCGATGTTTAACCTGCTCCCCGCTGATTCATACAGAACGCTTTTAGCAATGTCCGCTCCTCGCTTATAGCTGACCTGCCCTCGAATAATCTTCGACTCATACCCACGTATAAGACAGTTGCTTGCAGCTGGCGTAGCGGGTTTTCCATGCGGCCCCTATAAGGCCGTCCCGGCACGTATCAAATACATGTCCGGGAGGGCCCACTTCTGGTTTCACTATGAATGTTGACACCTGCAACATCCTGCTCACAAGAATGTGAAAATCATGCCTGAAACCGATTAAGGTTCACAAGTTGTCGCAGCATCTCGATATGAATCGGTTTATCATTAAGCGCCGGTATGTAAGTAAACGATTTACCACCCGCATGCATAAAAATCTCCCTGTTCTGCTCATCAAGCTCCTCAAGCGTTTCTAAACAGTCTGATGCGAACCCCGGGCTGATTACATGCAGGCTTTTTATTCCTTCATTCGGCAGATTTTTAATTGTCTCATCAGTATAAGGCGTTAACCATGGCTCTCTGCCGAATCTTGACTGGAACGTCATCAATATTTTCAATGACGGCATATTGATTGCTTCAATGAGTAACTTTGTCGTTAACTCACATCTTTCCTGGTATTGATCCCCCTCTTTGACAAACCTTACCGGTATACCATGATATGAAATCAACAATGCATCTGGAATGCCGTTAGCTTCGAAAGATGCCAGAACGGATGCTTTTAACGCTTCAATGTAGGCAGGAAGATCGGCATAGTCATTGATGAAATTTATGGAGGGTGTATAGCGGTTCTTCATTGTCTGCAGGTGACGGCTCACGCTATCCCAAACAGAAGAAACGGTCGAAGATGAAAACTGGGGATACAAAGGAATGACGATAATTTTATCGACGCCTTTTTCCAGTAGCCTGTCAATTGCACTACCTATACCCGGCTCGCCATAACTCATCCCCAGCTCGACGGGCAAACCTGTCACTTCTTCAAGCGCACGGGCTTGCCTGACGCTGTAAACCATGAGAGGGGAACCTTCCTCCATCCAAATCGAAGAGTATAATTTCGCCACTCGCTTCGCACGTAATGGGATAATCACGCCATGTAGAATGGGGCACCAAATGATTCTCGGTAAGTCGACCACTCTGTAGTCATGCAGAAATTTAGATAAAAATTTCTTAACCGCAGCAGGCGTTGGTTCATTTGGTGTTCCAAGGTTAACAATCAAAACACCCTGTTTATTCGTCATTAAGTGGGGCCCTCAAAGCCATTGTCACTAATTCACTCATGCCAGTCACTCCGTAGCTGCTTGTCTTCAGGCCTCAATTTGACCTCATTTTGTAGAAATATTTGCAATGCAGCTTTACGGTTTCACGGCTTATGATTCTATGCAACTGATTGCAGCCATCGCTTTGACTGAACGATCATGATTTTAGGGCATATCATCAGTAAAAACATTACTTTCTCTATCGTCAGATTTAACCGGTGCGGGGCTACGCGACGTCATTATCGAAGTCGGCGTGTGGGGGTTAGTTGGCTGGAGGAGGTGAGAAAAACCGCATCTGGATGCTCGCGCAGATGCATGCCTCAGGCTTTATCTTTTTATGCGTAAAAGTGATGTAGGCGACTGACCTGCTCCCTGTTAATTCATACAGAACGCTTTTAGCAACGTCCGCGACTTGCTGAAAAGCGGACCTTGCCTAAGACGCACTTCTGCTTTGTGCCAGAAGCGGACATACGTATTTGTGCTGAAGGATCGCGCCGAATGCCTATGACGGGATGCGGCAAATAGTCTTATGATAAATAATGCTGTCTGGCTCGCAGAAGAACACTGGCTGTCAAGCGCCCGCCTGCCCGTTAACTTCTCTATGAATGAATGGTAGCATTGCCCGGTTCACTGGCATGCCTTATAACCTGCAGGGAGCGTTTAATGCAGTTAAAGAGAATGACCTACGACGATCTGACAAAGGGCGGCGGCGAAGCAAAGCTACACGTTTACGGCGTGGGTACCTTCCCGGTATTTTCCGGCCAAAAGCCTTATACCAATGATCCAAACTGTACTTACAAGCCTAACAGTGCCATTCCGGTCGGGCGCTACTGGATTGTTCCGCGTCCTGAAGGCAGTATCGCTAACCGGATCAGAGGATAGGCCGTCGACACCTGGAACAACTCAAATCATTCTGAATGGTTTGCGCTCTTTAATTCGGAAACGATGAGTGTTTCCATCTTCATCAATGGCGTTGCCCGCGGCGGTTTCCGCCTGCATCCTCTTCGGCCAGACGGCTCCGGAGAAAGTGAAGGGTGTATCACCTTCGTGCGGCGCACTGATTTCTATACGGTAAGACAGGCGCTGCTCCGGAGAAAAACAATTCGCGAGCCGGGTTCGCGAAACAGCTTGATGGCATGCGGCTACGTTGACGTTCAGGGAGAAAGTAATTTTGCAAACAGCAAAATTCGCTAGAAAAGCAGCGGGTTTTTCGTCTGCTTTATTGCGGCCTTTATGGTATCGCGTTACGGGATGCCACTCTATCCGCTGACGGCGTGGCTCGTTGAACATTCTCATCAAATTTTCGGCAGTTATCAGGATGACGTATACGAAGCCGGTAAGGATCCGGTTACGTTCTTTTCCCTTGTGACCGTTATCGCTTTTTACGCTTTAGCCATGTATTGGTTAGTAAAAATGGCAATTAAAAAAGTAAAACGTGGATAGGCTGGTTGCATTAAAAACCTGGGGTTTATATTGCCCTGCACTTCTGTCTGAAAAATCAACACCAACAAGGGTTCGCGAGCGTATCGTTATATTTGATATAGCAGAACGTCCCTATCGATACTATTTCACGTCCGCTTATCGCTCAAAGCGAACCCTGACCTTCGGAGCAGCACACTTTCTCTAAACAAGTATTAAACCTGTTAAACTCCCCCTGCCCGCCTCTGAACCCCACAGATTTTGCATAATCTATGCCTGAAATCAGCGCTCAGTCCCGCCGTGAAACCTGTTGCTTAGGTGCTCTTTGTCGCTGATTTCCCCGGGAGCGGGTAGTTATAAGCAGCGGCGGAAGTATCGCATCGGTAGCTGCCGGTATGTGCGCATTTTCGCAGGGAAGTTATTCAGCCGGGGTATTGTTCCTATATCCCTCACCAAAGATACCCCTGGATTTGTTGCCCCGACAGTCAGCAACTTGTCGCTACCCGACGCAGCAGTGATGGGTGAACCCGCTGTTATCCCTCGTCTGCCTGCATGATCAGGGCTACCGGCTGAGTCTATCCGACTCTGTGGTGTGAAGTGCCACGAATCGGTAATGCCGGTCTACCTGATATTTCCAATAAACTTATTCGTAACACCGACATTGCCAGCAGCACAGGTGTGCCCAGCATAAAATGCCGGTTACTGGCCGGGGACATTTGTCAGCAGGATTATCGTCAGATGGGTTGCCGAAAGAAGATCGTCAGTTAATTAGCCATGCCCTGGCTATAGAGGCTATCCTTCAGCGCTAAATTTTCACTTCAGGAACCCCTATGTCAGATATTGCAATTTCAAGGCGTTCTCCTTCGGTATTTTGGGGAGCGGCCATCATTTGCGGCACCGTGGTGGGTGCAGGCATGTTCGTCCTGCCGGTCGTGATGGCCGGGGCATGGTTTGGATGGGCGTTACTGATACTGACGTTTAGCTGGGTCTGTATGTTAATCAGTGGTCTGATGTTTCACCGTGTGAGCCAGCATTACCCTCTGGAAACCGGCTATGACAAAATCGTCCGTGATGTATTAGGCCGTAACTGGGCTGAAGTAAATGGCCTGAGCCTGGTTTTCGTGCTGGGCATTCTGACATACGCCTATATTTCAGCGGTCGGGCCTGTTTATGATCACTCACTGAGCAGACTGACCGGCAAAACGGTTTCATCATCCGAAGCCAAAGTTATGTTAAGCCTGACCGTGGCTGCCATCGTCTGGTTAGGCACCAGCAGCATTGGCAGGATAATGTCTGTTTTGCTCATCACTAAAATTGTTCTGTTACTTATCCTGTTTGGTGGTTTATTTACTACCGTGAATGTCGACTACCTGCTGGACAGTCAGAATCCGGCAGCATCCTACTGGCCCTATATGTTAGGCATCGTGCCATTCTGCCTTGCTTCATTCGGTTATCATGGAAACATTTCTGGTCTGATTAGCTATTACAATGGCGATCATCGACGCGTGAAAAGATGTCTGTGCACAGGCTCCGCCGTGGCGCTGGTTATCTATCTTTTCTGGATAATCTGCACGATGGGTAACCTTCCGCGCTCAGCCTTTCCGGAAATTGCCAGCCAGGGCGGCGACATTGCCGCGCTGATGCACGCGTTTAGTCTGCGCGGTTATACCGCCGGGATGTCGCTGTTGTTCTCAATATTTTCGCATTTTGCCGTTATCTGTTCGTTCGTGGGGGTGACAGCGGGCCTTGTGGATTACATCAGTGACCGCCTGACTCTTCCCAGGACCAGAACGGGACGCCTCAAAGCCACAGCGATCACGTTCCTGCCGCCATTGAGTTTATCTCTGCTTTTTCCGGATGGGTTTGTTAGGGCGATTAGTTATGCCGGGCTAATCGCGACAGTATGGGCAGTGATTGTTCCGGGATTACTTCATCTGAAAATGCGATCCCGTCATGACTCAGGCTATCAGCGCAGCCAGTGGGACGGGCTTCAGTTGTGCATGATTATGGTATTCGCCGCCCTGAACATCCTTTCATGGGCGCTGAGCGAGTTTGATCTGTTGCCGGTATTTTAACGTCATCAGAAAGGTTTGATGACATAATAATTTCCTGCAAAACAGCCTGTAATTTAATGATTAAGCCGGTCAGGAAGTGCGTCAATTGCATACTTTCTGGCCGATTGGTTAACAACACACCGTACGGCCATGAACATCGCAGGCAAAATCCCGTGCTTAACTATCTACCCCGCCACCAGCTTTGTATTAGCTGATAAAGGTCAAATTAGCAGTTCTGATTTACATCTCTTATCCTTAAACCAGAAAAGCTTTTGTAATATAACCTCCTCCATAAACAGGCTGACCTGCCCTCCGCTGATTAACACAGGCGATGTAAGTGATGTCCTCATAAGCCACCTGCGTACACCCCTACCAGGAAGCTTTTTCCGACGAACAGATCATCAGTATCCTCCGCTCAGATGAGGCTGTTTTTTCTTCCGGTGAATTCTGCCGTAAAAAGCTATTTCCGACGTCATCTTTTTCACCTGGCGCAAGAAGTTTAGCGGCTTGAAGGTTCCTGAAGTGAAGCAGCTCAAGTCGCTTGAAGAGGAGAATACACGCATCAGGAAGCTGCTCGCTGAAGCCATGCTGGCCAGGGAGGCACTTCAGATGACTCTGATCCGTAAGTTCTGGCAATTAATCAAAAATATGAAGTCTTGTAAGTCAAGTGTGAGGCTCCAGGTCTTTAGCACTGTCGTACCTGCGGGCTGACAAGTTTGTCCCCAATATTCGGTTCAACGCCCAGCACTTCGCTGGCCTGGTGATAGTTCTGGTTGATTCGAAACTCCACGGGACACAATGCTGCTAGCCGGCGATTAATCATGCTGTTCGTCTCTGTCAGTCAGACTGAATAAGTGGCAGGAATTTTTCCGCAAAGATGTCTGGTTCATACCCTGCTGCCGCAAAAAGGTGCTCACGTGATTCGTCAATCGCTGCGCGAAGGCGCTCGCTGTCCACACCCAGCACTTTGCCGTTCTGCTTGACGATGCGACCGCCGATCATCACGGTATCGATGTTGCTGCGTTCAGCAGCATGCACCACCGTGCCAAACGCATTCCCGTTTGGATAGAGGTTGAGGTCAGTCGCGTTAATCAGGATCAGGTCAGCCTGTTTGCCTGGCGTCAGGCTCCCGATTTTGTCCTGCAGTCCGGCACAAAACGCGCCATCAACGGTTGCCGATTTCAGCAACTTAGCAGCCGGAAGCGTTGTCAGCGAATGCTCTGAATCACAGCAGTGCTGCTTATGCATACCCATCACACGCTGCAGATAGAACGCCACGCGCATTTCTGTAAACATATCGGTGCTGTAAGACGTTTCATTGTCCACGCTAAGTCCAGGATTGATGCCATGACGCTGCGCGGCTTCAATGGCGAACATCCCGCTTTCGATCCCATAGTGCGAATCTGAGCGCGGGCAGACATTGACCCGGACACCGGCGTCGCGCAGGATTTCCCATCCCTCATCAGGCAGGGCTGTGCAGTGGTTAAAGATATTGTCCGGGCCAAGAAGACCCTGCTGATGCAGTGATTCGAGCTCGGAGGCCATTTCAGCACCAAAGAACTCGGTGACAATCGGCAGCCCCAGTCTGCGGGCCTCAGCCCACAATTCCGGCTCCAGCTGAGCCATGACGCCCAGCGTCACAAGACTCTCTGGATTATCCCTGAAATATTTTTCCTGCAGACGCTGCCAGTTGCAAGGCCAGTGCGCCTTGTTCCATTCACCCGCAACCGGTGCGCCGGAAGCATGGATAGCGCGAATACCGCTATCAAGCAGGGCCTCGACTGCGGCATCGGCGTGTTCTGCGGTGCGGCTGTTATGCGAATTATCAATCATCGTGGTAATGCCCGCGTCAATCGCACCCAGCGCCGTCAGCAGGTTACCGACATAGATATCTTCAGGGCGGTAATATTTAGCGAACGAGAAGTGCGTGGCGTTGCTGTAGTCGTCCAGACAGGTGGCGTTAGGGTTAATTCGGCGCAGCTGACCTTCCCAGGCGTGACGATGAGAATCAACCATCCCCGGCATGACAATCATATTTTTGGCATCAATGACGTGAGCACCCGGCGCGTCAAGGTCCTGACCCACAGCGTTAATCGTTGAACCGTTGATGAGAATATCACCGCGTTCAATGTTACCGACACTCTCGTCCATGCTCAGTATCGTGGCACCACGTATCAACATAGCCTGTGAAGTGAGATTCTGATTGTTAACAATATTTCTGATATAGCCGGTCATTAACTTGCCTCTTTCCTGATCAATGTGGAAACGATACGCCACGCCATTACCCTGAAAAAGGTGCTTAAACCGTTTTCATAATTCATAATTTGCGAATAATCAGACTCAATTTTTACCCATGGGAAGGATGATGGATCGGATTCAGGCTATGCAGATTTTCATACGGGTTGCTGAGGCCGGGAGCTTTGTACGCGCGGCAGAAACGCTGTCACTGCCTTCTTCCACTGTTACCAGTACTATTAAAAACCTGGAGAAATACCTGCAGGTACGTCTGCTGAACCGCACAACAAGACGGGTCAGCCTTACGCCTGAAGGCCTGCAGTATCTGGCGCAATGCCGGGAAATTCTGGCTTTAATTGAACATACTGAAGCCAGTCTGGCTGATTCGAACAGGCGCCCCCGTGGGCGCCTGCGGGTTGATATGCCCGGTGGGATCGCGCATTTCATCGTCCTGCCCAACCTGAAAGACTTTTACCGACTTTATCCGGATATTTACCTGATGATTGGTGTGAGCGACCGGCAGGTCGATCTTGTGCACGAAGGTGTGGATTGCGTCATACGAACCGGTGAATTAACTGACTCCACACTGGTTGCACGTCCGCTTGGCCGTTTTCGCTGGTTGACCTGCGCCTCGCCGGACTATCTCAGGGAATACGGTATTCCTGAGACGCCGGAGGCATTATCGCAGCATAGGGCGATTCATTACTTTTCCAGTTCGGGAAGACGCACTAATGAGCTACGTTTTATACGAGGCGCTGAGGCCTTCTCTGTTCCGGTTGAGGGGGATACAGCCGTCAACGAAACGGGACTTTACATCAGACTGTGTCTTGAGGGTTTTGGTCTGGCGCAGCTTGCTGAGAATGTGATTTCAAAGAATCTGCAGCAAGGCAAACTGGTCGAGGTTCTTGCGGACTGGCAGCCACCCTCCGTGCCGGTGACGATGCTCTATCCGCATCAGCGTTTTCTCTCTCCCGCCGTGCGTGCTTTTGCTGACTGGGTCGCCGGGCTTTTCAACGAAGGCGCAGGTGAAAAGCAGTTTTCCCCATAGAAAACGGCTCAGGCAGCGCGTTTATTACAATGTTCAGAAAAACATAGGGTAAATAACCGACGCAATATTTTTCGACTACAGACTAATGCAAAAAGATACAAACCAAATTTTTAAAAAATAACGTTAGCGTCAGCTCCTCGCCTAAAGCGGACGTTGGCCATGCATCAGTCCGCTTTGTGCCAGAAGCGGACATTAAAACCTTGATCCAATACAAAGGCCCTCCCTAACTAAGTTAGGGCCATCACTTTACGTTCTGGCCTTTTTAGCATACGTGGGCCAATCGTCTTGTCAGCAAAACTGCCAGGAAATTTTTTTCGGTGAAATATAGAGCAATATATTAACGACATCGGTATCAGACTTTGGCATGCACCGCGTAATGTTGTGCTTTTGTCAGTACCGGACTGCTACATTCCATGCTGTTTTGCAAGCCACTGACGGGCCGTTGTAGTTGCAATCCCCTGACGTTGATTGTAAGTATCGCTCTTATTCCAGGCTACTCCGTCAGGCCGTGCGAAAGCAAGTCGGTAATTTGCCCCGACATCCTGCGGATTATGTTGCACATCATCCTGGAGCTTTTGCCTGTCCAGTAATTTTCTGTTTACTTCAGCACCCCAGTGGTCACGCATTAAATCAGCAAGTTCACTATAAGTTAGCGTATCACCTGCAATATAGATAATCTCGTTTTGGAAAGTGGGCTGATGGAAGAAAATGTCCGCTGTCAGTTGGCCGATATCTTCAGGTGTGGTCAGCGTTACGGCGTGCTGCCAGTCTCCCAGAGCACAGACAGTTTTACTTTTTGCGTCAATCACACCAAAATCATGCTCAAACAGATAGCTGGTAAAAATACCTGTAGATACAATGACCCATCCTGTCGCATTCTGCTGGCGTAGAAGGTGGCGAACTTCAAGCTGTTCATCCCAGACTTGTTGCCCGCTGCCTTTACCCACAACGTCATAATCAACGCCAAACTGCCATGGAAAGTAGCGGGCTACAGCCGCTTTCAATACCGCCTGCGTAATTTTTATCTGCGTTCCCGGGCCGCCAACAAAACCACTGCAGTTGATGACGGCGTCGAAAGAAGCAAATAGCTCACTCAGTTCATCAATACTGTTTTCCTGCAGATCGCCCTCCACCAAAGCGATCCCAAGCTTCATCAGTTCATCCAGCCGTGCCCTGCGTGAACCAGAAACAGCATGAGCGGCTTCGCGTCTGAGTAACACGCTAATTTTTACATGAGTATGCGCCTGCGCTTTATTGCTCATCGCTCTCAGTACCTGAATACCAAGCTCTCCAGCACCCAGTATAAGAACAGTGTTTATAGGTTTTATGTCGAAATTCATTCTTGCTTCCTGTTGTATTAAAACGTCATCCTGACAGCTGACATAGCCTGGTTCAATTAGGCACACACATGATACCGGAGGTGATATGGAGTCTGAACGGGAAGCACTGTTGCAATTTTCAAAGGAGTTTTGTGAAGAATTAAGCAACGATGATGAGGGACTGAAACGTGAGATCCTGGCGCATGCAGGTAATCGCTGGTCGCTGGGCGTGCTGCATATTCTTGGTACCAGCGGACCTCTTCGCTATGGTGAGTTACGCCGCTACCTTACGGATGTCACTCAAAGAATGCTGACGCGAACATTACGCCATCTGGAGCGGGACGGGCTTATATCCCGCTGTGATTACGAGGAAAAATTGCCCCGGGTGGTTTATGCGATTACCCATATGGGAAAAGAAATGCTTATGCGGATGTTACCTTTATGGTCCTGGATTATCACCTCCTCCAGCTATTTTCGGGTAGCAAGAGAACAGTACGACGGTGATTGAATGTTCAGGTGACAAACTGGTTGGCAGAGAACAGAGGACCTTATGAATGTTGAAACTCTAATCAAAGCAGACGGTTTAACATACTCTCTTTCAGAAAAAATGCCGATTGGCTAATCGCTATGAATATTGTCTTCATTAACATGATGCAGGATACCTCACTGCACAATAAATCAGCATAATGGTATTGCAGCCTACATTCTTAGCCTACAGGTCCGCTCTTCGCTCAAAGCTGCCAGTCAGTTCATTTGATATCCTGAAGATTTTCCAGTCGCCGTTCTGCAAACCTGCTCAGAAACGCAGTGTGTCCAGGCGGCATGGATTTAATGTAATGTCTCTGATTTACGGTTTGATTACGCCAGGACTATACCCTGGCCGGCATTCCTGTAAAAAAGGTTCACTGGACAGAATATGTGGTCAATCCACAAGATGACTGTATTAACGCGCTGGGTCTCTGAGGCAGAGATGGTGGGTGACTTTTTCTATGCCAGTTAAAGCAACAAAGCCAGCTCGTTCATAAAAAATGAATGCCAATGGAGGAGCGTTTGTGTTGATAAAATCAAACCAGCGGTCAGAATCCTTAATTATCTCACTGAGCAGGGCACTGCCGATCTGCCTTTTTCTCCATCCTGAGTCTACATAGAGATGTCGCAGACGTCCGATGCCAGTTTCTGAGGTAAATGGATCGATGTTAAGTCCACAAACGCCAACCATTAATCCATCTATAGATGCCCCAATTAGTTTTTCTCCTGGTCTATCAAAGCGATTCTGTCCGCTAAGCCAGTTATCTTGCAGTCGGCGTAACATGTTAAATCCTTCAGCCATGCTCTGCGATCTTAACTCAGCAAATCCTGGGCTGTCCGGGGTAACGCTTGTGAGTTGGATGTCCATAATTCTTCCTGTGATTTCAATTTGCATGGTCTGGACAGAATTATAATTGTGTCCAGTATGACAATTGCACCCTCTCATGGCTAATGCCATCAATGTTCGCTTTGTGCCAGAAGCAGACGTTACTCCCAACCTGTATTTCTGATCCTTACGACGACTATGCCAGTCAAGACACTGCACTGAACTTCAGTTACCTGAAACATCAGTTTTTTTCTAATTAAGTTCATCTTTATGCCGATAGATATGCTGAATATTTTCAAATAGACAGCCCATATCATTAACCACTTAAAAAAGCAGGAATAAAGATGACAATTACACAGCGATTATTGCTCACCTTTTAACTTCTCTCTACCGCGCTGGTCGCGATGGTTATTGTGGCCGTCTTCGTTGCTAGCGGATTTCAGTCCCGCTTTCAGTATGTGCAGGAAAACACGGTTCCATCGCTTCTGGATCTGGGCAAACTGGTTGACGACAGTAATACGCTAATTATCTGGCTGTACCGCCACCAGAGTGCAACAGAACCCCGGCGCCAGGCTGAAGTTGAAAAAAAAATTGATGAAACTATCAGCAATATCAAATCCATGAATCAGTTTTACCTCAGCAACGACATTTCCAATGAGGAAGACCGGCAGTTAACTGAGGATGCATTCTCTACCATAAAAAAAATTGACGCCTCACTTCCGGAGTTTCTTGCTGGCTCACGCGCACAGAATGACGCTGTTGCGCTAGGCGCGCTTCAAAGTAATGACGGCCTTGGCGAATGGGCACGCCAGTTGATTGCAGGTTACAAGAAACAGCTTCAGCTTAATGTGGACATCAGTAAAGCCCTGAGAAAAGAGAACGACCGGAGTTATCAGGTGACACTCTGGAGCCTGATGGGTGGCTCCGCGCTGGCTATCACTATTCTTGCATTCTTTGCGTTGAAAACTATTTTCGCCATCCGTAGTCAGCTGAATGGTATGCGGAAGACCATGGAAACAGCCAGCGAGAAGCTTGACCTTACCCTCAGGGTGGACGAGTCACGCCGGGATGAAATCGGCATGACCGCGAAGGCCTTCAATCAGCTCATCGGCAATGTCTCAGCCTCGCTTTCAAAAGTAGAAGCTTCTGCTCAGTCGGTCAGCTCAGCCTCGGCGCAGATATCTGCCGGTAACGAAGATCTCTCATCCCGTACTGAGGAGCAGGCTGCCTCACTGGAGCAAACGGCTGCCAGTATGTCTGAGTTGAGTGAGACCGTCCGTCAGACCGCAGAAAACACGCGTCTTGCCAGCCAGCTGGCAAAAAATGCGCATGAAATCTCAGAAGACAGTGCAGGTCGTGTGCACACTCTGCTGTCAACAATGAGCGATATCCGGGGAAGCTCATCGAAAATCACCGATATCATTTCACTGATCGAGGGGATCGCTTTTCAGACCAATATTCTGGCCCTCAACGCCGCTGTAGAAGCTGCCCGTGCTGGTGAGCAGGGCCGTGGCTTTGCCGTCGTGGCCGGTGAAGTCCGCAATCTTGCGCAGCGTTCATCGTCTTCAGCGCGTGAAATCAAGGCGCTTATCGAATCGTCTATGGGCTTTGTTCAGGCTGGCTCAGCACAGGCAGAAGGTGTGGGCGAAAATATTGCCAGAATGAACGATGCCGTTCGTCAGGTTACTCATCTGGTCGATGAAATATCCGTGGCGGCCAGTGAGCAGTCTCAGGGAATCGGACAGGTTCATCAAGCCGTGGATCAGATGGACGATGTAACACAGCAAAACGCCGCGCTGGTTGAAGAGGCTTCTGCAGCCTCACGTTCGCTGATGGAGCAGGCGGCGTCACTTAACCAGCTGGTCAATACTTTCACGCTCGCTTCATCGTCTGTCCCTGCGTCGCCATCACACAGCAATGTAAACCGCCCGGTACCGGCCGCACCCGTTTTGCGCACAGGTCCTGCCGTCGCGGCAGCAGGTGATCAGAACTGGCAAAGCTTTTGATGATTCAGCGCTTTAATCTGTTTTAATATTAATTCGTCTTGCAGAATTTGCGTTTTCTTCCAGGCTGAAATGTGCCACTTCACTGCTGGAGCTGGCGCCTGGAATAAAACTTGAACGACTTAACTGTTCAACCCGCTGAAGATGGCGGGTTTTTTATCATTAACTGAGAACCTTTCACAATTAAATTGAGAGTAACCAGCCGTTTTACGGTCAGGTTACCTTCGCGCTTTTATCCGCTGCGGATAACATCGCTCTCTGCGGCCCTGCCGTATCCGCTCTGATACATGCCCACAAGGTATTCTCAGGTCTGCCTGAAGCGTAACCGAATCTGCCCACGTTGACGTTATCAGACGCGCTGATGTTTCACTGATTACTCCCACCCTCTTCTTTGGTAAACGGTCCCTGCTGCGGGTCCGGCAGAATCTCCAGAACCCCCTCCGACGGACGACAAAGCTTTGTGCCGAGCGGCGTCACCACCACCGGACGATTAATGAGGATAGGATGAGCCAGCATGGCATCAAGCAGTTCATCATCGCTGAACTTGTCCTCTGCCAGCCCCAGTTGCTCATACGGTTCCGTGTTTTTGCGCAGTAATTCGCGCACGCTTATTCCCATCTCTGCAATCAGTTTTTGCAGCTCGTCGCGGGTCGGCGGCGTCTCCAGATACAGAATCACTAAAGGCTCTACACCACTGTTGCGGATAAACGCCAGGGTGTTACGAGACGTCCCACAGGCCGGGTTGTGATAAATAGTTATGTCAGTCATTAGCGATGTTCCTTTAAGACGGTGCGTGCACGCAGCGCCAGATTAAGGTTAAACAGAGAGACGCAGGGCCAGCGCGGCCAGCGTCACAAAAAGCACCGGCAGGGTCATGATAATGCCCACGCGAAAGTAATAGCCCCAGCTGACGCTGATGTTTTTCTGTGCCAGAACGTGCAGCCACAGCAGGGTTGCCAGGCTGCCAATCGGAGTGATTTTCGGGCCGAGGTCGCAGCCAATGATGTTGGCATATATCATCGCCTCCTTCACCACACCCTGAGCGGTGCTGCCGTCAATGGAGAGCGCTCCGACTAAGACCGTTGGCATGTTGTTCATCACTGATGACAAAAAGGCTGTGAGAAAACCGGTACCCATCGTCGCACCCCAGACGCCGTGCTCCGCAAACCGGTTCAGTGCAGCCGATAGGTAATCCGTGAGTCCGGCATTGCGCAGGCCATACACGACGAGGTACATGCCCAGCGAAAAGATGACTATCTGCCAGGGCGCACCTTTCAGCACTTTACCGGTATCAATAACCGCCCCTTTTCGGGCAACCAGCCAGAGGATAAATGCCGCCACCGCCGCAACCAGACTAACCGGCACGCCGAGCGGCTCCAGACCAAAAAAGCCGGCCAGCAGCAGGAGCAGAACCAGCCAGCCGGCTTTAAAGGTTCGCCTGTCACGAATAGCTTCCCGTGGAAGCTTCAGCCTGGTCAGGTCATAGGTGACCGGAATCTCTTTGCGGAAAAACAGATGCAGCATTCCCAGCGTGGCGGCAACAGAGGCGATATTCACCGGAACCATGACGGACGCATACTCACTAAAGCCCAGCTTAAAGAAATCCGCCGTCACGATGTTGACCAGGTTCGAGACGATAAGCGGCAGGCTGGACGTGTCCGCGATAAAGCCGGCCGCTATAACAAATGCCAGCGTGGCAGCCGGACTGAAACCCAGCGCAAGCAGCATAGCGATGACGATGGGCGTCAGGATAAGTGCAGCACCGTCATTGGCAAACAGCGCCGCCACCGCCGCGCCCAGCAAAATAATGCAGGTGAACAGCAGTCTGCCTCTGCCGCCTCCCCAGCGGGAAACATGCAGAGCCGCCCACTCAAAAAAGCCAGACTCATCTAACAGCAGGCTGATGATGATGACCGCAATAAACGTGGCCGTGGCATTCCAGACAATCTGCCAGACAACCGGAATATCATCGATATGCACCACGCCGGTGAGCAGTGCCAGCGCAGCACCAATAACGGCGCTCCAGCCAATACTGAGCCCTTTCGGCTGCCAGATAACCAGTACCAGTGTCAGGATAAAAACTGCACCCGCCAGAAACATACACTCTCCTTTAATACTGCGCCTGTCATAACGGGCACAGCAATTCAAAATACATATGAAAAAACATATGTGTATGTATAAAATTTTTAAATGCAGACAGATTTGCCGTTAGTGGTCACGTTGTCCCGTTCAGCCTGCTTGCTGAGATCCAAAATGTCATCCCGCTGACAAAGATAAGCCTGTTCAATCACCGCTGCCGCCCAGGCGGGCATGTGAGGTGACAACCGGTAATGAATCCATTTGCCCTCTCGCCTGTCAATCAGCAGGCCTGTATCTCTGAGTAAAGCGAGATGCCGCGATATCTTGGGCTGGCTTTCTTTCAGTATAAGCGTCAGCTCGCACACACAGAGTTCGCCTTTTTCGCGCAAAAGCAGGACAAGGTTTAAACGCGTTTCGTCCGACAGCCCTTTGAAGAGCTGAAGAGGAGAAAGCTGGGGCATGATAGAGCTCCCGATAACAGGGGTAAAAAAACAGTGTGACTTTCTATCTCTGTGCCGTCAACACACATGCATCATTCCACATATATTGTTCAGCTGGTTTCACATATTACTGTGCTATGCCCCGGATGGCGCGTACCTGCATGCCCGTTTCTGCGGCTGTCACCGACACCCTTCTGCGCGCTCAAATGTTGACCTCACATCCCTTTCGTTTATAGTTGATTGCCTGTCCGGATAAGAACGGACATCACCGTCAGCGCAGCCTCCACCGTCTCTGCTGGCTAAATTCAGTCCTGCAGGCACCTTTTTGCCTTAAAGGAGAACTCAAAAATCATGCGTCTTACGCCACCCTGAGTCTTCACCCTCCCCTGTCGCACTGAGTAATCTCAGTCGCACACTCGAAAACATCCTGTCTGCGGATGTGCTTTTTTGTACCTGAAACTTTTTGCCCTCCCGGGCTGACTGTATTCAAAATCTGAGAAATTACTATGCTGCTGTCCTCGACGCGTAAGGACTGGCTGGGCAACGTCCGTGGTGACGTCCTTGCTGGTATTGTTGTCGCGCTCGCACTCATTCCAGAAGCGATCGCCTTTTCTATTATCGCTGGCGTAGATCCGCAGGTTGGACTCTACTCCGCATTCTGTATCCCCATCGTCATGGCTTTCTTTGGCGGCCGTCCGGCGATGATCTCTTCTTCAACCGGCGCAATGGCGCTGCTGATGGTCACGCTGGTTAAGGACCACGGGCTGCAGTATCTGCTTGCTGCCTCGGTAATGACCGGCATATTGCAGCTGCTCGCCGGCTACCTGAAACTCGGCAGCCTGATGCGCTTCGTATCCCGTTCGGTCGTGACCGGCTTCGTCAATGCGCTGGCGATACTGATCTTTATGGCACAACTGCCAGAGCTCACAAACGTCACCTGGCACGTCTATGCGCTCACCGCCGCAGGCCTGGCAATCATCTACCTCTTTCCCTACCTCAATAAAACCCTTCCCTCCCCGCTGGTCTGCATCGTGGTGCTGACCGCCATCTCCATGTGGCTGCATTTAGATGTGCGCACCGTAGGCGACATGGGCAAGCTGCCGGATAGCCTGCCGGTGTTCCTTATCCCGGACATTCCACTGAACATGGATACGTTGCTGATAATCCTGCCTTACTCCGCCGGCCTTGCCGTTGTAGGGCTGCTGGAATCCATGATGACCGCCACTATTGTGGACGATATGACCGACACCCCGAGCGATAAAAACCGCGAGTGCAAGGCGCAGGGTATTGCCAACGTCTGTACGGCATTTATTGGCGGCATGGCGGGCTGCGCCATGATTGGTCAGTCAGTGATTAACGTGAAGTCGGGTGGACGGGGGAGGCTTTCCACTCTCACGGCCGGCGTGGTGCTACTGTTGATGGTGATCTTCCTGCGCGATTGGGTGTCTCAGATACCCATGGCGGCGCTGGTTGCGGTGATGATTATGGTTTCCATCGGCACCTTCTCATGGCGATCAATTACGAACCTGCGGACCCATCCGGTTTCAACCAGCATCGTAATGCTGGCGACCGTTGTCGTGGTGGTGGCAACCCACAATCTTGCGTTTGGTGTGCTGACCGGCGTGCTGATTGCGTCACTGAACTTTGCCACAAAAGTGGCCCATTTTATGACAGTCAGGTCGTCACTGGAGGGTGATACCCGAACCTACACAGTGACAGGCCAGGTCTTTTTTGCCTCAGCAGATCGTTTTACCCGCCACTTTGATTTTCAGGAAACTCAGGAAAGAGTGGTGATTGACGTAACGTTCGCGCATTTCTGGGACATTACGTCGATCAACGCGCTGGACCGCATCGTGATTAAATTCCGCCGCGAGGGTGCCAAAGTGGAAATCCGGGGCATGAACGACGCAACCCGCACGCTCATTGACCGTTTTGGTGTGCATGACAAACCTGAAGAGGTTGAACGGATAATGGGTGGCCATTAATCCACATGAGATCACTGGCGTGCCAATCCGCACGCCCTATTCCGCGAAACTGAGAAAGCTTAATGCGATGAAATGAATACCGACGCTGGCTGCGGAGGCGGGACAACAAAATGACGCTGCATACGTTTTATCTCCTCTGCTGGCGGCAAGCCAAACAGGCGTTTGAACTCGCGATTAAATTGCGACGGGCTTTCATAACCAACGGCATAACTCGCGGCGGCCGCGGTGATCTGCTGGCGTACCATCAGCATGCGCGCCTGATGCAGGCGTATCGATTTCACATACTGCATCGGCGGCATCCGGGTTATCGCTTTAAAATGATGATGGAACGTCGGTACGCTCATTCCCGTCTCCATCGCCAGTTGTGTCAGCGTTAACGGCTCCGCGTAAGTGGCATGGATGCGCTGTAACGCTTTGCCGATTTTGCCAAACTGGCCCTGTAAGGCCAGCGCGGCACGCATTGCGTTGCCCTGTACGCCTGTCAGCACGCGAAAATAGAGTTCACGAAGGCGTGCAGGACCCAGGATCTCCGCCTCAAGCGGATCATTCAGGACTTCGAGCAAGCGCAGCACAGCCGTTTTAACCCTGTCATCCATTATGCTCGACATCATGCTTTGCGGCACTGCCGAGGGATGCGGGGTGCCATGCTTCTCAATCTGCAGCATCAGTTCAGCGGCAAGCTGAAAGTCCAGATGCAGATACATCGCCAGTAACGGATGTTCTGCCGACGCGTCGGTTTCCATCACAAAGGGTACGGGCACTGAAACCGCCAGATAGTGCTGCTCATCATATAGATAAGTCTGCTGACCGAAATAACCGCATTTACTGCCCTGGCAGACGATCACAATGCCCGGATCGTAAAGGACAGGCGTTCTCCTAAGCGGTCGGTCGGAGCGCAAAATGCGCACATCGGGTAAGGCAGTGAGGTTGTATCCCTCCTGCACCGCAAGTGTTTTCACCAGAGAAATGATTCCTGACATCCCGCCACCTCATAAAATCAGGCAAGAAAAAGAGAAGATACGGCCTAAGAATGCGGCGATACTGAGAATACCATGCAACCTTCACACTGTATGGGAGTTCTTTTTTATGACATCTGCAAAAACCATTTTAATCACCGGCGTCAGCAGTGGCTTTGGTCTCGCGCTGGCACGGGAAGCACTTGCCGCAGGCCATCAAGTCATCGGTACTGTGCGCAACCGCGAAGCCCAAAAGGCTTTTGAGGCGCTTGATGCACAGCGCGCTTTTGGACGACTGCTTGATGTCACGGACGTTGAGCGTATTGATAAGGTAGTCAATGAGATTGAGTCCGACGTCGGGCCCATTGAGGTCCTGGTAAATAATGCCGGTTATGGCCATGAGGGCATTCTGGAAGAATCCTCGCTCGCTGAGATGCGACGGCAGTTTGACGTGAATGTGTTTGGCGCAGTCGCGATGATCAAAGCTGTCCTGCCGGGAATGCGCCATCGGCGCCGTGGACACATCATTAATATCACCTCAATGGGCAGTTTCATTACGCTGCCCGGCATAAGCTATTACTGTGGCAGCAAATTTGCACTGGCAGGAATATCGGAGACATTAAGCAAAGAGCTGGCACCCTTTAATATACATGTGACTGCCGTGGCGCCCGGCTCGTTTCGCACGGATTGGGCCGGGCGTTCAATGGTGCGTAGCGACCGCAGTATCCCGGACTATGACGCTTTATTCGACCCCATTCGTCAGGCACGTCAGGAAAAAAGTGGTAAGCAACCCGGTGATCCCGTCAAGGCTGCTCACGCCATCCTGACATTAATTAACAGTCAGAACCCACCCAGGCATTTGTTATTAGGCAGTGATGCATTATCGTTAGTACGGCAGGATCTCGCCGCATTAGGTCGGGAAATAGATCAATGGGAAAACCTCACACGCTCAACGGATGGGTAAACCGTTACTGATACAAAGCGTTCCCTGAATAATGATGGCCGCTCGCACCAGCGGCCATTTCACTCCGGCGCTTTACTGATCTTTATGCTGCTCTTTATTCAAGATGTCATGCGCCTGCACGTCCTGTATTTGGGCACAGCGATGTCTTAATTATCCGTTGCATAACATCATTTCTCCTGTCGAAATAAAACACTGCTGGCTGCATTAACTGATTACGACTGTGGTGATGAGCATAGTTTTCATATACGCCTTCTCAAGACGCGCAATTCCGCGTCGATACCCGTACTCTCTGACCGCTTTGGGCTGAAAGACAGAAGAACGGGGAAAACAGTTGGGCGCTCACCTTCCGACAGGAGGTTTAGTGACCAATAATCGTTGTGTGGATTGCGTGAATAGTTCCCTTTACCGGGTTCAGGAAAAATAATCCGCAAAATTACGTCAGTGCGCCATATTTAATGACTGATCGAATTCAAAAAGGATTTACCGGTATGATGCACTCTCAACCTTCCCGCCTGGGCGGCTTACTCATGCTACTCGCCGCCGTGATTGGCTTCGCGGTCGCTTTGTATGCGTGGCTCACACCACTGACCGGCGTGACTGGCACCATCGGAGCGCTGGGTGTGGCTATTGCCAGCGTAGTACTGGCGTTGCTGACGTTTCTTTTGCGTGGCGCATCCAGGCGTGGTGCGCGCATTACGTTAATGGTGCTGACTTTACTCCTGTTGATCGGTATCGGTTTTGCTGCTGCGCTGCTGCATCAGTACATCATTACCGCAGCGATGGTGATCGGCCTGATTGGCCTGATTGGCCTGATTACACTTAACAATCACTCCGTCCGCCATCGCGTCAACGCCTGAGGAACCCCCTGTGCAAAACAATCACTATTCTCCACTCATGAAAGTCAGTATGACGGCACTGGCGCTGCTGCTTGCGCCGCTCACTCTCCATGCGCAGGATAAAGCCGCAGAAGCCTCAATGGGCGCGCGCGAAAAAGTCGATGCTGAGGCGGCCAATCAACAGTCGCCAGGCACGACAAAAACGACTGATGAAGCATCAAGCGGTACGCATAGTGCAGAAAATGTCCTCTCTGCGGATAATCCCGCCACCCCATTGGTGCCCGCCTCTGCCACCTGGGACAGCTTTCATGGTCAGCTGAATGCGCAGAAATACAGTCCTCTTAAACAGATTACCGCTGACAACGTCAGCAAACTGAAGAAAGTCTGGGAGTTTCATACCGGCGATGTCTCCGATGGTAAAGGCGATACACCCGCTACCGTCTGGTCAGCAACACCCATTTTTGCCAATCAGACACTCTATATCGGTACACCGTTTGATCGCCTGATCGCGCTTGACCCAGGCACAGGTAAAGAGAAGTGGCACTATGACACTAAATCATCCCGTAAAGCGCTGACTCAGCCGGTTCTGAAAAACCGTGGCGTATCCTACTGGCAGGCTAAAAATCCGGTTGCCGGCCAGGCCTGTCAGAAGATCGTCTACATGGGAACCGTGGATGGCAAACTTTTTGCGCTGGATGCGGATTCCGGTAAACCGTGCAGCGATTTTGCGGAAAATGGCATATTAGATCTTAATCAGTGGAACACTGTGAATGCCAAATACCCGCTGTCGGTGCTACAGCCACCCACGGTTGTCGGTAACCATCTTCTGATTGGCTGGGCAGGTAAAGACTGGGCCTATGCTGAAGCCCCTCCAGGCACCGTTTTTGCCGTCAACGCGCAGACCGGCAAACGTGAATGGACATTTGAAGCCATTCCGGCGGAGGTTCGCAAACGCACCGGTACGGCTAACGTCTGGACGCATATGTCTGCCGATGAGGCGCACGGTCTGGTCTATCTGCCTGTCTCGTCGCCGTCTCCTAACTACTGGGGCGGTAACCGCACCGCGCCTATTCCACTAGGTACCTCGACCACGGCACTGGATATTGATACCGGTAAAGTTGTCTGGTCCCGCCAGTGGGTACATCACGATGTATGGGATTACGACATCAACTCTGCGCCAACGCTGATGGATATCACCGTCAACGGTAAACAGATCCCGGCACTGATTCAGGCCACCAAGCAGGGCTTTTTGTTTGTGGTTAACCGTCTGACCGGCGAGGATGTCTGGCCGATTGAAGAGCGACCGGTGCCTCAGGGTGATGGATCCGTAGAGGGTGAAGTGCTCTCGCCAACCCAGCCATTCCCAACCAAACCTGCGCCGCTGCTCGATCAGTCGAAAAAACCAGCGATCTGGAAACTGGCGGATGTGGTGGGTGCTGGTCAGTGTTCACGACTGTGGGATAAGCTGACCTATGAGGGTATGTATACGCCGCCAACGACCAAAGGCGAAGGTGCACTGACCTACCCGGACAGTGCCGGTGGCGTACAGTGGGGCGGCGTGGCGTTCGATCCACAAAAACAGATTGCTATCGTTAACACCTCTCACATTGTGCAGTATGTGAAACTTTACAGCCGCAAAGATTATGAAAAAGCGGATAACGGTTCCGGCAATGAAAGCGGTTTTGCCCCTCAGGAAGGCGCGCCCTACGGCCTGCGCCTGATGGTTGCAAACAACTGGCTGGGTATGCCGTGCTGGCAGCCGCCATTTGGTGAAATTGTCGCAATTGATATGCACACCGGTGACGTTAAATGGCGTCGTCCTGTTGGCGCATCACAGCAGTATGGCTTCTTTATGCCAGAAAGCTGGGGCTCCCCGACGATTGGCGGCCCGGCTGTAACGGCAGGTGGCGTCATTTTCATCGGTGCTTCAATGGATGCAAAAGTTCGCGCCTACTCTGTTGAGAGCGGCGAAGAATTATGGTCCGATCAGGCAGAAGCCCCTGCGGTAGCTAACCCATCGGTCTACGAGTACAAAGGCCGTCAGTATGTGGCGTTTGTCGCGGGTGGTAATACCATCCTGAAAGATCAGGTGGGTGATCAGGTGGTGGTTTACGCCCTGCCTGAATAACAGACGCCGAAGAAACGCTAAGTAGCATGGGGCCTCAGGGCCCCATTTTTTTTCGTCCAGGCATCACGTGCCTGTTAAAACCAGACCATTTAACTGCGTTTTGGCCGTAATCCTGTGAAATTTTTACAAGCCTTGTTGACTGATGAGGTGCAGTTCATTTGACCGATTAAAGCACCCCGTTAGCTTTGTTACTGCGCCAGCTTAACCAACCCCGCTTTAGCATGCTTTTTAACCAGCTCTGTAATGGACGATGACGCAATGTTGTCGATCAGGGCTCTGAAATGCACCATTACTCCTGGCCTCGCGGCGCAATTCCTTCCATAAGTGTGTGATGCCTGTCAGTAAGGTTGATATCAGTGATGGCGCATCTGCTGCTCACTTAATGCGAACCGGGTCTGTTGCCCTGTCTGCTTGATCGATGACTGCTGAAATAGTGGCCACTCTTCTGTCGTTCCGGACTGAAGAAGCGATCAGATTCCCATGCATAGGCTGTGCACCACTTAAGTGAAAACAGAGAGTCTATCTGCTGGCCGCTGCAACGCAGCCAGCTGAGCCTGCTAGTTACCGTTGGGATACGCGGGCCGGGCTCGCGGAGCGATCCGAGCCGGATAAGCCGGGTACACAGTGCTGCCCCGATAGTCAGGCAGGCGACCATTATGAGAAGCGAAATGAGAAAGGCATGGGTAATGGCTGCGCCGCTGTGACGGCTCTGTCGCATTAGCGTAGACAAGTCAGCAAAAGTGGCATTGCCGATTTATTAAACAGCCAATTGATAAAATTGCTCTGCCGGTGACAATTCACTGTTGGCTGAATGATGAAATTGACCCTTGCGTATCATGTGCAATAATTCAATGCCAGCCAGTATCGTCTGCGCTCGCCAAATGATTTGAATCCCAGCATGGGCCGTATCCGGCGCTTGATGTTTCGGTGATCCTGTTCCACCAGGTTGTTCAGGTGCTTACTCTGTCTGACCCTGATGCTTCCATCTGCTGATTTACCGGCGTTGAGTATGGTCAACGCTGCCGTATTGGCGCCACTTTTATCAATGGTCACAACCTCCGGTTCACCGTGGTGGCGCATGGCCTTGCGGAAAAAACGTAGTGCTGCCGCTGCATCCCGTTTAGCCGTCAGCAGAAAGTCGATAGTCTGACCATCAGTGTCAACTGCCCGGTACAGGTATTTCCACTCACCTTTAACTTTTATGGAGGTTTCATCCATCCGCCATCGACGACCCACTGTGCGTTTACATCTGCGAAACGCCCTGTCCAGCCGGGGTACCATGCGGATGACCCAGCGGTGAAGTGTGGAGTGATCAACAATAATACCCCGCTCAGCCATCATCTCTTCGAGGTTGCGCAGGCTGAGTGAGTACGCCAGATACCAGCGGACACACTGCGCGATAATATCAACGGGATAATGGAAGCGTCGGAAAGATTTCTGGATCAAGGACATATTCGGCAACATTACAAAAAAAACAGCATGTTACCTGACGGCTCCTTAATGCGACAGAGCCTCCAGCCGGACCTGCAGGCGGCTAATGTTTTCGGTTATCTCAGCGGTTCTGTCCGCCAGTTCGCGAATTTCACTGGCAATAACGGAAAAGCCCCGCCCCTGTACCCCTGCTCTTGCGGCCTCAATGCTGGCGTTCAATGAGATGAGTTTGATCTGAGCAGCGATATTTGCATTTTCGGAGACCAAATCAGCAATTTCACTGACAGACGCTGCAGCCTCATGTTTTCGTTGACGTTCATGCTCAGCCTGAGCTTCCCGGTCTTTCAGTGTCTGGATATCAATCAGGGCACCGACCGCCCGCAAAGGTACGCCGTCTTTGTCGCGTCGGGTCTGACCGCGGGCCCGGAACCATCGGTAATTGCCGTTTTTGAGTTTGACGCGGTAGTCAACGTCATAACCTGTTGCGCCTGAATGATCGTTAAGGTGTTTTATAAAGGCATCCAGCGTGTGATGGCTGTCGTCCGGGTGAAGACGCGAAGCCCAGCTGTCAATCACATCAGGAAACTCTTCAACAGTTTCGAATCCGAGCAGTTTCCTGAACTGTGGAGACCACCAGAACACATTTTTCGGATGTAAAGGGTCACCATTAATAATCTGAAGATCCCATAGGCCGTCATTCAGCATTTCACGTGACAGGTTGAAACGGGTCATGGCGATGTCGTATTCACTTTCGTGCGCAACATCATCGTTAATGTTCAGCAACATTCCAGTCAGTCTTTGACTCTGGCTGTCCGGGCTGCGCTCACGTTTTACCGCCACCTGAAACCACTCATAACTTCCGCCCGCTGTCTTAAAACGGCATTTTTGCTTTACGTCGCGAGAAACTGGGGCCTGCGTGTTTCGTAAAAGATGCCTGAAATGGCTTTTATCTTCTTCATGAACAAGGGAACAGAGCGCTGAGAGCGTCGTGGTATTACTGCTTCCGCGTGACAAACCTAACGACGCTGCCGATGAAATCCATAGCGTCGTGCTCTCGTTGATGTCTTTACCCTCACATATCCATAACACTTCTGGCAGCAGGGCCAAAAAGCTGTCCAGACGTTCGGGTAGCTGACTACGTGGCTGGAACTCTTCAATTAACACTTCAGGCACTGTGGATGAAATGACCTCTGCGGCGGAGGGTGATTTTTTGAATAATTTACCTAACATAACGGCTCCCGGTGAGAAAAAATAAATAACAGTCATGTTATCGGCCATATCACAGCTTATATAAGCGAGATAAATCGTTAAATTTTCTATTGTTTGTTTTAGCGGCATGGGCTGCAGGTGATTTAATGCAAGGCCCGACGCTGCTCCCGGTTATAGGGCGCCGGTCTCTTTCAAAACAGAGAACAGAAGCATTCCAGGGCTACACGACATGATGTGATGTGATGATAAAAAAAACAGAACGGAATGCCTGTTTAATAAGTGGCTGACGAGAGTCAGAGCGGCTGGTTGCTGCAGAAAAATATGATGACGGGATACGCAATGATATCCCGTCGGCACTTCAGCATTTCTACGATTTTTGCTTACCGGCCAACTTATGTTATGGCTTCAGTATAACCTTCGTCCATCCTTCATCGCGGTCGTCAAAATGCTTATATCCCGCAGGCGCTTCTGCAAGCGAAAGACGGTGTGAGATTATGTCTCCCGGGCTGGCTTTACCTTGATGAATCAGGCGTGACAACTGACGATTATAGGCTTTGACATTAGCCTGACCGGTGCGGATTGCCTGTCCTTTAAACCAGAAACTCCCGAAATCAAAGGGCATCTTACCTTCTTTAGCAAGGTCCGAAGAAGCTCCCGGATCCTGAGGAACAAATACGCCAACAACACCGATTCCCCCGGTTGCTTTCGTTGACGCAACGAGACTGTTCATGGTGACTGAATTGTCTTCATGGCCATGTTTGTTACAGCACTGATAACCCACACATTCACAGCCACAGTCGGTGCCACGCCCGTCCGTCAGGTCGAGAATTTTCTGCACGGCCTCATCACCAACAGCATTGATGGCCGTTGCCCCCAGTTTTTCTGCCAGCGCTAAACGGTCTTTATGTGTATCCACAACGAATACCTGTGAAGCACCTTTTATGATGGCTGAGTGTGCAGCCATCAAACCCACCGGCCCCGCGCCATAAATGGCAACGCTTTCGCCGGGCTTTAATCCGGCAAGTTCTGTTGCATGCCAGCCGGTAGGGAAAATGTCCGAGAGCATCACATAGTCATCTTCTTTTTCCGCTGCGTCAGGCGGAAGCACGAGGCAGTTAAAATCTGCAAAAGGAACCCGAAGCAGTTCCGCCTGACCGCCTTCCCAGGAGCCCATTTCGGCAAACCCATAGGCCGCTCCCGCGGTACCCGGATTGGCGGTAAGGCAATATCCCGTCAGACCTTTTTCACAATTCTCGCAAAAACCGCATCCGATATTGAATGGCAGACAGACATAGTCACCGACCTTGATACGCTCAACGCCCGAGCCAATTTCAACCACCTCACCCATGTTTTCGTGCCCCAGAATACGTCCCTGCTCAAAGCTGGTCCGGCCCTCATACATGTGCAGGTCAGACCCACAAATGTTAGTGGTGGTAATGCGGACAAGGACATCTGTAGGACGAACAATTTTCGCATCAGGGACATCTTTAACTTTTACATCATAGGGACCGTTATAAATTACTGCTTTCATGATCTTCTCCTGCTTGCGTCCGGAAGTAGACTCTCTTTCGGCCGGGTGATTGTCAGCTAAGCTTAGCTGCCATGGCTGATAACGCGATCGGCAGCACAGTAATCGGGATATTTCCTGGCTGGCTGTGTTGAGGCGTGCTGCTGCGGGGATGACGCACAAAAGCAGTCTGAGAAAGATGACGCTTCTGAATCCTTGTGGAGCCGGCGATCACGGGCAGTATTAACAGTGTGAGCGCAGGCAAAAAAGAAAAGGTGAAATGAAATAATTCAGTTCACCTTTTCGTAATGATTTCATTTTTAGTCAGATCTTATAAGCGCTGACCACCCTTTTACTGCGAATGGGAACACCAGTTTCTTAACGGATTAATACCGCCATCAGGTGATGTAAATCCAGAGCAACCTAAAATGCTGTCAAATAGCTTTTCATGAAATACCGGTGTTTTTTTGTCCTGCAGTTGTCTTAATTTTTCAAAAGAGGCGTTGTTATCTTTATCCTCAAGGAATTTGTCAGAAGCCCAGACCATCACAGGAATAGTGCGCTGGGCTAAGGGTGCGTGATCGCGTGGTGTACCATGAAAATGCATATTCTCAGAAATCGACTCACCGTGGTCTGATGCGTAGAAAACGATAGCATTTTTATCTCTCAGGGTATCGAGTGTCTGTTTAATAAAGTAGTCCATATATAGCAGACTATTATCATAAGAATTCACCATCTCCCGTGTACTGCAGGCATCATCGATCCCCTGACATTCAGGTTTAAAACGTGCAAATTCGCGCGGATAACGCTCTGTATACATGTAGTGTGAGCCTTTCGTATGCAGAATGACGATATGTTTTCCTTTGGGATGTTGCTGTATTGAATCCTTTAATTCACTCACCAGAGCCATATCATCCACCGGCTGACCGGTGTGACGTTTCTCGGCCTGAATAGATTCCCTGAGCGAGTAACTGTCCGCCATGACCTTGTTATAAAACCATGCCTCACTTTGCATGGAGTATAAGTCTTCAGTAAAACCTTGCTTTTTCATTACCGTAAATACGTTCATCTCTTTTAAGGTGCGCTGTGGTGCTTCGGATGCGCCTCCCATTCTGACAAACATGCAGCGGAGCGAGAGCTTGGTCGAGGTATCGCATGAGTAACCCTGCAGGTGAACCAGATTTTTTTCACGATCGAGATAAGGCGTATTATCGCGGGCATAACCGTATAACCCCATATGGTCACGCCGTGCGCTCTCACCAATAATGAACACAATATATAAATCATCTGATTTTTTGGGTGCAACATATCGGAAATGTTCGGAAGGATCGAAAAGATTATGATTATCTTCAGCCTGACTGAGCGAACTGTATGCCAGCAATCCGATGCCTGACAACCAGTTAGATGGAGAATAAGTACCTGCAACAATGCCGCCATAACTCGCCATCATTCGATTGGTTTTTTTATCCTGTTCGTTCTGAAGTTTCCCCATGACATTTAAGGGCAGCCAGCAACATAAAGCGGCGATGAAAAATACTGAACTTCTGCAATACCAGTCGCGCTTTTTTGTATTTTTTGAAGCAGGAAGCGTACGCGATCCGCGCCAGACTGCCCAAAGGGGCAGGATGCTAACAAAGATTAACCAGATAATAAAATGCCATCCAACAGACTCTTTTGAAAGATCTAAGGAGTCAGTTGCTAAAACGGCAGCAATAATGCCATAACCAATATCAATGTTATAAAATATCATGTAGTAACTGGCAGCACTTGAAAAAATAACAAGTAACGTCAGGAGTACGCGTGTCAGAATTTTTCCTGTCAGGGAAATCAGCAGCGTTAATGACATGACAAAAAAGAAGGCGGCTATAACTTCGAAAGTTATCGCAAGTTTATTATCAAAATGCAGTTGATTATAACGGCGGATAAAAACAGGCGTGTTTAATAAAACACCAATATAAAATGAAATGAATGCTGGCATGTAAAATTGCTTTAGCCACTGCCTTTGAAACATTATGATGCACCTCGTCCTTAAATTCTTAAAATCAGTCAGTTACCTACTGCTGCTGAGACGACAGATTAAAGAAAGGGTTCAAATATGCGACATTTTTAGTTACGTTATAATGTAACAATAAATAATAGCCATCGAGATTACTGTTCAACTCAATGAAAAACAAAGTTATTTCCCGAAAGGCAATTGCAGGCATTACCCTTTTGAAAACTTCTGAACGAATGTCGTTTTCAAAATTTTTCATCTTCATACGCTGATAAGCGGGGGATACATAATTAAGGAAGCATCATTAACAGGAGAAATTGAGATGACTAAATGCACGATCAGCAAACGACCACTTTTCTGATGCCATCAGGTTCACAGATGGCCGTAGTGCGCTCGCAATTGCAAGTTACTCTGTTTCGGCCAGGCGCACAGAACTCACCCATGAAGATTAACGCCGCAAAGCATCAGAGAAACATTTGAATGGTAAGAAATGACTAGCGGACTGCCACACCTTGTGACAAAACGGCCGGGAAATATCTGTCGGTGTTAAAATCGGGCTGTTACATCCGGCTCTTTTACAGCAGGTGATGCAATTAAGGAACACAGCCCGGGTTAGGGATATCGTTTATTTAAGCGGTTCCGCCAGTGTTACGATCCACAACTCGCTATCCACCTCAGGTTTCTTCAGCGGCTTCAGGCCGATTGTCGTGGCCACCGGCTTATCATCTACCGTCAGTGTCCCCTGATCCGTCACCCGATAATCTTTGCGCTTCTTGCCTTCAACCGGATTTTGCATGACTGCTTTCACACCGAAGTCGTTATCATTCGTGACCGCCAGCATTCTATTATCGATCAATGCCAGTCCTTCGGCCTTTTCCTGCTGCCAGCCGAGTTGACGTAAATCGACCACCAGCGATTTCGCTGCGAGCTTAATACCGCGCTGCGCCAGCGTTTTCTCGTCGTCGAACTCCGTCGCCAGGCTTATCAAATGCTGAAAGCTCGGTAGCCGGACGCAAATCTACCTTGTAGACAAGGTTACGCATCGCGTCATTTTTGTTGGTGCCTTGCTCTATCAGCAGAAGATGCTGATTGTCGATCGCCACGATATCGCCAATTTTTGCATCACTGTTTTTACTGTAAGCCTCGCCGTCGATAGGGTAACCATACATCGCGGTTTTTCCGGTCGCCGGATCGAAGCTAACCAGCCGTGTAAAGCGCGCCTGCTTTTTACTTTTACCGTCGATATCCAGCGTGCTCTGCACTGCACCGCAGCGATGATTCGCCCATCTGGCATGCGGGTGATTCCCTCAAAACCACGATTAGGCTGACGCCATTTGAGTATGTTCGGCAGTCCGCCCGTGATGGATTTTTCACCGTCTGCTGCCTGAGGGCCATGCATCGCCAGAATTTTACCGTGCTCATCAACGTTAATCAGGAACGGGCCATACTCATCGCACAGCCAGTATCCGCCCTTCCCATCCGGCGCAATGCCTTCTGTATCCAGACCGCGGTTATCTCCCTGCAGCACTTTCAGCGTATCGCTTAATGCGATTTCATTGGTTGCTCCGATGACGCCATCCTGCAACGGCAATCCGTTTACGTTGCCCTTATCGTCATGCAACGGTCGGGCATCCGTGGCTTCGGCTTTGCCGTTCTGTACACGAATATTCATCAGCAATGGGGCGAAATCTGGCGTGACAAAAATTTTTGACTCTTTCTTACCCCTATCAGGCGAGTCGGCATTCGGTCCGCGATCGGTGATGGTCGCAAAGGTCAGCGCATCCCCTGCCTGCCGGTAAAAAGCAAACCTGAGCCGATACCCACCGGCAAACCCTGGGGAAACGCGCTGGCGAAGGCGCCGTAGTAGCTGAAATTGCGGCGGGTGAGTTAGGGGCGGATTATGCTACAGCTTACAAAGTAGGGGTAACCGTTGATCTTGCCGTACCCTTTATTTTCGCCTCAGCCGCGGGTGCTGCAAGAGTTGCTTCGGTGTATTCTGGCCGTATCAGGCTGACTGAGCATGAGGGCGGAGTGCTGGGACATACGATTGCGCGTCACGTAGGAAGGACACCGGAACAACTGATTGCCCGTTTTTCAGAACCCCGCGCGCCCCATGTATCTAGTAGCTTCAAAAATCTCAGGCAGGCAGAGCTGGTCATATCTGAAGTGCTATCTGTTAAAAGAACACAGATTGAGTATGCTTTGAAGTATTCACATGCACGCACCACACTTGTTTATGCGCACAAGTTCAATTTTCCGATCGGTACATACATTGAGCGGGGGCGGCAGAGGTTAAGAAAGCCTATGGTGTCCGAATAGTCATCAGGCCCACGACTTTCAATGGTAAGCAATATTATCTTGTTACTGCGTTTCCTACGCCATAAGGAGTTATATGGATACTGATATGACTAAATCTTGCGAGATGGATAATCTCGTTGTGGCGTATTATGGTCAGGATTGTGATATTTTCGACCCTGATTGTGATTTTGATAACCTGCTAAATGAATATCTTGCCACTTCCAACCCTGTCAATCTGAGAATGCTACTGGCTAATATTCAGGATTTTGAACAGGAATCTGATGGCCTAAAGGTTTTTTCCGACCGGTACAGGTATGACTTTGCACCGGACAGATGGGATATGACAGCAGCGCAATGGCTCAGTATCGTTAAGGAAAGAGTGATCGAACACCTTCACGCTAACGGCCATTCCTCAGAGTTGTCGAAGTTTTGAGTGATCTCAGCGCGCTTTAGCCATGTGCATGTCTATGCTGCATGAATCCGCATGATCCCACAAAGATCGTTTACCCTCCGGCCCGCCAGTACTGGCGGGCTTTTGTTTGTGTCATGCAGGTGCATGAAAACCACTCCATAAAGCGGGCAGGCGTGGCGGGGCTACGAGCGCGCGCTGAGGGTATTTATATTAAAGAGCCAATTTTTTTGGCTTGAATGTTAAATCATCGTATATAACTTGCTTACAATAAAATCTCAGGCACTTACAGCACTAGTTAGGTGGAAAATGTCAATCAGAGTAAAAACTTTAACTCCTATTTCATACTCTCTGAAAGTTGATGCCATAAAGAAAAAACTGGCTAGATTTAATGATTGCGACTTTATCACAAACTTTTACAGGCACTTCCATTCTTTTCGTGATGAACATTCTGGAATAGCTGCCAATTTCCCATGGTGTTGTTTTCTTGCATTGAAGTGGAAGTTTTCAAATATAGAAAATAGAGATGCAAAAAGCATGTCTTATTCAGATTTCATTTCAATAGTGAATAGAATCTACGATCTTCAATCGGAAGCATCTAATCTTAACTCGGAAAGTAATTTGGTTTTAGGTATTAGAAGGCTGATGATAAATCAGTTTCTTTATCAGCACACAGACAAGTTTAATTATGCATCTCTAATTAGGCAGTATATTTGGTATGGTGATGACTTATATTTTAATGATAGATTTTTTGAAATTACAGGACTCAGCCTTAGTAATTACTACCGAATGGCGAGCTACTTCGTTATTCTATCCTCAATAAATAAAAGAAATGACTCTGAGATTTTCCCTCATAAGCTTTTCATTCTTCATTGGGCTCCATTGATTGGCATTGAGCAGGTTAAAAGGTTTTTCGATCTAATTACTGTCATGCCTGAGGGTCTTAGAAATTTCATGGCAGATTTTAAATTAAATAAAAACCTCACCATTGAATATTATGAAGATACCCCTATGTTAAGAAAACCTGCATTTCTTGCAGAAGATGGATTGGTTGTACTTTCAAAAAAAATCTTGAAAGCAGGCTTAGTAAACTTAGTGCCGGAAATACTTAAGAGCCATTTCAAAGAAGATTATAAGGTTGCTTTCGGAACAGCCCTTGAAGCATATACTGCTGATGTCTTTAGTCACTACGGTTATGGTTTTATTAGGGAAAATGACATAAAAAAATTGTATAAAACTCACGGGTTAGATGGTAAATCTGTTGATTTTCTGATTCATGAGGATGAAGGTTTTACTCTAATAGATTGTAAGGCTATTGAGCCTGCTCCGTACATTAAAACCACTAGTGACCCGGAGCGATTAAGGCAAAGGCTAAAATCCAGCTTTATTAAAGGTATCTTTCAGGGTCAGCACACTGCTTTTAATCTTTTGAGTTCAGGGTTGATTGATTCTTGCAAGAAAAAATCCATCATTATAGTTGTACATAGAGACCACTATCTTTCAACTGGTACCGATGTTGAGTCATTAATTTATCAATCATTGAGCGAGGAACTCATTCAGGAGTATGGGGTTATACCCATTCCTCTAAGTCGCGTTTATTATATTACTATCGATGGTTTAGAGCACTTATTAGGAATGTGCAGAGAAAAGAATGTTTCTATTAACCAATTTATAGATTATTGCTCTGAATGCGACTCTTCTTTTAAGACAAAAAAAGCCAGCATTGACATGCATATGACCGATTTCTTACCAGAAGGCGTACAAGATATAAAAAAAATAAAAGATGCTGGTGATTTGTTGTTTCGCAACATTACTGATGTGATAGGCGATGGGAGTAAAATATGGCAGGGAAAGGTAGAGGAATATATGAAAATGCTAAACTACCTGCGTTCATAATTCATGTTTTTATGACGGGGGTTTAGTCCCCCGTCATGCTTAATTTAGAATATATTCTTCAAAATTGATGACATCTTCACCCAGCCAGCTGTTTAACTCTTTGAAAAGCCTTTGCAGCGGCATGAGTTCATTACGCACAAACACTTTGCTTGCCTTTTCCACGTCACCGAACCCGCCCGTGTTGCTGGGGATAATCCCCATCAGCTGAGGTGGAACCCGATGCACGGCCAGCATGTCGTCACGGCTCACGTTTTTGATGTTCAGAAATTCATCCTTCGCCGCCACCTCAGACAGCGGGATGATCTGGATGCCGTTTTTTTCCCGTTCGGGCTGTACATAAACAGGTTGCGGAAGTTGCCAGGGCCCTTCGCGCTTTTCATAGCACCTCGGATATTGTCCACGTCCTGCTGGCTCTGCGCCGGGTCAGTCATGTACATGATGAACCCCGCATGGCTGCCGTTAAGGTAATACTTGCGGCGGAACAGTGTAGCCGACTCATTCAGCAGCGCCGACGGTATAGCCGACAGGTAGCCCGGTAGACCGTAAATCTCCTGATTAATGTCCGGCTCCATCAGGTGAAACACGCTGCCCTTCTCAAATTCATACGTCTCCGTATCAATGCAATAGTGCGCATACCAGTACGTGTCCAGGTCGAGTCCGCGCCGGGTGAACTTCGCCAGCGACGGTTCCAGCTTCAGCACGCTGCCTAGGCGGCTGGTCCGCTTCTCCAGGTAGGCATTACCGAAAATCAAATAATCCAGCGCAAAGTGGCTAAACGCCTGCTGACTCAGCAGCCGATGTGGGATAAAGGTACTCGCCAGAATATTGCACTTTACGCTGATGGGTGAGCTGTGAAGCACGGCGGCGCGGAACGCGCGCGCCAGCCCGTCAACGCTGACAGGCAGTTCATACCAGCGATCATTGATAACACACTCCAGGTAGTCCAGCAGTTCGCGGCGGTCCAGTACCGGGTTCGGGTCGCCAAAGGTAAAAGCCTCCGACGCTGCCCCGCTGGTCATGTTATCCGGCCGCGGCATGGGCTACGAGCGGATGCGGTTACTGCGTTTGCTCATCAGTAAATTTCCACAATGTTCTGCATTCTGCGTGTGTGCCGCCTGTCCCTGCAGCGGCTCGTTTGCCAGCGCGTGCATGGTCGCCCAGGCTAAATCGCCGTGGCTGACTCCTTCGCTGCGGCTGGCGTCAAACTCCAGCCGCCCGCTGGCGATGGTGTCGTAACCCTTCAGCACCAGGGTGTTCTTAACATTTGGGTTATAGACAAACTCCTTCACCTGCGGGAAAAATGCTTTGACGTTCTCATATACACCCAGCCCAACGCCGGTGAAGTCTATGCCGATATAGATACCCCGATGAGAAAGCAGGATGAATCTGTCTGTTCAGACACAATGGTCCGAATTTTTACATCAGTAAATGTAGATGTTTCTGGTCAGCGATACTCATGAGCATAAGCATGCGGCGGATCGCGCAGAGCTCCCTCCTCTCCTTTGATTTACGCTGTTATATCCCGGAAAAGATGTTTACATTTGTGCAGCAAACTTATCTGCTGCTCAGCAGAGCAACTCATGGATTGATCACAGGGAAAAGCAGTGGTTAACGTCATCATCAAAGTCACACCGCAAACAGAGGCAGGGAAAGTATGAGGGAGATTGCACCCGATGGCATAACCGGAATGCCGTCACGGACGGCAGCGTATCTTTGTCGTCAGATCGCTGACCTGGTGAAAGCCGGAAGCCTTACGCCGGAGACCTGCCAGCGTATCTATACTTTCTGTGGTATCAGACCGTCAGATGCTCAGTGGCGACAGTTTCTTATCCCGGTACTTTGCTGTCTGGGATTGCTGTCACTGGTTGCTGGCGCGGTTTTCTTTGTTGCCTGGAACTGGGTCTGGCTGCCGAAGATGGCGAAATTTGCCCTGGCTGAACTGCTGATCGTCGCGCTCTCGGTATTGGTCTGGTGGCGATGGTATAGCACGCTGGCTCGCAGCGCATTGCTGGCGGCAGGTTTAGGGTTCGGCGCCCTGTTTGCACTCTACGGGCAGATTTACCAGACCGGAGCTGACAGCTGGGAGCTCTTCAGGGCCTGGTTATGCGTTCTTTTGCCGCTGGCGCTGATAGCCCGGCAAAACAGCCTGTGGTTTTGCAGCTGGCTGGTCGCTAACCTGGGGTTTCAGCTCTATTACACCACGTTACCCACGTCACTGCTGGATCTCGCTGTCTTTGACAACGTTACCCGGCTCCCGACAGCTGTGCTTTATAGCTATCTGGCGCTGCTGGCAGCCTGCCTGGTTGTCCGGGAAGCGCTGGCCTGGCGGGCGATTACCCATCGCCCTAAAAGCTGGCTGGCAAGCCGCTGGTTCTCACGCGTCATGGCAGGATTTTTACTGTTGCTGCTGACCACCATCGTGACCGGAAATCTCTCTGACTGGCAAGGGTCTAACCACGTTACATCTGTCACGATAGGCTGGATGATCACCCTGCTGGCCGGTTATTACCTGTACCGTTATCGCTACGTGGACCTTTGCATGCTGACGCTGGGTGTTGCCAGTCTGACCGTTGTGGGCTGCGCGCTGATCATGCAGCTATTCCTGCTGGCCTATGATACGGGTGACCTGTTTCTGACCGGTGCACTAATGATTTGCTGGGTATTGGTCAATGGTTCTATCCTGCTGAACTGGCAACGCAAACTGGCTGAAAAGGGGCCAATCGATCTGGTTCCTGCCAGGCTGACCTTACTGACAAGCACCTTGCGTCAGCAGGGTTTGCTGAGCGCCTCGCAGATTGAGGAAATTAATCAACGCGGTCACGCATCGGATCTGCCCTGGTATCTGAGGCTCGCGCTGAGTGTCGGAGGCTGGATCGCAGCCATCATCATTCTGTTACTGATGGCGCTGGTGCTCTATACCGCTGACTTACTCGACGATCCGAATTCTGCCACCCTTATTCTTCCTTCACTGCTGCTCGCCGTCATTGCGCGAGGCCTGTTACGCAATGAGCGTGATGATAAACATCACCTCGGGCTGGCGTGGGCTATTGCGGCAACGTGCGGGCTGATCTTCGGCGTTCTGCTGCAAATCCAGAGCAGTGACTTCAGCTTTATGATGTCTGGTTCATTGTGTGCCTTGCCGATTCTTGCCGTGATGGCCGTGTCGATGCCTGACCGCACCTACCGTTTTATGGCCATCACGGCCATGACCTTTTTTCTGGTGCTGGCGGGCTATTCACTGGCCCGGCTGACCCTGTCGCCGACGGCGGGTCACTTTGCTGTTTCCATACTGGTGGCGGCGGTCATATTTTTGTGGCTAGGGATTGTCAGCCATCAACTGAGGTTACAGGCTGGGCCATATGCTGACGCGCTACATCCCCTGCTGTATGGCATACCGGCTGGTCTGATGATGCTGAGTTTCCTGGGAATAAACGCGGCGTTTATCACGGATTTGTTCTGGTCCGCTGCGCAGTTTGCTACGCTTCAGTCTGCTATGGGCACAGGGATCGCGGCAGGTTTAATGCTAAGTGTGCTCAGTCAAAGAAAGAACGGCCAGCCGCTGTTTTCGATAATCACACTGCCCGCGGCCCTGATCTGCGGTGCTGCCGCTCTTTTCGCACCGGGTATCGGGCTGGGCTTGTGGCTGATTCTGATGGCGCGTTATCAGGGAAGTCCGGGATTGCTGGTGGTCAGTAGCGGTTTCTTAGTTCTGTACGTCATTGGCTGGTATTACTTCATGGAAGTGACGCTGTTGCAGAAATCCCTGCTGCTGCTGGCGGGCGGTCTGGTTTTACTGGGCCTGGCATGGGGAGTCAAAAAAGTATTACCTGCACAGATTGGAGGTGCCCGTGAGAATGCGTAAACAGAGCCGATGGCTGGCAGCCGCGGTAATAGTGCTGGCGCTGATAGCCGTCAATGTCAGCATCTGGCAAAAAGAGCAGCTGCTGAAGCAAGGCGCGGTCATGATTTTACCTCTTGCCCCGGTTGACCCACGATCCCTGATGCAGGGCGACTACATGGCACTGAATTATGCCCTTACCCGCCCTCTGGAGTTGACGTTGTATCAACAGGCTGAGGCCTGCGGTGCGACACTGTCAGCGCCATGTCTGCCCACCAGCGGAACCCTGATTGTTGATCTCGATGCGCAGCGTCATGCGACTCAGGCCCGGTTTGATCAGGGTGAATCTCTGCAACCCAATCAGCTGCGGGTGAAATACCATCAACATTATGGTTCGCTGACCGTCGGCACTAACGCTTATTTCTTTCAGGAAGGCCATGGCGAGCGTTTTGCGCAAGCTCGTTTCGGAGCCTTCCGGGTGGGGAGCGATGGCACGGCACTCCTGACGGATCTGCTTGATGAGCAGGGTAAGGTGATTCAGCCTTAAGGGTAAGGGATGCTTGCGGGTCTGACTGAATTTTAGCTCTGTTCCGCGCGCGGTATTTAAAATCCTGTACGTCGCTGGCAATTCATTAACCAGAAGTCCAGACCCCCGGCTCTCTTCGCTGCGAACTGAATACCGGAATGACTGGCGTGCCATCCGGTTTTTCCCAAAGCTGAATTGATATATTCTCACCCGCCTTCAGTTCGACCTTACCCTCACCCATTTTCCGTCCGGAAGTACAAGGGAGGTAAAGCGATGACGCCAAAAGTACCCGTTAAAATTCAGGTCGTTCTGCTTGATGATCGGCCGCCAGTTTTAAAGCGGTCTCCAGTTTGGTTTCCTCTTCATAAGACATCAAAGCCACCTTTCGCAGGATTAGAATAGAAGCAATTTAACGAGGCGCTATGAGCATAATCGAGACGTGTATTGCTCACCAGACTCCAGCCTGTGCTGGAGGTTTCCTTTAACACCTTGTTATTTCCAATGAAGGCGTGGATTTGAATAGATAAACCAGAGACAGACACTCGCGGGATTTTTTCCGTTTTATTGACGCTTCCCTTAAACTACACCGTACTGATCTCAATCCATGCGCTTATACGGCCTCAGCGAACGACGTAAGCTCAGCTTTATCAGGTAAAAAACATGCTTTTGGCAAGTACCCGCTATATAAACTCCCCGACTCCCGTGTCATCGGGATCATGAGTCGTCAGCTTTTTGTGACTCTGGATGGGCCCAAGGGAACCGGTAAAACCACCCTGCTGGAGTCCATTACGCAAGTGCTAAGAGCAGATAACAGCAAGGTGATCCGACTTAGCGAGCAAAAAAGCGATCCCTTCAGGGCGGAATCCATGGCGCTGGTCAACCGACTTGCCAGAGATCCCTCCGTCGATCTGGAACGGGAGATTTGTGAACGCTTTGCTTTAAGCCGTGCCTGGATTTCACAGAACGTACTCACTAAGCAGCCTGAGAACTGCATTATTCTGATGGATCGCTGGTATCCGTCGGATGCCGCATTTCGACGAATGGTGCCTTTCGCGGAGATAGTGCAGCTAAATATAGAGCACAACGTGCGAGCACCAGACCTGCATGTCGGGGTGGTCACGGCACCAGAGGTATCATGGGAAAGAGCCGCAGCGCGTTCGCGGGGTCTGGGAAGTACGGTGATTCACCGCCTGGAAGAACATATCGCCTGTACCCGTGCTTTTGAGCTTGAGGTTGCCAGGCACGGCTGGTTTTTATGCCGCAATGAAGGAAGCATTGAAGAGGCCACAATGCAGGTAGTCGCTGAAATTAACAGAGTGCTTTGACGCCCTACAGGCATCTTTGCGATGCTCTCCCCCTCTTTACCTGTTGAGTAATAATCATCCACCGGAATTTTACTTGTCTGAAATCAACAATAGTCAGATTACCGCTGGCACAGTTATCCCACTTTCCCTTATAAAAATTGCTTTATTTTTCAAATAAGGCACAGGGAATTGCGCTATTCATCAATACCGTTCAATCATAATCATTCAGGCTGACCTGCGGGTGAGTCATGTTTCCCCTCGCAACCTATGTTGCGGGGGGATATCACTGCCGACTGGGTCATTGTCGGCGCGGGATTTGCCGGTGTCGCCTTTGCGCGCCGCCTGGCTGAAATTAATCCCACCCTGAAAATCATCATCGTCGACGCGTACACCACAAGGGAAAGCGCATCCGCACGCAACTCCGGGTTTGTTATCGGGCTGCCTCATAATATTGGCAGCTCAACGGCCGAATTAAAAAAGGCCAACGCTTACCGTAACCTGCTACAGGAAGGCATTCGTCAGCTGGAGCAGATTATTTCAGAGCATGATCTTCAGTGCGACTGGGAACAGGTCGGTAAATATCACTGTCAGGCCGCGAATAGCAACGATCGTGTTTTGAAAGAGTACGCCAGCCATCTCGATTTAATGAATGAGTCGTGGCAGATGTTAAGCAGCGAAGAACTGTACCCTAAACTCGGCACGCGCTTTTACAGCAAAGGAATATTCACGCCAGTTTGCGTGTTGGTTAATCCGGCGCAGCTGATTGCTGGCCTGAACCATTATTTACCTGAAAATGTTCAACGTTACGATAATACACCAGTACTGGATATTCGTTATGGCAGCGTGGCTGAAGTGCTGACGCCATTTGGCGTGATCAAAACACCAAAAGTGATGCTGGCTACCAATGCACTCTCGCCAGAGCTGCGTCCGGGACTCTCGCGTCAGGCCGCTATGGCCACGTTTGCCAGCATTACCGATCCACTGACAGATGAACAACTCGCGACCCTTCCTCCTATGCAGAGTTGGGGGCTGACGCCCGTCAATGCCATTGCCGGAGCAACCTTCCGTTTCACAACAGATCGCCGCTTCCTGATTCGCCAGCATGTAATACCCGCGCTTAAAGGTCAGGTGAGTACCGCCAGGACTTACCTGGCAACTCAACTGCATCAGCGTTTATTTAATAAAGTCTATCCGACCCTGAGCAGTGTCAAGTTATCTCACACGTGGTCCGGTACCATCAGCGTTACGCGGAACGGGGCGCCTGAATGGGGCATGCTGAACAAATTTGTTTGCACAGCGGGTGGCTGTAACGGTGCTGGCGTTTCTAAACAGACCGTAGCGGGCAGTCTGCTGGCAGATTTCATTATGAAGCAGGATAACCCGCATATTGCGGATATGCTGTCGCTGGGAAAAGCCAGTTTTATGCCACCCTCACCGGAGCTGGATATCGGCATTGCGTTTTCTCTGATGAAAGAGCGTTTTTCTGGACGAAAAGAGGTGTAACTGTTCCTGGTAAAAACGGACGGGGAAACCCGTTCGCTTTCTATCCGGATTGAGCCTTTTCTGATGAAGCCGATTGCGTATGAGACGCAGGGCTAATATTACAGAGGATAGACTGAACGGGCGCTGACTCTTTTTATTTTATAGATTCCTGTCAGATACCAGACGTTCAGCGTCTCTCAAATTGTTATGTAATCCCCCAGCCACACTAATCAATTTCAGGGCCTCAGTTTAATTAATGAGATACAGATCACAAAAACCCAAGATATACCGCACAAACTGTAGCAATAAGTTCATTTTAGCTTCACATTAGCTAATGTGAATACGCAAACTTTCAGGCACCCGCCATGCTCAAATTTTCATTAAGCGAATGTTTTTCTTTGGCTATTTCAGTATTTACTGTGCTGAGCTTCATCTATCTGTGGTATATGGCACATAGTTTTTATTAATTTTTACTAATCAATTTTAAAAACAATCTTTTTGGATCCACTTATTCAAGGTTACGGAATACCTTTATGGCACGCTTCAGAATGAGTCAGCCTGTATTGCCCCGCATTACATTCATCCTGTTATTCTCACTCTATATTTCTGTTTTTCTCAATTTCGCCTTTTACCGCCAGGCTTACTCGCTTATAGAGATGAACGGGCTTAGCAAATATCTTTTTTTCCTCTCCATGCCAATCGTCGCTTTCTGCGTCATTAATATTGTGCTGACGCTTGCCTCATTTTTGTGGCTGGACAGGATAACCATTGCACTGTTTGTCATTGTCTCCGCTGCGGCTCAGTACTTTATTCAGCACTATGGCATCGTCCTTGATCGCTCGATGATCACCAATATGGTGGATACCACGCCAGCAGAAAGTATGGCGCTCCTGACACCAAAGATGATTGCGGTGATATTTTTTACCGGTATTTTTATGGCTGCTCTGGCCTTCTGGCCTGCGTTTAAAAAGTCGGCTCCGGTATGGAAAGGCGTGATTCAGCGCGCGGTGAGTCTGGTGATTTCTGTTGCACTGATAGCCATCATAGCCATGTTGTTTTATAAGCATTACGCCTCACTGTTTCGTAACAATCATGAGCTGGTGAAATCCCTGAGTCCGTCTAATTTCATTGCTGCCTCGCTCTCCTACTATAATCACCGCGAGCGGGCCAATCTTCCGCTGGTGAAAATAGGTGAAGATGCCCATCAACTTCCGGTCATGCTGGATGGCCCTAAAAAGAACCTGACGATTCTGGTGGTGGGTGAAACGTCTCGTGCCGCCAATTTTTCTCTGGGCGGTTATCAACGACCGACCAACCCCTTACTGGCGAAAGAGGACGTTGTCTATTTTCATGACTTCTCCTCCTGTGGCACCTCCACGGCTGTCTCTGTTCCCTGCATGTTCTCGAACATGCCACGCAGGCATTACGATGACGCCCTGGCCAGTCATCAGGAAGGATTGCTGGATGTGATTCAGCGTGCAGGTCTGAGTGTTCTATGGCATGAGAACGATGCGGGATGCAAAGGGGCGTGCGATCGCGTGCCTAATCAGGATATGACCGCGCTGAATCTTCCGGGAATGTGCATCAAAGGCGAGTGCTATGATGAGATTCTTTTCCATGGCCTGGAGGAGTATATCAACCAGCTTCAGGGCAGTGGCGTGATCGTGCTGCACACTATCGGCAGTCATGGCCCGACCTACAATCACCGTTATCCTCCGGAATTCGGCAAATTTAAACCCACCTGTGAAACTAATCAGATTCAGGAGTGTTCGCAGGAACAGTTGGTTAATACCTATGACAACACCATCCTGTATGCGGACTATATCGTCGATAAAGCGATTGAATTACTGAAAGCCCATCAGGAGAAGTTTACGACCAGTCTGGTTTATCTGTCTGATCACGGTGAGTCACTGGGTGAAAAAGGTGTTTATCTGCATGGCCTGCCCTATGCTATCGCGCCTGAAGTCCAGACCCGCGTGCCGCTGCTTATCTGGCTGTCGCCCGATTACCAGCAGCGTTATGCCGTGGACTACACATGTTTGAGCCATCAGGGTTCGACGCAAAAATACTCTCAGGACAATCTGTTTTCTACCATGCTGGGTATTACCGGCGTTCAGACTCGGGAATATGTTGCGACGGACGATATACTGGCGACATGCAGGAATAAGCCTGGTGGAAAATAAAAATCATTAAGCCTCGTTTCGGGGCTTTATTCAGGCTGGATGTTAGCAGCGGAACCGGGCTAACCGGCCAGTTTATGGCGCGGTTGTTTTCGATAATATCCTGAGGAGAAGGTGCACTACCCAGCTTTGCGAAGCTGGCGTAAAGCAGTGGCAACCGGGCCTGACCTTCTCCCTCGTTGGTTACCACCTGAGCACGCAGCATAACGGATGCTTTCCCGGTCACAGCAGTAACAAGGCTGCTGACGCCATGATTCCGCGATCGGCACTGAGTACACGGGTTCAAAGCCGGTATCGTTGACCGGAGACATAGCAGTTTGCACCGCGTCATAATGATCTCCGGCTACTGAGTGCTGGCAGCGGAATGGCGTGAATGACGGCTTCCACGTCAGTGTCTGAGCGCATGCCACTTCATCATCCAGAGGTCACCTGAACGAGTCATATCCACTGCACGCCACAAAAAATCGCTCTTCATGCGTGCTGTCGAAATCGGGATCCACGTAGATGTGAATCCGCTTAATTGATCCCGTAACAGCGCTGGCGGATAATTCGGAAACCGGGCAGCCCCGTTACATCGACATGTGCTGGGCGGACGTCAGATGCTGTTCTACAACAGGGGTGTGTGCATCGGCCAGCGCCTTCACATCGGGATCCTTTATCTTCGTCGCGTCACTTTTCAACGTCGCCAGCACCTTCTTATGGTCCATTACACCGGCATTTTCCATATACATTTTGTCAAAATTACCACCGCTCTGCTTTTCCAGTTTGTCGGCCATGGCCTTATGTTTAGCATCTGGTGCAGTCGGTAATGCCACCTCTTTTTGCTTAGCAACCGCCTGAACTTTTTTCAAGGCACTGCCATGATCTTCAACCATCTTCTGCGCAAAGGTTTTAACTTCTGCGCTTTGTGTCGTGTTCAGCGCAATTTTGGCGGCGGCAATTTCATTGATATTGGCCTGAGCCATATCCTTCAGTGCTTTTTCGTCACCAGGACTGAGCTTGTCATTCTTAATGGTCTGCGGTGTATTCCCACCCTGCGGGGCGCTTGTCTGCGTCTCAGCCTGCACGCTGGCAGTGCTGAAGAGAGCGACAACGGCTGATACAGCCAGCCATCCTTTATAGCTTTTATTAATTTTCATTTTGAACTCCTGAATATTATGGGGAGACCGGTATCAGAAAACTCAGCTCAGCCTGATAGTGAAATAAGTCCAGGTATCAGTTCGCGCGTGAACTCGCGTATTGCTAAAGCCGTTCAGATTTTTAATACAGGAAATGGTAGCTGGCAATCACGGTAGAAAGAGATGAAACTTGCAGGTGCGAAGTGTCGGCCAGAGCCGCCTTTGCTTTCCGCTTCTTCAGTCCGCTGCGGGTTTTCCAGGAAATTACCTGATCCGCCTCGATGAATCGTCATCTTTTCTACCTCGCTTAAGGTGCCATATATTGCAGAGTTATTAAGCGTCGTAGTAATTTCAGGTAATCGCAAATATATACAATGAATTGCAGCATTATAAAAATAATGAAAAGGCATTCCGCCTCGCTTAAAGCCGGATTTTTATCTATTACAAGCAAAGGCTTCAGCATGAAATTCATACAAAATATCAAAACACGGTACAGCTTTTTAGGATTTTTTTTTGAGATAATTCTTAAGATTGCTATGCGCTTGTCGACCGTTTAATGCTGGGTAATAATGAACAGGTGGAATAATAATGTGATGAGGTTGAACTCATGTCACCTCCTTACATCGCTTTTTAATGTCCTGGTTCAGAATATTGAATAATATTAAGGAAAGATAACATGATCAAATCTCGCTCTTTAAAAGCCGCATTTGCGGTGGTTATATCCTGTACCGTGCTTGCTGCACCAGTTTCTGCAAATCCGGGCAACGGCAACGGTGGTGGCGGTCAGGGTAATGGTAATAGCGGAACCCAGGGTAATAACGGCAAAAGCGGAGAGCACGGAAACAAGGGGCATGGTAATGCGGGCGCAAAAGACAAACACGGAAATCGTAAGCACGATAGGCAACCCAATCACGTTGAGTCAGATATCAACTTCTCTCTTGCGCGTAATCTTGCCGTCAATCATGGACTGGTCGATTATCAGTCCCTCCCGCCAGGAATAGCAAAAAAAGTTGCTCGTGGTAAACCTTTGCCGCCGGGTATCGCCAAAAAAACGTTGCCTCTATCAATGATAAATGAACTGCCCTATTATCCTGGCTACGAGTGGAGAGCCGTAGGAGATGACCTGGTGCTTATTGCTCTAAGCACCGCTATCGTAACCGCCGTCATCAATGGTGTCTTCGACTAACCACATTTTAGTGATTCAGTTTAATTAAGCCTGAACCTGACTGAATGTCCTGTTACTGTTATTTAGCTGCCATGGGTAGTCACGACTACGACTCTGTTATTTACCGGGATTCCCTGGCGCATTCAGTTGCGCAGAAATTATAAATCACTCGACATTTAATGGGTTAGTCCATGAGGCGTCGTTATTGAGCGTAAATGAATAGCGCATCTAAAAGTAAGCAACAGGCTTTCTCTGAAACCGTTACGGGCGGATCACCGTCAGCTTAAAGGGACCGCTATTTTCAGCGGCATGCGTGATGGCGCGATTAATATCACTCAGTGCAAATTCCGTTACCGCGTAATGGCTGAGATCCAGTAATCCTGCCCGGATCAGCCCCACGAGCGTGTACACAGCCTGAGGTTCATACATCCACTGTCCTTTAATGGTGATGAGATTGCGCATGATCCACGGATAAGGCAGCGCCAGATCATCCCCACCCAGCATGCCGACGCCCCCCATCAGCACCGCACGACCATAGGGCCTCACCGACATAATGGCATTGCGCGCCGCGGATGCCGGAGCTGAAGGCGGGAGCAAGTCCAGCACCGCATCAATGGGACCCTCCGCAGCACTTTTCATTGCAGAAATATCTTCATCAGCGACACCGCTGAGCGTGACGGTTTCAATCCGCGAGCCAAACCGTTTCCTGAGCTCCTGCAAAACCCGCGGGTTGCGTCCGGGCGCGATGACTTTACTGACTCCCATGGCGAGGGCAGCCAGTACGGCTGAACTGCCAAAATTACCGGTGGCCCCACTAACCAGTAAGTTCTCACCGGCTTTAAGTTCCATCGCCAGCAAACCACCATAGGCCACCAGTAACGTATTGATGGCGCACCATGCAGCGGCTTCAGCAGGATCGATATCACCCATTGCCACAGCATTTTCAGTGGGCACACGAATCTGTTCGGCGAAGCTGCCATTCAGATGGTATTGCTGGATTTTTTGTCCGCCTTCCCCCCGTGCACTCCAGCCCTGTAACACGATTTCAGGCGACTGCGCGTTATCTCTTGATCGGACGGTGGGATCGCAAAAAACCCAGTCACCCGGTTTAAGCCATGCAGCATCGGGCCCTGTTTCGCGCACCCGGCCAATGGCCCCACACCCAGGAATAACCGGTGGAGGTAAAAGATATCTTCTGGCGCCACTGAATACTTCGCTGGCGTAGGAAAGAACGGGAGCGGCTACAACATCCACGATCACCTCCCCTGTTCCGAGGATCGGCGGCGGGACATCCTGAATGCTGAGTGGATTACCGAATGATTCGAGTACAGCTGCTTTCATAGTGTTACCTCTCATCTGCTGTAGAGAACACGACTATAAAAGGGCTTAACGGTGGCGAAAATAGACTAGTTTTATAGGGGTATAAATCACGACCAGGTTAACTCATGCAGCCAAAAAGTGAATTAAGTCATTTCCTGCGTTCGCGCCGCGCCAGGACCAAGCCTGACAGCAGGGATTTAAGAACCCGTGAAAGGCGTCGCACGCCGGGATTACGGCGTGAAGAGGTCGCAGCAAGAATTGGCATCAGTACAGAATGGTATACAAAAATCGAACAGGGCCGGGTAGACACGCTCTCAGACCGGATCGTCAGCGCGCTGGGCCGGGCGCTGGAGCTTGATAAGGTCGAGGTGCTGCATCTGCAGTCGCTTACTCGCCGGAAAACAGAGACTGAGAACGACGGCGTTATTCCGGAGGGCGTAATCAAACTGATTCGGAGCTTAGCCGAGCCCGCCTACGTCACTAACGCACACTGGGATGTGCTGATATGGAACAGCGCTGCTGCAGAGCTGATCACCGACTTCGGCCAGTTATCGGTCAAAGACAGGAACATCCTGATTTTCATGCTGACCACAGCTGAGGCCCGTGCCCTGTTCGGAGACACCTGGCATAAAGAAGCCCAAAGAATGCTGGGCCTGTTTCATGCTGACTACGATCGAAATGCGCATAACCCCGCATTTCCATCACTCATTAGCCGGCTTGAGCGCGAGTGTCAGGAATTCAGCGAATGGTGGAACGAGCATGTGATAGCTGCTCCCGTCTCCGGGACAAAATGCCTGACAGGCAAGGATGGCGTGAAGCGAAATTTCAGTTATTCCAGCTTCATGTCGAATGATGCGCCCTCGCTGAAGATGTCGATTTATGTGCCTGAAGGATAATGTTCATCGCGACAGCGGAATCAGGCCGGTCTCCTGATAGGTCATAATCAGGCTATCGAAAAGGTTAATATCCTGACGCGTGCGGGCAATTAATTGCGCACCGGCCACTGCGGTGTAGATCGCCAGTCCGCGCTGAGCATTTTTCCCGGTATTATCAGGTTCCTTTTCATTAAGGACCTGCGTCAGCCACTCAACGTTCGCCTCAACGAAACACTGCACCTCGCGCTTCACTTCCTCCGGCAGATCGTCATATTCCGCTGCCATAAAGCTGGAGAGACAGAGCCGGTTGGCATCTTCCAGCGACATACGGAAAATCTGCGGATAACGCTGCAGCGCCTCATCCGGTGACGCACTTTGTTCGCGAATGGTTTTTAAATTCTGCGCCGTGTCCTGACAGTATCGGTTAGCGACGGCGGCCCCCAGGTTGGCTTTGCTGGCGAAATGATAATAGATACTGGCATTCTTAATCCCCACCTCATCAGCGATGCTGCGAAAGTTAATCCCGTTATAGCCATGATTCTGAGCAGCACTCTTTGCTGCTGCCAGGATAGCTTCACGTGCGTTCAGGCTCATCAGTCGGTTTTCCTTATTGAAGTTTAAACCCATTATAAAGAAAAAATTTTACCTGCCAACTGGTAGATAGGTCTTGACAGGATAAAAATCTGGCGCCACTATCTACCTACCAATTGACAGGTAGGTATTTTAATCATGACTGATATCAACAATGCATCTGCAGCTTCTTCACTCCCCTCGATGAAAATCTATGACTGGTATGATGGCCCTTATCCTGCTCGGGTAAGAATTGCCCTGGCGGAAAAAGGATTACTTTCTCAGGTGAAATTTATTCCGATCAATCTGTGGAAAGGCGAGCACAAAAAGCCTGAATTTTTAGCGATCAATTACTCAGGAACCCTGCCAGTATTAGCGCTGAAAGATGGAACGCTGATCGCAGAGTGCACCGCGATTACGCAATATCTGGACGTGCTGGATGAAAACCCTGTTCTGACGGGCGTCACGCCGGTAGAAAAAGGCGTTATCCATATGATGACCAAACGGGCTGAAATCGAATTTCTTGATGCGGTCAGCGTCTATTTCCACCATGCCACCGCAGGATTAGGGCCAGAGGTTGAGCTCTATCAGAATGTGGAATGGGGTGAGAAGATGCGTGAAAAGGCCATCCGTGGCATGCACTATTTCGATGCCGTTTTACGCTCACAGCCTTATGTCGCGGGCAATACGTTTACGATGGCCGACATCGCTGTAACCGGCGGCATGATCTTCGCGGCTCTGGTGAACCTTGCTGTGCCAGACGAATGTACTGCTCTGAAAGCGTGGTATTCAAACATCCAGCGCCGTCCCAGCTATCAGCAGTGGCAGGCACTGGTTGAAGCGGGCCGCCCTGTTTTCAATCCTTAATTTCAGGATATTGCGTTTACAGGCTCATCTGAATCACCCAGCCTGGCTGAAAAAAACCCCGGAAATGCTTCCGGGGTTTTCTGATTTTAAGACACGCGGCTTAGCGGTAATACGTTCCCCTGCTGCTCTAGCCTGCATTACGCTCAAAGTGGCTGTTCACGAAGGTTCGGCAGCGTGGCGAGATGGGGTCAAGGAACACCTGCTCCGGCGAACCGGACTCCTCAATCATGCCCTGATGCAGAAACACCGCTTTGTTCGACACGTCACGCGCAAAGCCCATTTCGTGCGTCACGATAATCATGGTGCGTCCCTCTTCTGCCAGGCTGCGTATCACTCGTAATACTTCCCCCACCAGCTCCGGATCCAGCGCAGAGGTCGGCTCATCAAACAGGATCGCTTTCGGCTGCTGCGCCAGCGCCCGGGCAATTGCCACGCGCTGCTGCTGTCCGCCAGAGAGTTGCGACGGCCAGGCGTCGCGTTTTGCATAGAGTCCCACTTTATGCAGCAGCGCTTCGGCTTCTTCAACTGCCTCTTTATGACTGCGCTTCTGCACATGAACCGGCGCTTCGATGATATTTTGCATCACGGTTTTATGCGGCCACAGGTTGAAGCTCTGAAACACAAAGCCGAGCTGCATCCGCATCAGCTTGATACGGCGGCGCTGCTCGCGACTTAGTTTTTCATCGGCGTTATCCAGCGTAACGTTTACCTCCCCGACCGCGATTTCGCCCGCCTGCGGCACTTCCAGAAAGGGAATGCAGCGTAATAACGTACTTTTACCCGACCCACTCGCACCAATCAGCGAAATCACATCGCCATCCTGCGCGGTCAGGCTGATGTCGTGCAGCACTTCATGTCCCGCATAACTCTTTCTGAGATGACTCAGCATGATGGTTGGTGCGGTCATGAGCGTGCTCCAAAATAGTAAGGTGATAAGCGTCGTTCCAGCATCGATACCCCTTTGCTGACCAGCATGGTGAGTATCAGGTAGATCACCGCCGCGCTCAGGAACACTTCAAGCGCGCGGAAAGTGGAAGAGACTATTGAGTCAGCAATACCGGTCATCTCCATCAGGCTGATGGTGCTGACCAGCGACGTCGCTTTAATCATCGAGATGATTTCATTGCTGTAAGCCGGTAGCGCCTGTCGAATCGCAATCGGTAAGGTGATGCGGGTAAAGATCTTATAGGACGACATGCCCGAGACTTTGGCAGCCTCTAGGGATTGCTGACTGACCGCGCGCAGCCCGCCACGCAGGATCTCCGAGGTGTACGCCGCATCGTTGAGGATCAGCGCCAGCAAACCACACCAGTAAGGATCGCGCAGCAGCGGCCAGAACAGGCTTTCACGCACCGCCGGTAAACTGCCGAGGCCGTAATAGACCATAAAAATCTGGATCAGCAGCGGCGTACCGCGAAATAGCCAGACGTAGAAACGACAGAAAAAACTGCCGACGCGCGTCATGCGCAGCAGATTAAGCAGCAGCGCCAGCACGCCCCCGCCCAGTAGCGAGAGCAGCGCCAGGTTGATAGTCAGCGGTAATCCTTTCAGCAACGCCACCAGCGTCTGCTGTAAAAACATCATATCCACGTGGACTCCTTACCCCTTCACGCGCTGTTGACCGCGCATCGCAAACTTTTCCACGTAGCGGAAAACCATATCGGAACAGGTGGTGATAATCAGGTAGATCACCGCACCCACGCTGTAGAAGAAAAAGGACATTTGGGTGGAGTTGGCTGCCGTGGAAACCTGATTCATGGTTTCGACCAGTCCGGTGACAGAGACCAGCGCCGACTCTTTGATAACAGATTGCCACTGGTTGCCCATGCCCGGCAGCGCAGTGCGTAACGCCTGCGGCACGATAATGCGTCGAAACATCATCAGCCGCCCCATGCCGGTTACCGTCGCGGCTTCCAGCGTACCGCCCGGAATGGCGTAGAACGCGCCGCGAAACACACCACTTTGATAGGCGCCGGAGATCAGCCCGATGGCGATCGCACCCGCGACAAAACCGTTCACATCGAACGGTCCCTGGAATCCCAGCGCGTTGCCCACGGTGGAGACCACCTGGCGTCCACCAAAGTAGAACAGATAGATCACCAGCAGTTCCGGCACGCCGCGAAACAGCGTGATGTAGCCTGCCGCAAGCCGCTGCTGCCAGCGCGATCCAGCAATCTGCATCCAGCAAAGTACGCTGCCCAGCATCGCTCCCAGCAACCAGGCGCAGAGTGATACGCTGACAGTAACGGCTGCGGCGTTAAGCAACACACCACCCCATCCCTCATCGCCGAAACCCAGAATCTGCCAGTCAATATTCATCAACATCAGCCGTTACGCTTTTGGCGCGACATCTTCGCCAAACCATTTAATCGACAGTTTGCTCAGCGTTCCGTCTTTGATCATGGAATCCAGCGCCTGATTCAGCACCTGCTGCAGCTCGCTGTTGCCTTTACGCAGACCAATGGCCGATCCCGCACCCAGCACGCCACCGGAGAAGCCGTAGCCGCTGCTACTGATCGCATCGCTGTTTTTTTTCACAAAGGCGTTAAGGTTGGTGCGCGAAGCCATGACGGCATCGACGCGGCCATTCATCAGGTCGGCGAAGGTTTCAGGACCGGCCTGATACGTGCGAATGGTGGCGACATCGCCCAGATATTTTTGCAGGAAGTCCGCCTGAATGGTGGCAACCTGTACCGCGATCGTTTTTCCTTTAAAGGTGGTTTTCAGATCGTCGATCGCTTTTTTCATGCCAGCGGCATCATCCGCCGTCACAACCGTGCCACTGCCTGGCAGCGTGGCCAGTGGGCTTTTTTTGGCGGTCACAAAACTTGAGACGCTGACGGTGTACTGATGGGTGAAATCGATCGCTTCAGCACGCTTTGGCGTCACAGTCACGGCGTCGACCACTGCATCATATTTACCGTCGATCAGGCCAGGAATCATGCCCGACCATTTCTGCGCGATGATTTCATATTTAAAGCCTGCACGCTTTGCCAGTTCCGCCACCATATCCGGTTCATAGCCCACGATTTTACCGCTCGGCGTAGTCTGGTTAAACGGAGGATAGGCCGCTTCGGTAGCAAACTTCAGTGTGCCGAAATCTTTCGCCTGGCTGAATGCGGAAGTGGCGAGCAGTGCCACGGTCAGAGAAGCCGTGAACAGACGGTTGCGCATCATCATAAAAACCTCATTTATTTATTATTAAGAGAGCAAATCAATTGCAAGGCGGGTCAGCGCCTGCGTCCCGGCGGTAATGCTTCGTTCATCAGGCTGATAATCGGAATTATGCAGATGATCGTCCCGGCCTGGCGTGGCCGAACCAATATGGATCTGGCAACCCGGAACCCGTTCGGTGAACAGTGAAAAATCTTCGGCGCCAAAGCTGGCGCTGGGCTGCGCGATGATCGCTTTATCAAACTGATGCGACAGAATCTCTTCCAGTGAATCAATCAGGCGATCGTCATTCATTAATGGCGGCACACCACGCTGGAAGTTAACCTCCACGCGCACGTTCTGTGCCAGCGCCACCCCCTCGCACATCCGCTTAAATGAGGCTTCCATGGCAGCACGCACTTCTGGCGATTTGGTGCGGATGGTGCCCTGGAACAGACAGCTGTCAGGAATGATATTGTGGGTAGTCCCACCCTGAATGTGCCCAATAGTCAGGACGGCAGAGTGTGCAGGATCGCGTTCACGAGAAATGATGGTCTGCAACTGGCTGATAAGATGCACGGTGGCGAGTATTGGATCGGTGCCCATGTGCGGACGTGCCGCGTGTGTGGATACGCCGTGTACCGTGACATCGAATTCGTCGCTGGAGGCGGTGCTGGCACCGCGTGTCAGGGCAACTTCCCCCGCCGCCAGTTCAGGCTTGTTATGCAAAGTGACAGCCCAGTCGATGCCCTCCGCTACGCCGTCCGCGATCATCGCTTCAGCACCACTTTCGGGTGTTTCTTCTGCAGGCTGGAAAATCAGCCGGACGCGCCCTTTAAGCTGCTGACGATAGCGTGGTAATAACGTTGCCACACCCAGCATCGTCGCAGTGTGAATATCGTGACCGCAGGCGTGCATTTTACCAGGATAGCGGCTGGCAAAAGGTAAACCGGTCTGTTCCTGGATTGGCAGCGCGTCCATGTCGGCGCGCAACAGCAATGTTTTGCCCGGCTCTGCACCGTCGATATCCACCACCACACCGCTGCGACCTACACCGGTGCGGGGATGAAGTCCCAGCGCCTGCAGATAGTCGGTGACCAGCCTGGCTGTGCGCAGCGTATCAAAGCCTAATTCAGGATGCGCATGGATATCACGTCGAATCGCCACTAATTGCGATTCCAGTTCATTAACTCCGGCTTTAATTTCTCCGGCCAGTCGTGCCTTTTCCTGATTCATCGCAGCCCCGGCAATATGCTATCGGCAGTCTGCTGCCGACGGTTTTATTTAACTCATCCTGAAGGTGGATGATAATGACGGTTTATTTATTCACAGCACGACTCAGAAAGCAACGCGGAATAACCCACAGTTAGTGATTTAAAATCAATAAGATAGACATATTTACTGGAAAGGCGTATGAGATAGCAGCGGATCAGCAAGAATATTAATAATCCGCTGCACACTATTACTTTCCCTTATTTACAGAGGCGTTAATTCGCTTTTATTCGTGGTGTGAGTAAAAAAGTTTGCCAGTATTTCCGCTAATTTCACCGGTTGTTCGTCAGGAATAAAATGACCACAGTTAAGGATAATTTGACTGCTAACCTGGTGCGCAACGGCGCGTAACGGTGTCGCCATATCAGGAATCGATCCCTGATCGGCGGTAATTGCCAGCAGTGGCACAGCCAGTTTACCTTTTCGCGCACGCTGGCGATTCGGCTCTGCCGACTGCGCAAAGGCCCGGTAAAAAGCCAACCCAGCCCGCAATGCGCCGGGTTGCTGAAAAACACGCAGATATTCATGACGGGCCGCCGCATCGATGCGATGTGGATTGGCTGACTTACGGTTAAAAAACCAGTCGGGATAGATCGCTTCTCTGCCGGTAATCAGTGCTTCCTGTAAATCATCCACGCAGTGAAAACCGAAATGCCAGGTTTTCCAGGCGCTTATGGTGCAGCTTATCTTTACTGAAGAAACCGGGTGATGGGACAGTGCTGATTAACTTGCAGACCGCCGCGATCCACATCCCGACGCCGGGCGATAAATTACGGGTTATCGCCCTGACATTGCTCCTTTCGATGTCACTCTTACTGCTGCTATTGCGTATTCCCGGCATCCGGAAGCTGTTCAGCCTGTAGTCGCTGTGCGGCACGCATGGTTGCGGCCCGGCGCGTAGCAATAAACGCCGCCATCTTCGCCTTTGCCTGCTCGACTTCCTGTGGCGGTGCGGTCTTAGGGGAACCGCTGGTGAATGGCGGTTGTGGATCATATTCCATCTGTAGCTGAACCGCTTTCGCCACTGCGTCACCTGCGATTTCTGCCACCAGCGTCAGGGCAAAATCGATGCCCGAGGTCACACCTGCCCCGCTGATGCGATTACGGTCACGCACCACCCGCTGACTGACCGGATCCGCACCCAGCAAGGCCAGCTGATCGATTGAACTCCAGTGCGATGTCGCGCGATATCCTTTAAGCAATCCGGCAGCCCCCAGCACCAGCGATCCGGTACAGACCGATGTAATCCACTGTGCCTGAGCGGCCTGCTTTTGAAGGAAGTTCAGCGTAACGTCATCTGACATCAGGGCGATTTGACCCGGTCCGCCGGGCACACAGATCACATCCAGTTGCGGGCATGTATCAAACGTCATGGTGGGCAATACAGACAGGCCTCGATCGGAACGCACTGGCTGTAGATCTTTCCAGACCAGATGACAACTGGTGTCGGGCGTGCGCGCAAACACCTCCCAGGGACCGGTTAGATCGAGTTGTGTGACATCAGGAAAGAGTAAAAGGCCAATCTGTAACGGACGATTCATAGGTGAACTCCGATCAGGTGATAAACCCTCATCATGCCGTTATGCCCATGCAGATAGCAATCCTGGACGGGACGCAGTTAAGCAGCCACAGGACAAATCAGCATCAGGATACGCCAAGGAAACGTAACAGCGCCGTCATCACCGCCGCCCCCAGAATAATCACAATCAGCGGAGCCCGACGCCACGCCAGTAATAGCGCAAAGCCTACGCCAGCCACACGAGCCTCACCGGCAAAATGGTGCCCCTCAAACAACGTGGTGGTCGCAGCTACCGCCAGCAGCAAGACAGTGGCAGCGTCAGAGAGTATCTGCTGGGTGCGCTCGCTGACAGGCAGACGGTTTCCCAGCCTGACGCCTGCGAAACGCATCAGATACGTCCCTGCGGCCAGCATAGCAATGCCGGCAATGATCATTCCCTGATGCGTCATTTGCGCGATCTCCATGTCAGCAGGCCCAGCAGTGAGAACAACACCGGCATGCCCGCCGGAACCAGTGGCGTCGCCAGCAGCGAGAGTAACGCCCCGACAGTGGCAGGGATCCGGGTTCGTCGCTGTCGCAGCGCGGGAAAAATGAGGGCAATCAGAATGGCCGGGAATACCGCATCCAGCCCAATCACCGAGACATCAGGAATAAACTGCCCTATCGCCGCGCCGGTCATCACGCTGACAGGCCAGATAAAGCCGATGCCGATGCCGCACAGCCAGTAAGCGCTACGACGCTGAGCCAGTTGAGGCTGAGAGATTCCGAATACCACGCTTTCATCGTTCATGATGTGACAGCCAAACCAACCCCGCGGGCCCGTTCCCACCAGATCTTTTACCGCAATACCGAACGGCAGATGACGCGCGTTCACCAGCAAGCCCGCAGCGGCGGCGGTAAAGGGGCTGCCGCCACCGGCCACAATGCCAATAAACAGAAACTCTGACGCCCCCGCCAGCACCAGCGTTGAGAGCGCCAGTGGCACCCAGAGCGGAAATCCGTCGGCGGAGGCCAGCGAGCCATAAGATAAACCGACGATCCCATCAGCCAGGCAGACCAGGAAAATCGCTTTAATTACCCCTTTGTCCAGCAACTGCATTTGCGGAAAACGCATCACTCTGTCTCATAATGAACGTATAATCCGATATAATGAACATCGCCACGGCGATTTACAAGATGAACGTTATGTTCGATATAAAAAACACTTTGAGTTTCGGGAGTGCATTTGAATACCCCTATCAGCATTATTGCTAACGCTTTAGTGCGTGAACGTCAGCGAGCAGGTCTGTCACTGGCTGAAGTAGCACGCCGCGCAGGGATCGCCAAATCTACGCTGTCACAACTGGAAGCGGGAAATGGTAATCCGGGCATTGAGACGCTGTGGTCGTTGTGCGTGACGCTGAATATTCCCTTTTCACGTCTGCTGGAACCTGATGCACGTCGCCTGCAGGTGATACGACGTGGAGAAGGTCTGTCGGTTACCGCCGATCTGGCCGATTATCAGGCCGTTTTGCTGGCATCCTGCCCACCCGGCGTGCGGCGTGATATTTATCTGCTGGAGGTCCAGCCGGGGAGCGAACGCATTTCACAGCCTCACATCCCCAATACCATTGAGCATATTATTATTGCCAAAGGGCGTGCGCTGGTTGGTCCGGTAGAGAGTGCTGTGGAGCTGGATGTGGGTGATTACATTACCTATCCGGGCGATGAGCTTCATATCTTCCGGGCACTGGAAGCCGATACGCTGGCACTGCTGGTCATTGAGCACAGTTAATTAGCGTTCGGCGAGCTTTACCTGAGTTTCGGCGGGCGTGAGGTGTGTGATCAGCTGCACCTCACTGCTCAGACTGATCTCTGGATAGTGTTCGCGCATCCCCGCCAGCAGCACCGCATCCGGCCATTCAGCCTCCTTCCCCAGCCGTGCGGCGATGTGATTCAGGCGCAGCGTTTCGATCCTCGTCACCCATACAATTACCGTGTCGGTTGCATCCTCCTGATTGACCAGTTTCAGTGGACCGGTGACGACATCACCTTCCTGCCAGCGTATCGTTGAGGTTTTCACGCCGCTTCTGACGTCCGGTACAAGACGCGGCACCAGAGTGAGTGTTTGCATCACTTCTCCTTCTTTTTAACTATTTTCATTATCAAACAGGGGAACAGAAATCGCGATTGAAAAGAGGCTGATTAATGTTATGTTATAACATATATATTAATCACTACTGACAGGTAACACTATGCCACTCTCCCTCCTGACATCCGAGGATCCCCGACTGCCGGTTACCGTTCTCTCTGGCTTTCTCGGTGCCGGTAAAACCACCCTGCTCAACCATATTCTTAATAACCGCGAAGGACGGCGGATTGCGGTCATCGTCAATGATATGTCTGAAATTAATATCGACGCTGCGCTGGTGCGCGACGGCGGCGCACAGCTGTCACGTACCGATGAAAAGCTGGTTGAAATGAGTAACGGCTGCATCTGCTGCACGCTGCGAGAAGACCTGCTGCTGGAGGTGAAACGTCTGGCGCTGGCCGGTCGCTTCGATCATCTGGTAATTGAGTCTACCGGGATCTCTGAACCGCTGCCGGTTGCTGAAACCTTTACGTTTGAAGATGAAGAAGGTGAAAGTCTGTCGGCTTATGCGCGTCTGGATAGCATGGTTACCGTGGTGGATGGCTTCAATTTTCTGCGAGATTATCGTTCAGTCGATGATCTTCAGTCCCGCGGCGAGTCACTGGGCGAGGAGGATACGCGTTCTGTGGTTGATTTACTGGTAGATCAGATTGAGTTCTGTGATTTGCTGGTACTGAACAAAACGGATCTGCTCAGCCAGACGCAATTGCATGAACTGCAGGGCATGCTGCGTGCGCTCAATCCAGATGCCCTTATTGTGAACAGTGAGTTTGGCCAGGTTCCGCTCGATTGCCTGCTCAATACCCGTCGCTTTAATTTTGATCGTGCAGCACAGGCACCAGGCTGGTTGCAGACCCTGCGTGGTGAGCATCAACCGGAATCGGAGGAGTATGGCATTCGCAGTTTTGTCTATCGCGCCCGCCGTCCGTTCCATCCGCTGCGTTTCTGGGAAGTTGTTAATCACCAGCTTGACGGTGTTATCCGTTCTAAGGGCTACTTCTGGCTCGCCAGCCGGCCTGACTATGCTGCGATGTGGTCGCAGGCGGGCGCTGTGGCTCGTCAGGGTTATGCCGGGCGCTGGTGGGTAAGTGTGCCGCGGATGGACTGGCCACAGGATGCGGATACTCTCAATTTCATCGCTGAACACTGGCAGGAAGGGACTGGCGATGCGCGCCAGGAGCTGGTTTTTATCGGCATTGAAATGGATGAAAAGCGCATTCTTTCCGCGCTCGACCACGCACTGCTGACACCCTATGAGATGGCTGCGGGCCCTGAGCAGTGGATCAATCTGCCCGATCCTGTGCCTGACTGGTTTGATGAAGCCACTATCTGAAGCTGCGGTTGACGTCCTTTGTCGACTTCGCAATAGTGAAACGACCCGGCGGGAAGCAGTTTTCCACTCATCCCTGTTCAGGAGAGACCAGATATGCCACAACGTATTGCCGTAATCGGTGCAGGCGTGCTGGGTTTAGCCGTCGCGCAATCATTGTCGCGACGGGGCGCGCAGGTCACCGTCTTCGATAAAAACTATCCTGGCAGCGGAACCAGTCAAATCAGCTATGCCTGGGTTAATGCCAACGGCAAGGAACCCACCAGCTACCATGATCTGAATGCCCATGCGATAGACGAGCACAAGCGCTGGCAGGCCAGTCATCCTGCATCACCCCAATGGCTGCTGGAAACCGGCACGCTGGAGTGGGCAGCCGATCAATCGTCCCTGTGCCAGCTGGCGCGACGCGCAGCAAAGCTCACAACGCTTGATTATCCCGTTGAAAAACGTAGCCGCGCCGCACTTCTGGATGCTCTGCCCGCGTTGCGGCTCGATCCCCGCATTCAGCACGCATGGTTTTTCCCGTCGGAGTGCCTGCTCTATCCGAGCTTGTTTATCGCCTCTCTGCTGGCGGACCTGCGCGCCAGTGGCGGACAGCTGGTCTGCAACAATGAAGTGACAACGCTGACTGAAACAAATCGGGATGTGCATCTGACACTGGCCAGTGGTGATGAATGGCGTGGCGATCAGCTGGTACTGGCGACTGGCCGCTGGGCACCGGAACTCATGAGTCAATGTGGGCTTGAACTGGCGATGACCGATGCAAATCGCGCCGATCCTGTTGCCTGTAGTTTTCTGGCGCAGACGCAGCCTCTGCCGATCCCACTTAAATGCAATTTGATAACCCCGGAACTGAATGTACGGCCGGATGGCGGCGGCCGCCTGATGCTGCAGGCGCTGGATCTGGATCAGCATGCAGATCCGGCACGGCCGGTCTCGCCGGATGGACTGATCGGTAAAGAGATGCTGCGCCGATTACGTCGGCTGTTTAAAAACGCGGAAGGTGCGAGAATTGAGCGGATTGAAACAGGACAGCGGTCGCGTCCGGCTGATGGCTTACCGGCAACAGGCTACATCAGCGCGTCAGCACGCGTTTATCTGATGGTCAGCCATAGCGGAATGACCCTTGCCCCGTTGCTGGGCAGGCTGGTGGCTGAGGAGATGCTGAGCGGCACAGCGTCACCGATGCTGAGTGCGTTTGCACCGGATCGGTTGCTGCGTCCGCTCAGTGCGGTCGCTAAAGCAGCGCCCGCTTATCTTCCATCGGCGCAATAAGAACTAGCGGCGGTTTTTCCACACGGTCTGCACGTTACAGAATTCGTGCACACCAAAGTGCGACAGCTCACGGCCGTAGCCGCTTTTCTTCACGCCACCGATGGTAACGCGCGGATCGGACGCGCCGTTGCCATTGATAAACACCGCACCAACCTCCAGCTGCCGCGCCAGTTGATCGGCAATCTCTTCGTTACCGCTCCAGACGGTTGCACTGAGGCCAAACTCACTGTCATTGGCGATCTCCAGTGCATGTTGAGGATCCCGTGCCACAGCAATAGCCGCGACCGGGCCAAACAGCTCCTGTCTGAATGCGGTCATGTTACTGGTGACATCTGCGAGAATGGTCGGCGCATAGTAGTTACCCTGCCCTGCTACTTTTTCACCACCCAGCACCAGACGTGCGCCTTCGCTCAGTGTCGCTTTAACCTGTCCATCCAGTTCGTCACGCAGATCGGCGCGAGCCATTGGGCCCAGGAAGGTGTTTTCATCCAGAGGATCGCCCATGGTGAGCGCCTGAACCGCGGCCGTGAAACGCTTTTCAAACTCTTCTGCAATTGGCGCTTCAATAATAAAGCGTTTAGCGGCCATGCAGACCTGCCCGGTATTCTGGAAACGCCCAATGACAGCAGATTTAACCGCTTCATCAAGATCGGCATCTGCCAGCACGATAAAGGGATCGGATCCGCCCAATTCCAGCACGGTTTTCTTCAATGCTGCACCTGCCTGTGCGGCGATGGCTGCGCCAGCCCGTACGCTGCCGGTTACGGCGACGGCAGCAATACGATCATCTTTGATGGCGACTGAGACACCGTCGTTGTCGACGTTGACCAGGTTGAAGCCACCCGCTGGCAGATCGGTTGCGCTGAACAGCTCAGCCATCAGTGTGGCGCTGCCCATGACGTTAGGCGCGTGTTTCAGCAGATAGGTGTTACCTGCCAGCAACATGCTCACTGCGCCTCGCAGAACCTGCCACAGTGGGAAATTCCATGGCATCACCGCCAGGATCACCCCGATGGGACGGAATCGTTGCCATGCATCAGCAATCTGGGTGGGCTGGTCGGCCAGCATTGCAGGGCCATGCTCAGCATACCAGTCGCATAAGTTGGCGCATTTAAGGACTTCAGCGCGTGCCTGCGAAATGGGTTTTCCCATCTCCGTTGTGATCATACGGGAAAGATCAGGCTCTCGCAGACGCAGTTGCTCACCAAGCTGGCGTAATACGCGAACCCGATCGGTCATGCTGCTGTGTTTCCATGTGGCAAAAGCTGATGCGCTGGTTTCAAGCGTCTGCTCCAGCTCTGCCGGGTTTTGCAGTGGATAGCGTGCCAGAATTTCACCAGTTGCGGGGTTATGTGATAGGGCATGTTCAGTCATGGTGCCGTTTTCCTCATTCTGTCAGTGATGGAGAGACGATACGCGCTGTAGTTGATGATGAAAAATGAATAATAGTGAGGAAGTTGTTTATTATATGAGAATCTGGAATTTGTGGTGCGAAGATTCAGTCAAGTAATCTGCTAATTGCTAACAATCATTTGCTGATAAATAACATGTACGAAGATTACGTTTTGAAGCAGTTTTCCACTTATACAGTGACCAGATCCTAAAAGACGATCCTTAATAGATCATAGAGAGATCCTAAGAGATCCCCGATCGTCGCAGGCCGCGCCCACCAAGGGCTAAAAGGGTGATCGTGTTCACTATAATCAGTAAAGTGTTCACTGTAATCAGTACTTTATTCACTGTACCAGGTAGAATGTTCACTGTAAACAGTGCTAATGTTCACTGTAGTCAGAAAACGATCCCTTTCATCCACAGAATGAAGATCTTACGCCATGGCAGATAAAGACAACGAAAACAAAGCGTTACTAGAACCTTTTCTGTCTGTGACAAAAAACAGTGGTGAAGTTATCCAGCTTCATCCCAACAAGAATAATACCGTTCAGCCCGTCGCATTAATGCGTCTCGGGCTCTTTGTGCCAACGCTGAAATCGACCGCTCGCGGGAAATCCGGGGCGATGGCCTCAACAGATGCGACGAAAGAGCTAAAGAACCTGACGCTGGTGAAAGCGGAGGGTTACGAAAAGATTACCATTACCGGCGCGCGGCTGGATATGGATAACGATTTCAAAACCTGGGCAGGTATTATTCAGTCATTCTCGCGTTATCCGACCAAAGGCGACACGGTCACCCTGCCGTTTATTGATTTTGTGAAGATGTGCGGCATTCCCTCTGCTAACTCTTCCGCTGCGCTACGAAAACGCCTTGATGCCTCGCTACGACGTATTGCGACCAATACCCTCTCCTTTGAAGGCAATGGCAAGGCGTATCATACCCACCTGGTGCAGTCTGCTTATTACGACCGTGAAAAAGATATCGTCCGCATTCAGGCTGATCCTAAGCTGTTCGAACTTTATAATTTCGACCACAAAGTACTGCTTCAGCTCCGGGCCATCTCCCGCCTCAAGCGTAAAGAGTCTGCGCAGGCGCTCTACACCTTCCTGGAGAGTCTGCCGACCAATCCGGCACCCATCTCCCTTGCACGTTTGCGCATGCGTCTTAACCTCGGTTCAAAGACCACTACGCAGAACCACGTGGTAAGGCGCGCGATGGAGCAGCTAAAAGAGATCGGTTATCTGGATTATTCAGAAGTGAAGCGCGGCCGCTCTGTGTTTTTCATTATTCACAGTCGCACGCCTAAGCTTGATGGTATCGGTAATCTGGAGAGCATTGATTCGCTGGATGAGATCGAGTTTGAAGATTAACGCCTGACGTTCACTGTAATCAGCATTCCTGCGTGGCAGTGTCACTTCCTCTGAGCAGGATGACATTGCTTCCATGACTTCACCCTTCACTGTAATCAGTACTCCTCAGGCATTCACTGTAATCAGTATTGTTCACTGTAATCAGTAAAGGCTATGTGATGACCCACGCCCCGATGTTAGCCTGCAACTCTCTACGCGGTTATTTATAAGGCTTTTAGAGTAAGTATGTACTTACATACTTTATTGCTAGTATCTGTCTCTGCCCTGTTTACTGATTACAGTGAATGTATGGATTCAGGCTAAGGGCACGTCTCTCTTTTACCGATTACAGTGAACGCTACTGATTACAGTGAATGTTAGTACTCTGTTGTGCCACTCAGGCTCATCGCGGGATCGTGCCTCCCAGTCAGTGATGACGGACAGGCCAGGCTGTTGATCAACGTGACACTGTTACTGATTACAGTGAATGTATGCAGGCTGACATCGTCCTCTTTCCTGCGCATTGCTGCCATCCCGTTTGCCATCTGGTCTACTGATTACAGTGAACGTTTATACCTGAAGCCCCATTCAGGGCAGTCCAGGTTGCTATGATTGAGCAGCGACGTCCTGCTGATTACAGTGAACGTTCTACTGAATACAGTGAATCTTTGTTGAGAGAATAGACGAGTTGTTGCGTCGGCTACTGATAACAGTGAATGTTACGTCACAAGAGTCATGCCCTTATTGATGTACAAAAGCAGAGGACCGCCTGATCCAGGCTTGTCAGTCATAGCGTACACGTTGAAAGTCATAGTTTGTTTGTCACGGCTGGGCACCGGTTGGCGCTGTAAGAACGCGCACTCTTGACTGACTACAGTGAATGTTTGTGAAGTCCTTACTGTGTCTACTGACTATAGTGAATGTCGTTCGCTTCAGTCAGGATTTACTGATTACAGTGAACGCAGACGAACCCTTATCCTCTTCACCACCGACCTACTCTGGCCTGGAATTTGGCGATGTCTGGCCTTTCATTTGGTCCCAATGCTTTTATGACTCACTCACATTTAAATAGCCTGATATTGCTGACTACAGTGAACGTTTATGTCGCCCTACTCTTTCACGCTGACACCTGAAGGACGCATCTACTGACTACAGTGAACGTTCTTCCTGGCAAGACGCCACCCGGAGCAATTCTACTGATTACAGTGAACGTTTATACAGACAACGTTCAAATTCAGCATAGTGGGTGGAGCAACTGGCTACGTACCCACTAATCTCTTTAAAATACAGCTCATGACTGACTCACAAATCATCTGATATGACGTGGATTTGCTGATTACAGTGAACGCTTAATGAGTATTGAGAGATACCCTGAACTCGTCTGCTCTCGTTTTGCATCAGGTTTTCGTATTCCACTCCCTTTTGATCTGCTCACTACAGTGAATGATCTGCTGATTACAGTGAATGCTCTGCAAATTTTATCTGCAAAGACTATTCATACAGAATCAATAATGTGATGAAGCTCACCAAAAACCGTGTACTCACATAAAAACGCATATCATGTTGAGATGATAATTTATTGCCTCACGTGCAGGATTTCTGTATAAAGTCATAAATCCTACATGTTTGGAGCAACCATGGCTAACGATGACAAACAGGTGATGAAAGTTGCACAGCGTTCAGAACGCATGCTTCTTAGCCTTACCGACCAGATTCAGGCGCAGAAGCAGGAACTGCATGAAAATACGTACTATCAGGTCTATGCCAAAGCGGCGTTAGCAAAGTTGCCCAAACTGACCCGTGCCAGCGTCGATTACGCGGTGAATGAGATGGAAGAGAGCGGTTATCAGTTTGATAAAAGGGCTGCCGGTTCTTCTGTTAAATATGCCATGTCGATTCAGAATATTATCGATATCTACCATCATCGTGGCGTGCCGAAATACCGGGATCGTCATAGTGATGCTTTCACTATTTTTGTGGGTAATCTCAAGGGCGGCGTTTCCAAAACCGTCTCTACGGTTTCACTGGCCCATGCGCTTCGTGCCCATCCTCATCTCTTATATGAAGATTTACGCATTCTGGTTATTGACCTCGACCCGCAGTCATCGGCAACCATGTTTTTGAATCACGAGCGTTCCGTTGGGCTGGTAGAAGCCACTGCCGCACAGGCGATGTTGCAAAACGTCTCCCGTGATGAACTGGTTAATGAATTTATTGTTCCGTCGATTATCCCTGGTGTGGATGTGCTGCCCGCGTCGATTGATGATGCTTTTATCGCCTCAAGCTGGGACCAGCTTTGTGCTGAGCATCTGCCAGAACAGAACGTTCATGCTGTGCTGTACGACAATGTGATTGCCAAACTTAAAAAAGATTATGACTTCATCTTTATCGACAGCGGCCCACATCTTGATGCTTTCCTGAAAAATGCGATTGCCGCTTCAGATCTCCTGATGACGCCGGTGCCACCCGCTCAGGTTGACTTCCATTCAACATTAAAATACCTGACACGTTTGCCGGAACTGATTGCGATTATCGAAGACTCCGGCGCCACCTGTCGCCTGCAGGGCAACATTGGCTTTATGTCAAAGCTCTCTAATAAAGCTGACCACAAACTCTGCCATAGCCTGGCAAAAGAGATTTTTGGCGGGGATATGCTCGATGCCGCCCTACCCCGCCTGGATGGGTTCGAACGTTGCGGTGAATCGTTTGATACGGTTATCTCAGCCAATCCGTCAACCTATGTCGGTAGCAGCGAAGCGTTGAAGAATGCACGTTCCGCGGCAGAGGATTTTGCAAAAGCCGTCTTCGACCGTATCGAATTTATTCGCCTGAACTGAGGTTTGTATGAGCGCAAAAAGAATTACGATTGGCAGAACCTTCAGCCAGACTCCACTGGAAAATGACACGAATGACAGCCAGCATAACCAGACATTTGTACTGGCAACGGGCAAGCGCGCCCAGTTTCGTTTTGAACGTATTGCGGCAAGTGATGTTGAAAGTAAGACATTCGTCACGATGGAAACGAATGGCCGCGATCAAACAGGACTGACACCTGACTCACTGCGCGACATTATTCGCACCATCAAGCTGCAGCAGTTTTTCCCGGCTATTGGCGTAATGCGTGATGAGCGCATAGAAATCCTGGATGGCTCTCGCAGACGTGCAGCCGCGCTTATCTGTAAAACCGGGCTGGACGTGCTGGTTACTGATGCTGCAATTACACCGGATGAAGCACGCAGACTGGCACAGGATATTCAGACTGCTCGCGAACACAATTTGCGTGAAGTGGGAATGCGACTGTTAACGCTTAAAGATGGCGGTCTGTCGCAGAAAGAAATCGCAGAAAACCAGGGCTTATCGCAAGCGAAAGTCACACGTGCGCTTCAGGCCGCCAGTGTGCCGTCAGATTTAATTGCACTCTTTCCTAATCAGGCTGAGCTTACCTATCCCGACTACAAAGCACTGCTTCAGGCTGCTGACAAATTGAGTGAGTCCGGACAAAGCACAGAAGCCCTGATTAAATCGATCTCGCGAGAAATTGATGTCGTCTGCGCCCGTGACGGGCTGGCTGAGGATGAGCTTAAAAATCACATTCTGCGTTTGATTCGACAGGGAAGTCAGACGCTGATGAGAGAACCGGAAAAAGACAAAACGCAGGCGACTGCGCTATGGTCATTTGCTGATAAAGATCGCTTTGCCCGTAAAAAGGTACGCGGTCGTATGTTTAGTTATGAATTTAACCGGCAATCAAAAGAGTTGCAGGAAGAGCTTGATAAAGTCATCGCTGAAACGCTCAAGAAATACCTTAACCGTTGAATCAACCTCACACCAATCAGCCAGCGCTTAACGCTGGCTTTTTTATTGGGCCTGAGAGCAATTAAAGGGGATGCAGAATCATGAATTTCAGGCTGAAATCGCCAGCCCGGAGCAAGGTGGTTCTTGTTTAAGCTTATGATTATTATTGGTTTTATAGAGTTTTCCCAGTCTTGCTGGCGCCTGAAATCGCCATATTATGTTGTCATGTAGTCAGAGCTGAAAATTATGAGTTAGCCGGCTGGAATACAATGAATAACAAAAGCGAATTTAATCTGATACAACAATAATCAACTTGCATCGATGTCAGCCTTCACTGAAAAAATAGTGTTAATGCAAGCACGTATTTTTCTGCTGGTTCATTAGTAACCAGTAACCTGAGATTTAACTTCTCCATAACTCGCTCCCTGAGGATAATGCGTAGCTCCCTCTGCGAAACTTTTGTCTGCAAAAGCCTCCGCCAGTATAATGTTCTATTAAATCATTGTTTTTAAATGTAAATTGCAGTTAATTTCAGCCTGAAATCGCCACTTGGTTAATGGCTATTCTTTGTTGAAACTGCACATGCCTGGAAAAATGAGAGCCTCTATGAATCTCACATTACGGTCAGAGAGGTCATGGATAGTGCATGAAAAAAGATACTCATAAAATATCCCTCACTTATCCACAGAAAAAGTGGATAACTTTTTTCTCGTAACAAACTTATTTTCTGAGCAATAGCATGTTCACGGTGTGGATCTCAGCGTAAAGGTATCAGGAATGGGGTTAGAGTAACGAAAGTGTCAGTGTTGAATTACAAACTGAAACCCGGTAAGCATCAGATTCACTATGTTGCGTAGACTAACTGAGCGTCGCCAGCTAAACCCTATGCAGATGTCATTAAGCAGCATGATGACAAAAACTATAAACAATCGCTGTTTACAGTGAATCTGGCATTACGCCGTTCTCAACGTAACCATCCCCTTTATCAGTGCCAGTTTACCCGCACTATCAGAATCAGGCGGCAGATAAACCCGCTGACCACTGCAATCAGTAAACAGAGTGTTATGCAGCGTTGCACCACAGCGCTTTTTATCATCCTGTGATATTTCATAAAGCAGGCTTTGAAGTGGCGAATAGATCTTAATGCCCGGCATCTCAAAAACATCTGACGTCCATATCCCACCAATATGTCTATTCCTTTACCCGCTTTGAGCTCACCTCGCGACCTTATCCCAGTCAGCAAGCAGTAATCAGCAATCAGCAATCAGCAATCAGGATTGTTGATTTGATTCGCTTGTCGCTAGGGACTTCACCACTGATTAAGCAGCGAACCAGACAACCGTCACGTCTTCAGTAGTGGATGGTTGCCTGAGAATGAGCTGCGCACCGGCACTCAGCAAACAAGAAACGGTATGGTCAGCACATTCAATAGAGCTGTGAACACAGACCTGTACTGCTTCACAGCATGGCGAGTCTGTGGCGCATTCCAGTCGGTACGTCAGGGATTCGAAGTCAGAAAAGACGTTCAGGTGGTCACGGTTACTCCAGTCTCTTTCTTTAATTATTTATCTCCCCCTGAAAGGCGTATTGCTAAAGCTAACTTTCAAATACCGTCTACACTTCGTTGCCCAATCGGTAAATATGTTCCATTTCTATTCCGTATGAAATGTAATCAAACGGATGTTTAACTTATTAATGGCAGGAATATTATGAGTACGAATACACCAGACTCTGGTGAAGCAGGCGATCATGCGCCTGCGGATACGGTACGCCAGCGCATTTTTCTCGTGGTGCTGGTCGCCACTATGGGCGCGCTGGCTTTTGGCTATGACACCGGGATTATTTCGGGTGCGTTACCTTATATGAGCTCACCACCCGGTCAGGGCGGCCTGGGACTGAATTCATTCACTGAAGGCCTGGTAGCTTCTTCGCTTGTGTTCGGCGCGGCCATCGGTTCTTTCCTGAGTGGTTTCTTTTCTGATCGTTTTGGCCGCCGTATTACGTTACGCAGCCTTGCAGTCATTTTTGTTCTGGGTTCACTGGGAACGGCGCTGGCGCCCTCGGTGAATATTATGGTGGCGATGCGCTTCCTGCTGGGGATTGCTGTCGGCGGTGGCTCTTCAACTGTACCGGTGTTTATTGCCGAGATTGCCGGACCGCGCCTGCGTGCACCTCTGGTAAGCCGCAATGAGCTGATGATCGTGACCGGACAGCTTATTGCCTATGTCGCCAGTACGCTTCTGAGTTATCTGCTGCATGATGAACATCTGTGGCGTTACATGCTGGCGATTGCGATGGTACCGGGATTCCTGCTGTTCATCGGCACGTTCTTCGTTCCTGCGTCCCCACACTGGCTGGTGGCGGAAGGGCGCTTAAAAGAGGCGAAAAAGATTCTGAAGTATCTGCGTGAAACGCCGCGCGAAGTGCGTCATGAGATGGCGCAGATGAAGAAGCAGGCGAGGGCGGCAGAACGCGGGCCGGATGCGAAAACACTGATCCGTGAGAAGTGGGTTATCCGTCTGATGATTATTGGTGTCGGACTGGGCTTTGTCGCGCAGTTTACTGGCGTCAACGGCTTCATGTACTACACACCGATCATTCTGAAGTCGACTGGTCTGGGGACCAGTGCCTCAATCGCCGCCACCATCGGTAATGGCGTGGTTTCTGTTCTGGCCACGTTTGTCGGTATCTGGGCCATTAGTCGCTTCCCGCGTCGCACCATGCTGATTACGGGTTTATGTCTGGTCATCACGGCACAGATCATGCTGGGCAGCGTGCTGACCTTTATGAGCTCCAGTGTGATGCAGAGCTATCTCGCCCTGGCATGCATTCTGATGTTCCTGTTCTGTATGCAGATGTGCATCTCGCCGGTTTACTGGCTGATGATGTCGGAGCTGTTCCCGATGCAACTGCGTGGCGTATTAACCGGTGGTGCCGTCTCACTACAGTGGATATTTAATGCTGTGGTGGCATTTGGTTTCCCACCTGTTATGGAATATGCAGGCAGCACAACCTTCTTTATCTTTGCCGCAATTAATGTCGGGTCGCTATTCTTTGTGATGGCAATGGTTCCCGAGACGCGCGGCAAGAGCCTTGAAGAGATTGAGTCCCACATGAAAGAGAAGTTCGGTGAAAAGCGCAGAGAGGCTGAAGCGTTATAAGCCCTCAACGGATTCGGCCTGACGGTCGGATCCGGTTTTACGCCGTTACCATTCCCCTCTAATTCATCCCTAAGCGCTTCCCTTCATCTCCAGGCCGCCAAAGCATTCACTGTAATCAGCAAATATTCTGTTCTATTTTTATACAGCGCTGGCGATTTCAGGCTGAAATCGCCAGCGTCTCTCTCTGCATTTTTCCGCTAAGTCTTTCTGTAAATCCGGATTAAGCTAGCATGACTACTGACAATGATCGCATCCCACTCTCCGCTATAATCGCAGCTTTTTATTCGCGTGGTGTCATTATGGGTTTTAATTTTTCAGGAAAGGACGTATGAACCGGAAGTGGAAAACGGCTAAACGCAGACTCTGGCGGCTGGGGATAGTGACGGGGCTGGTATTACTGCTACTTCTGATTATCCGCATTTATGAAGCCGAGCGCGGACCGGAGTTAAAGCGCTGGCACACCTGGATTCCCCATGAGCTGACCGCGAGCCAGCTGGATAACGCAACTTATGCTGATTATCTCAATGCCGAAGACCATCTTTTTAATGAGATGAAGCAGCAGGTCAGCGACAAACTTGAAGCTGAAGACAAAACGCCACTTAATCGATATTACGCCGGCAGCATGATCTACCCTGGCCGTTTCGTGCAGGACTGGAACCGTTCTTATATCCTGCGACCAACGGGCACCCCGCGCGGTGCCGTTGTCCTGTTACATGGTCTGACCGACAGTCCCTATAGCCTGCGCCATGTGGCAGACGTTTATTATCAACAGGGTTATGCGGTCGTCGCGATAAGGTTACCGGGTCACGGTACGGTGCCTGCCGGTTTGACGGATGTAGACTGGCAGGACTGGATGGCCGCCACACGTCTCGCAGTAAGAGAAGCGACCCGTCTGGCAGGCACGCAGACGCCGCTGCATCTGGTCGGTTTCTCTAACGGTGGGGCGCTGGCGGTAAAATACGCGCTCGACAGCCTGGATGATCACACACTGCGTCGTCCGCAACAGCTCATACTGTTATCGCCGATGATTGGTGTAACGCGTTTTGCCCGCTTTGCCGGTATTGCCGGGCTGCCCGCTGTATTTCCGGCGTTTTCAAAAACCGCGTGGCTGAACATCGTGCCGGAGTTTAATCCCTTTAAATATAACTCTTTCCCGGTTCACGCTGCCCGTCAGACCTATTTGCTGACGCAGGCGCTGCAGAAAGAGATCCAGCATTACGCACGGAATAAACAGCTGTCTGCCTTCCCGCCGGTACTCACTTTCCAGTCGGTTATGGATTCTACTGTCAGCACATCCTCGGTGATCCGCTCGTTGTACAATTTCCTGCCGGAGAATGGCAGTGAGCTGGTGCTATTCGATATCAATCAGGCGGTCAGCGTCAGTCCGCTATTTCGTCACTCCTCATACACTGCGGTAAATCAGCTTTTGCCCGCTGCCCGTCGCCGTTATGCCTCAACGGTTATCACTAATGCCTCAGCGACGTCGCTGGAAATGGTAACGAAAAGCGTGCCTGCCGGTGAGATTCAGGAACAGATTAAACCGCTGGCAATTGATTATCCGGCAGGTCTCTACTCGCTGTCGCATGTTGCCATTCCATTTCCTGCTGAGGATGGTTTATATGGCAGTGCACCCGCTAAGAAGAATGAGTTTGGTATTAGTTTTGGGACGCTGTCACTACGCGGAGAGAGTGCCGTGCTGATTGTCGGGCTGGACTCGATCATGCGTGCTACCTCCAACCCGTTTTACCCTTACATGATTGAACAAATTGATCACCACATCAGTTGCAGCGACAAGCCGCCATTGGCAGCCTGCCTGAGCCATTTCTGAACCACCAGAGAATCAGGCCCGCAAATTGCGGGCCTGATGTTATATCGCGTTCAGCTTTTCCATCACCTCATCTGACAGTTGCAGACTGGCACTGGCGAGGTTTTCTTTAAGGTGTTCCGGCGATGACGTACCCGGAATCAGCAGAATATTGGGCGAGCGCCGCAGTAGCCACGCGAGTGCGACCTGCATCGGCGTAGCCTTCAGGGATACTGCGACCTCATTAAGCCGATCCGATTGCAGCGGGGAGAAACCGCCCAGTGGAAAAAACGGCACGTAAGCGATGCCCTGTTGCGCCAGCTGATCCACCAGTTCATCATCCTGTCGATGCGCGAGGTTATACATATTCTGCACGCAGACAATCGGTGTGATGGCCTGCGCTTCTGCAATTTGTGTGGCAGTGACGTTGCTCAGGCCAATGTGCCGAATCAGTCCCCGAGCCTGTAACGCCAGCAACGCCTCCAGCTGTGGCATCAGGGAGCCCTCTTTAGGTTTAGCCGGATGCAACATACTGCGCAGGTTCACGACCTCAATCACGTCCAGCCCAAGGTTGCGCAGGTTATCTTCCACTGCCTGCGTCAGCGCCTCGGGTTCCATCGCCGCCTGCCAGCCACCTTTCGCATCGCGACGGGCGCCTACTTTGGTGACAATGCAGAGATCCTGAGGATAAGGATAGAGCGCCTTTTTGATTAACTGATTGGTTTCATGCGGCCCGTAAAAGTCGCTGGTGTCGATATGATTGACACCAGCCGCGATAGCGTCGCGCAGAACCTGTATTGCCCTGGCTTCATCTTTCACTGGGCCGAAGACACCTGGCCCGGCTAATTGCATCGCGCCGTAACCAAGACGGTTGACTTCACGATCGCCTAACGGATAAGTCATGGTGGTATTTGACATGAAAACCTCCTGCGTGAATGTAGATCAATTGTAACGGTGATTTAGCTGTGCAACTATCGGGTGAAATCAGGACGGACTGTACGGGGTGGTGCACAATGGCGATCGATATGGCGCTGCTTGATGCTGTAGTCGCGGTAGCAAAAGCAGGAGGATTTCGGGAAGCGGCGCGTGTGACCGGAAGCAATGCCTCACGGCTCAGCGATGCGGTGCGCCGGGCAGAACAGCAACTGGGTATCCGACTGTTTCACCGCACCACCCGCACCGTCGTGTTAACCGAAGCGGGCAGGGCGCTGATGGAACGTCTGCTGCCTGCGATGAACGAAGTTAATGCTGCACTGGATGCGGTCAATCGCTACCGTAATACGCCTGGTGGGACGCTGCGTCTGAATGTCCCGGTTAGTGCCACCCGGCTGATACTGCCCGCGCTGGTACCGGAATTTCTGCAGCGTTATCCTGATATCCGGCTGGAAATCGTTGCGGAAAGCAATGTACAGGATGTTTTTCGTGACGGCTGTGACGCCGGGATTCGCTACGATGAGCGGCTGGAGCAGGATACGGTGGTGATACCCATAGGCCCGCGTCTGCAGCGTTTCGCGCTGGCAGCCTCACCGGCCTATCTTGCTGAATATGGCCGCCCGGAACATCCACGCGATCTTATCCATCATCGCTGTCTGCGGGGTCGCTACGCCAGCGGCATCATGGCGGAGTGGACCTTCAGCCGCGAGGGTGAGGAAATCAGTGTTGAAACCAGCGGGCCGCTAGTGGTCACCGTCGGGGGTGCTATGGATCTGGCGGTAGACGCGGCCATTGCCGGAAGCGGCATAATTTATCTGTTTGATGAGTGGCTCCGTCCAGCCCTGGACAGCGGCAAACTGGAACCGCTGCTGCAGTCCTGGTGGCTGACCTTTTCCGGCCCGTGGCTCTACTACAGCGATCGGCGTCTGATTCCGGCGCCGCTTAAGGCTTTCATCGACTTTGTACGCGAAACAAACGAGCGCGAAAAAACTCAGCTATACCAGCTGAAGCCTTGCGGCACGCGTGAAAATCCGGCGTGACGCAGTGCGTTAAGCAGCGATGACTGCGTCACCGGTTCCCCATCTACCGTTTCCAGGGTAAAACTCGCCGACTTATCCCGTTTCAGCGCCATGCCCAGCACCGCCACCGCCGTCTGAAGCCGCGCGGGCTCTTCACTGAACGTCAGTAACTCTTTACCTGCTGGGGTCAGATAAAGTATCAGCGCACCGCCTGCGATCACAACCCGGCCACCCTGACGACGGGTCGGGCGAATACCGCTGGCGTGGATCGGCCAGCTCAGCATTGCCCCAAACGGATTAGCCGGGTCGAGTGCGCTGAGTGCTACGGCCTCTGTCAGCGTTTCCGGGTTATCTGCCAGCACCCGAAGCCGCTCAATGGTCTGGTGGTCGGCAAACTGCGCACCGCCTGCCCCGGCGACAAACTGACCGCGCAGCAGCCGACCGGCATCTTCCATGCCACGTAAAACCGGCTGCAAAGCCGGAAATCCCCCGGGGATCTGTTCCGATATCACGCAGCCACGGGTGATCACCCCATAACGGTCGAGCAGGTTTTCTGCCAGTGACAGGCCAAGCCGGGCAGGCGTAATTTCCTGTCTGCGAATCCGCGACCAGCGACCCGCCAGCCTATTAACCGCAGGCCGGCGGGTGGGAAGCGCGCCTGGAGATAAGCGCTGTCCAAATCGGGTGCGCAGAGAACGCGTTGGGCGCGAACGGGTCATGACTGGTGTGGTCAGTAATCCACGTACCGCAATCCAGCTGTCGGAACTGACGTAGCCCTGCCACACCAGCTGCCACAGGGCATCATTGATTTCAGTGGGATGGGTCTCCTCATTTTCCATCTGCGCCATGATCTCATGAACAAACCACGAGCCACCGCGGCTTAATGCGTCGATAGTTGCTTGTTGTATCGATGTAAGGGGCTGGGTTGTGTCAATGACCGGCAGCGTTTCATCAGCAAATTCAGTCAGGTGAAACGAGATCAGACCATCACTCTGGCCCAGCGCTTTATGTCCGCACCAGATTACTTCGCCATTGGCTAACAGTTCGTCGAGCATCGCAGGCTGATAGTCGACTATCCGGGCGCGCAAAATTTGTGACTCCCACAACGAGGCAGGCAACGGCACACCGGCCAGTTGCTCGATCACCCGTAATAGCCCGTTGGTGCCCGATAGTTCTTCACGCTGCGCGCTAAGCAAGCCGTGACGCTCCAGCAGCAGACTGACCCAGGCGGTGGGTGAAACAGGTCGGGTTGCTTCGCGTGCTGACTGCAGTGAACGTAAGCGCAGCCGTTTGAAGATGTCTGAGGAGACCCACTCTGTTTCCGATTTGTCCGCTACTGTGCCCATATTCAGCAGGCTGCCCTGCTGAAGCAGGGTAAACAGCACCTCATTCACTACGGCCACTCCCAGTCCAAAATGTGTAGCCAGCTGTTGAGCGTTAAAGAGCGTATGGGTCCGTGCGTAGCGGTTAATCAGATCGGGTAGTGGAGCAGCTTGTGGCACCAGAAATGTCGCGGGCAGGTCATCAGGCAATACCACGGAAAGCGCATCACGCAGGCGAGCCGCATCTTCAATCACCGCCCAGCGCAGTTCATCCGCGAGGATAACCGGAATGATTCGCCGGGCCGCAGAAAACTGCGCCAGTGCTTCTTTGATCTGCGTATCGTTGCCGCTAAAACGTGCCGCGATATCAGCAAGGGAGAGAGGACCGAGGTCGCGGAGCAGGTCGATGAGGCTTTCGGCATGCTGTGCGTGATAGCGGGTGTCAAGACGCTGCAATTCCTTTTCAACCTGTTCAACAACGTCTGGTGCCAGTAAATCACGCTTGCTGGTCTGGCCAAGCAGTTCACCCAGTAGATTACTGTCCAGCGCCAGCAATGACGCGCGCCGTTCTGCCTGAGGTGCATCGCTGGCATAGATAAACTCGGCGACATAGCCGAAAAGCAGTGGCGCAGCGAAAGGGGAGGGGTGTTCGGTCGTCACCTCTACCATTTTTATCTGGTCCAGAGCCAGCTTTTCCATGAGCTGGTGCAATGCAGGCAGATCGTAGACATCCTGCAGGCATTCGCGGGCGGTTTCGATCAGGATCGGGAAGTCGTCAAACTGACGGGCGACTTCCAGCAACTGACCTGCACGCAACCGCTGCTGCCAGAGCGGCGAACGCTTGCCCGGATTACGCCTCGGCAGCAACAGCGCGCGTGAGGCACATTCCCGGAAGCGGGCGGCAAACAGCGCCGACTGGCCGACACTCTGAGTGACCTCCTGAGTAAGCGAGTCGGCATCGAACCGGAACAGGTCAGCGGCGGGTAAATGCCCCTCACTGGCAGGAAAGCGGGCTACAATGCCGTCATCGCTGGCCGCAACAGAGGCATCGATACCCATACGTTGCTGGATACGAGCAGCAATCGCCAGCGCCCAGGGCGCATTAACCCGTTTTCCCCACGGCGAATGCAGGATGACCCGCCAGTCGCCGATTTCATCACGGCAGCGTTCTATCAGCAACGTGCGATCATCCGGCACGACACCGGTAGCCGCGCGCTGTTCAGCCAGCAAAGTCAGCAGATTCGTTACTGCACGGGCATCGAGTCCCAGCGCGTGAAGCTGTTGCTGTGCATCGTCCGGTGATGCCGCGTTTAGCTGACGCAAAAACATTCCCAGACTTGCCCCCGAATCCGCCGAGCGACCCACGCCTTCTCCTCTCCAGAAGGGCAGACGAGCGGGACGACCAGGTGCGGGCACTACCTGCACCTGATCATGGGTAATCTTCTGGATTCGCCATGACGTCGCGCCCAGGGTAATGATGTCGTTGACCCGCGACTCATAAACCATCTCTTCATCCAGTTCGCCAACCCGGCGGGATCCCGCCTGTTCTTCACCTTCTGGCAGAATGACGCTGAACATCCCGCGATCGGGAATGGTGCCGCCGCTGGTTACGGCCAGATGCTGCGCGCCAGGTCGTGCCGTGAGCATTCCACTCAGGCGATCCCATACCAGTTGCGGGCGCAGCTGAGCAAAGGCATCTGAAGGAAATTTCCCCGCCAGCATATCGAGAGTGGCATCAAAGAGACGTCGTGACAGCGTGCGGAACGGATCAGCACGGCAGACCTGCGCATACCATTCGTCGGCCTGCAGGGGATCCATAGCGACGGCGGCCAGCGTCTGCTGCGCCAGGATATCGAGCGGGTTACGCGGCGGCGCCAGCGCATCAAGCTGACCCGCCCGCATCGACTCTATTATGACGGCGGAATCCAGCAGATCGCGTCGGGTGCGCGGAAACAGAATGCCGGTTGATACGCCGCCCACCTGATGTCCGGCGCGACCCACACGCTGCAGTGCACTGGCCACTGACAAAGGTGAGCCCACCTGGACTACCAGATCCACCGGCCCCATATCAATGCCAAGTTCCAGGCTAGACGTCGCCACCACGCAGCGCAGTCTGCCCTGCTTCAGCGCGGCTTCAATCTCGCCTCGCTGTTCTTTGGAGACAGAACCATGGTGCGAGCGGGCAATTAGATCGTCGTCAACTGTGCGCTCTGCATCCTGAACCTCAGCAGTTGCCTGCTGCGCCAGATAGCGCGCATTGAGCCGTGCAGTCAGTTTCTCTGCCAGCCCTCGCGAATTCACGAATACCAGCGTAGCGCGATGGGCCATGACCTGCTGCAGAATGCGCGCTTCAATGTGCGGCCAGATCGATCCGCTGGCAGAGGTGACGTCATCTGTCAGGTTATCAGCGCTGGCAATGTCAGTCATATCCTCAACCGGCACCTCAATCGTCAGATGCAGCGTGCGATTGGCCGCTGGGTTTACCACCTGCACTGGCTGACAGCCGCCCAGGAAGGCCGCGACCCGTTCCACCGGCCGCACGGTGGCGGACAGGCCAATGCGCTGGGCGGGCTTCGGCAACAGCGCATCCAGCCGTTCCAGGCTCAGTGCCAGCTGAGAACCGCGCTTTGATCCCGCGACTGCATGCACCTCATCGACTATCACCGTGGTCACGCCCTTCAGTGTCGTGCGCGCTTTTGACGTCAGCATCAGAAACAGTGATTCAGGTGTGGTGATCAGGATATCAGGCGGGCGACGCAATAATCTGGCGCGCTCAGTGCTTGGCGTATCGCCCGACCGCATGCCAATATTCAGTGTGATTTCGGGCTCATTCAGTGCCTGCCGCTCGGCGTAAACGCCTGCCAGCGGCAGATTCAGATTGCGCTGCACGTCGGCGGCCAGCGCTTTAACCGGAGAGATATAGAGTATGCGGGTAGTGGTTTCACGCGTGGGTGCTGGCTGGCTGGTTCTGACCTGAAACAGCGTGTCGATGGCGGTGAGGAAAGCCGCCAGTGTTTTTCCTGAGCCGGTAGGCGCGATGACCAGTGCATGTTCACCACGGGCAATCGCCTGCCAGGCCGCCTGCTGTACCGGTGTCGGCGCAGCAAACGCCCCTGAAAACCAGCGTCGGGTGGCGGGAGAAAACCTGGCTAAAACGGTATCTGATTGGGATTTCGACATCATACTCACGGTATTACGCAACCACTGCGCCTGAAATTTATCCGTTGAGTGTAAGTGAAAATCACGGTTTCAGGACGACAAGGCAGACATCTTACCGCCGCGGGCGTCAGGAACTGGCCGCGCCGGCCGGATCGCGACCTCTGACAGCCAGCAGCGACACCAGCGCCAGCACAATAATCGTCATGCCATAGCACCATGCGGTCTGATTCAAGCCGATATGGGGTGCAGCAATGCCTGCGGCAATAGCAGGCAGGGCAAAGGCAAGATAGCTTTTTATTAAAAAGGCGGCGAACAGCCCGGCACGCTCATGGCTTTCGGCTAACGGCATAATGATCTTCAGCACACTGGCGAAAATCGATCCAAAACCCTGACCCGCAATGGCGGTGCCCGCATAAAGCCAGACCACGCTATGCAGAGAAAGGCCCGTCAGGGTTACGCTGACACCCGCCATCAGCATCACTGTACCAATGACTAAAGCTCGTGCGGCGGGTAAAAGACGAAAAATGAACACCGCAGCCGTCGCGCTCAGCATCAATGTCGCCACAATCGAGCCACCAATAAACGGCGATGTCAGGCCGGTTGCGTTCGCGACCATCGTGGGCATCAGTGACAGATAAAATCCGCCCAGCATCCAGGTCGCAATGTTAACCGGCGTCACTTTTAGCAACGGCCCCAGCGCGCGTCGCGGAATGCTGACCTGAGGGCGCAGTGCGGCCAGGACGCCAGGCTGGGGTGCAATCGTTTCAGGTATCAGCGGTAACAGTGCAATTGCGGCCAGCATCAGTAATAGCAGCAGCGCATAGAGCGTCACGGTAGGATAGGGCGCAAAAGTGACCAGGATTCCCCCTGCCAGCGTGCCGAGCGTCATTCCCAGAAAGGCGGTAATTGAGTTCAGAAGTGGACCGCGGGTTTTACTGGCGTCAATCAGGCTGGCTCCAAAGGTCGGCAAGGCGATACCGGTAGCAAAGCCCTGCACCAGCCGGGCAGCAATTAAGGTTGTGGCAGCGCTGGCAGTCATGAAGATCACTAGCGCAACCGCATTGATCCCCAGCGCCATCAGCATTAGCGGACGGCGGCCGGTAAAGTCTGACACTTTACCCACCGTCAGTAGCGCTGCCAGCAACGCGAAAGCATAAGCGCCAAATATCAGCGTCAGCATGGTCGGCGTGAGGTCAAACAGGCTGCGATAAAGCGGGTAAAGTGGCGTTGGCGCACTGCTGGTGGCTGAAATCAATGCCGCACCGGTAAAACTAAAAAGCGTGGTCCGGGTTGCGGCCTGAGGTGTCAATGCAGGATTCATGGAAATCACCTTAATGCAAAATATTAGCTTTTGCTAAGGTATACGACTACCCGCGTCTTAATGCAATATCTTTGCTTTAACGATTCCTGCGATCGTTACCAGGGTGTGCGTGTGTGCTTTTGAGGAAGAGGACGTGTTGAGAGCGCACATTGTATTGCCAGCAGCAATATAGAGTCGAAAAATCCAGTTTCATGACGCTCATCAATGAGTCATTTTTTGTTTTGCGGGTTGTTTTACAACAACATTTAGTCGAGTCTTTCTGCGAATAATAATCAGGGAGTCAGAGTAATGAAAATAGCTGAGATCGACCATATTCATCTTTACGTTGAAAATATTGAGCAGGCAGAGACGTGGTATAACAAGATCCTGGGCTTTTCCCGCGACAATGCACTTTATTTCTGGTTCGAACAGGGTGGACCGCTGGTTATAAGGAATAACCGGGCATCACTCTCTCTTTTTCTCAGAAGCACTCAGCTACCCGGTCACACCGTGGCCTTTGGCGTGGCAGCATCCTCATTTAGCGAACTCATCCCTGTTCTCAGAGACAATAAGATCCCATTCACCGTCAGTGACCACGCTGTGTCGATGTCCGTCTATTTCAGCGATCCCAGTGATAATAAAATTGAAATCACCTCATACGACTACGTTGATGCAAAGCAGATCCTTGAGGACCTGGTATGACGCCATCGCTGCCTGGCTTACTGACAGGATCTACTGATCCTGAACAGCATTCAATAAAGTGTGTTCTTCAGGCGTTCAGGCAGTGCTTTGTCGTAGGCATCGCCATCAATTTCTGCAATCTGTTTAAGGATTGAGCCGGTGCTGGGCAGTGACTGGCGGGATATTTGCGTTTCGGCATCCCATAATCCGGAGCGGATAATCGCCCGGCTACACTGAAAGAAAACACTCTGCACGCTAATGCGTAACACCGTTTTGGGGCGCTGGTTGTTGACGGCGAAGCGCTCAAGTAGCGCCGGATCGGTGCTGATCACCGCCGTGCCGTTAATACGTAATGTCTCACCAATACCAGGAATCAGAAAAAGCAACGCGACCCGATTGTCATGCAGAATATTACGCAGGCTGTCGATGCGGTTGTTGCCGCGCCTGTCGGGTAACAGCAGGGTTTTTTCATCGTCGATTTCAATAAATCCTGCCGGATCGCCGCGGGGAGAAACATCCAGACCCTCCTGCCCGGACGTTGCCAGCGCGACAAAAGGCGAGGCAGCAATAAAAGGCCGATAGGCGGGGTGAATATGATCGGTCACCTTAGCAATTGAGGGCCTGGCAACCGACCCATAAAGATGCTCAAGTTCAGTCAGTTCAGTGATGATGTTGTGCTGCTCAGCCATTTTCATCGTCCTTTCATTGATAAATTTCCAGAATACTCACGACGATACGACACAGATCTTAAGCATGAAGCTAACGTCTGAAACGCGTCACAGAGTCCGGTTATCGCCGAGGAATAATAAACCGATACGTGCCGTAGTGTCAGCGACGAAATAATTTAATACCGGTCGTGTCTACATGTTTTCCCTTCTCTGCCGATACCAGGAATACATTACAACCTTATTACAACCGTTCATGAGACTCGCCAGTGAAAATTTCAACTCGACTGTATACCGGCTTTGGCCTGCTCATTTTGCTGTTTATTCTTTGCAGCGGAATCGCGTTACATGCCCTCAGCAGTGCCCGTAATGGCATGAATGATGTGGTCAATGTAAAGATGAAACGCTATCAGATGGTACTCGACATGCGCGGCAGCTTGCGTGACATGGGCATTGCGGTGCGCAACATGGCGCTACTGAACGATACCAAAGCAATGGAGCCGGAATGGAAACGGTTACTGGCCCAAAAGGCAATTTATATCACTAACCGTGAGAAGCTGGCCCGCATGATGGATGATGCGACTCCCGCTGCGCGCCAGGCTTTCGATAAAAGTCTCTCTGCCGAAAAAGCGACACTCGACTCACTTGAGCAAGCTGGCCGGTTGGGGCTGGAGAATAAGTCACAGGAAGCTACTGCCTATCTTCTGACGGTGACACGCCCCGCACAGCGTACTCTGCTTGATGCACTTAATACCCTTTCAACGATCCAGAGTGAGGAGGGGCAGAAAGCGGTGGTAATGAGCAGCGACTCCTCGGCGCGTACCGGCTTCACGCTGATGATTCTGGCGGGCATTTCCATCCTGCTGGCTCTGGCGACCTGTCTGTTCACTGTCCGCACGCTCATGCGTCAACTGGGCGGTGAACCCGCTCAGGCTCAGGTGCTTGCTGCCGCTATCGCCTCTGGCGATCTTACGACGACGGTGGCATTGCGTCGCGGTGATACGCAAAGCCTGCTGGCTTCACTGGATAGTATGCAGACCAATCTGCGTGAACTGGTCTCCCGCATCAAAGAATCTGCAGGCTCTGTTGCGCTGGCGGCGGATGAGATTTCCCGTGGCAACAGCGAGTTGTCTTCGCGCACTGAAGAGCAGGCGGCGGCATTGCAGGAAACGGCTGCCAGCATGGAGCAGCTTACCGCCACGGTGAAGAGTAATACGCTGGGTGCACAGCAGACAGCAGGCTCGGCCCGTGAAACCGCATCACTGGCACGCAGCGGTGAAAATGATGTTCATCAGATGTCCGAGACCATGAATGGTATCTCACTCAGTGCTGCAAAAATTCGCGATATCACCAGCGTAATCGAAGGTATCGCTTTCCAGACTAATATCCTGGCGCTGAACGCGGCCGTTGAAGCCGCAAGGGCGGGAGAAGATGGACGTGGATTTGCGGTTGTGGCGGGTGAAGTCCGTTCCCTTGCGCAGCGAAGCGCGACCGCAGCACGGGATATCAAATCACTGATTGAGCAGACTGTTGGTCAGGTAGAGCAGGGCGTCTCGGTGGCAGCCGGAACCGGCCAGAGCATTCTGAAGATTGTCGGCATGGTAAGTGAACTGGCTGAAGCGATGGATAATATTTCCCTCTCCTCATCTGAGCAAATGCAGGGCATTTCTCAGGTCAGCATCGCCGTGAGTCAGATGGATGGCGTGACGCAAAATAACGCCGCGCTGGTGGAAGAGTCTTCGTCAGCGTCTCAATCGCTCTCTGAACAGGCCCATGCGCTGCGTGGCATGGTCGATTCGTTTCGTGTTCACAGTCCAGCTTAATTGTCAGGCGTAACAAATAAACGGACGCGAGCAACAGGCGCGTCCTTTTTTTTATCGCAGATTAACGGCCTCGATCCAGCGTGCTCGCCTCAGTCGGGCCACAACTCAGCGTGTTCATCGGGCACAGAAGCGTCGTAAAAGTTGGTCTCAGAAAGGGATGCTGCTATAAAAGGGTATCTGATCAGTACCTAAAAGGAGCGCAGGATGGTCTGGGAATCAGAGCGATTACTTTACAGATTTACCCTACGTGAGGATCTTGACGACCTCTTCAGAATCTATGGTGACCCTGAAACGCATAGGTTTAATCCACGAGGTCCCTGGCCTGACAGGGAATATGCTGTGCAGGCTATGGAGCGTATACAGGAGAGTTATCGGGACCAGGGTTTTGGCGACTGGACGATATTCGAAAAAGCGCATCCGGAAAAAATCATTGGTTTTGGTGGGGTATTCCGAAGCCAGTTCGATGGCCGTCAGACCAATAATCTCGGATACCGGTTTGAGCCCGCGGCCTGGGGAAAAGGGTATGCCACAGAGCTTTCCCGCAGAGCTATTCGTTATGGCTTCGAGGAAGCCGGACTCAGCATTATCACCGGTGTAACGCGCGAAAACCACCTGGCTTCACAGCGGGTGTTGGAGAAAGCGGGCTTAACCTTTTTGAAAAGAGTCGAGGATGCAGAGGGCTTGCCTGCCAGCCTGATGTATACCCTCAGCCGATCCGACTGGATTGCGGCGGGCAACACTGTCGCCAAACCTGTCTGATTCTTCTTTATATCACCGGGCGTGGTCAAATCTGCGCCATCTTTTCGTATCTGGCGTCTTTAAAGCACCGCTAATCCCGCGATTGACTCTCCGCAGCATGAATTATTTTATTCACCTTATTCCGGGGAGGATTTATGGATATTCGAACAATTTTTATTTCAGCGGTAATGGCAGTCGGTCTTTTATGGATAGGAGCATCGGATAATTCATCGTCCCATCTCAATACAGAACCGGTCAGTTCAGTCCTGAGTAAAATTCAGCCCTGATAAGACCTCGCCTGATAGCACACTTTAACGCCTGTTCAGCCTGAGATGCGGTACACTGCCAAATTCCGTTAACGCAATTTTGTTGCTTTAACTGTGACGTTATCACTGACAAAAGCGGGAGAAAGATGGCACGGGAAATGATTCGTCAGGGTGGGCGCAGCGCACGTATTCAGGCAGAGGTGCATAACACCGTCAATCGATTACTGGAAACCGTTGACCGTTCGGCTATTACCGTTCCGATGATCGCCGAACAGGCAGGCGTAACGCCCTCTACAATTTATCGACGCTGGGGTGATCTGGCCCAGTTGCTGGCAGATGTCGCAGTAGCGCGGATGCGGCCAATCGCCGAACCGGAAGATACAGGATCGATGATCAGCGACCTTACTTTGTTCCTCCAGCAATACGCTGAAGAGATGTCGTCTAAAGTCGGTCGTGAACTGCTAGCCGATGTGATCGGCAGTCATGCTGAAGAAGCCAGCCAGAAGTGCTGTGGATTCACCTATCAGCATCTGGAAACTTTGAACATCCGCGCACGTGAACGTGGCGAACCCGGCTTTGATGTTGATCGCATGGTTGATGTGGCCGTGGCTCCCGTTATGTTCCACATTCTGTTCGGTGATCGCGATATTTCATCAGCCTACTGTTCTTCGCTGATTCAGCAGGCATTTAGTCAGGCCTCTGGCGCTGAACAAAGGGCAGGGCAGCTTCCGTGATGAGATGCTCCAGCAGCATACGCGCCGGATCGTTGCCCTGATCTGAGCGGGCCAGCGCGATTCCCAGATAGCCGGGTTGTGGCAACCGGTCTGACTCCGTCACCAGCTTTTCTGGCATACCTGCGCGGGTGCGCAGGGTTATACCCAGCCCGGCCTGAACTGCCGCCCAGATCCCGCTAAGACTGTGACTGGTGAACACGATCCGCCAAGGAATGCCTGCCTTATCCAGTGCCTGGGTGGCGCGCGTTCGCATCACACAGGGCGCATCAAATGCCACCAGCGGCAGCGCTTCGCCGCGCCACAGAAACCCTGCCAGATCAAATGCCGGATGCTGAATCCAGGCTAACGGACATTGACCAATCAACTGTGTGCCAGTCTGCTGCTCCGCCTGCCAGAGCAGCGCCAAATCCAGCTCATGACGCGCCAGCGCCGTGTGTAGCGGCTGATTTCTGTCGACGCGAGCGGTCAGCCTCACTTCCGGATGCTGGCGATTAAATGCGCCGAGAATGGCAGGCATCAACGCCTCGCCAAAATCCTCCTGCATGCCAATACGTATTTCACCCTGTAACGCCTCGCCCTTCACCGCCCGCAATGCCTCATCGTTCAGTGACAGCAGCCGTCTGGCGTAACTCATAAGCTGTTCACCACTTCGTGTCAGTTGGAGATGCCGCCCTTTTTTCAGCACCAGTGCCGTGCCGCATTGCTGCTCCAGTTTCTTGAGTTGCGCACTGACAGCCGACGTTGATCGACAGAGATGCTGTGCTGCCAGCGCGAAGCTGCCAGCATCGATTCCAGCAACGAAACTGCGCAGCGCATCCATATCCAGTGACTCTGGTAGTTTATTCATTATCGTCCTGTAAATGCGGATGGTGAATGCTGATTAATTTGATTTTCAGGATTGAGACTATGAATAACACTCTCTCTGACCACTGAGGAGTGTGCAATGAAAAATTCACTGGATCGGGAAACACTGGCGCAACGCGCGCCAAAACTGGCCGAACTGACACAGCAGCTGCTGTTTGGTGATATCTGGCAACGTCATCTGTTGTCACCACGTGAGCGCAGCCTGCTGACGCTGGCAACGTTAACCGCGATGGGGCGCGTTCAGCAGCTGCCGTGGCATATCGATTTTGCCCGTCAGAACGGGCTGACACAGGATGAGCTGGTGGAGAGCTTTACACATCTGGCGTTTTACGCTGGCTGGCCCGCCGCCGTCACCGCGCTGGGCTATCTGGAGGATAACTGCTGATGCCATTCACCCGAATCACGTTGCGTCAGGGCTACAGCGATGCGGCACTGAATACGATTTCAACATTACTCCAGAAAGCACTGGTGACGGAGTTTGACGTGCCTGAGCATGATTGCTTTCAGGTGATTGAGATGTTGCCAGCCTGTCAGCGGGTATTTGATATTCACTATCTCAGTGGCGGGCGCAGCGACAATTTCGTGCTGTTTCAGGTGACAGCAGGCCGACCGCGATCCCGGGATCAGAAGCAACGGTTTTATCATGCCCTTTGTGCGGCGCTGCAGGTGGAAATGGCGATCGATCCCGATGATGTCATGATCATTATTCACTTCAACAGCACCGAAGAGTGGAGCTTCAGCGGTGGCCGGATGCTGGCACAGGAGGCGTTATGATTATCATGCACTACCGTTTTACCCTGCCTGCGGACTACGATATGGGCATCATTGAACAGCGCATCAGGCTAAACGGTGCCCGGCTGGATGGCTTTCCGGGGCTGGTGGCGAAGGCGTATCTCTGGGCCTGCCGTGATGATGGCGGACTGAATGAAAACCGTTATGCACCCATCTATTTCTGGCGGGAGGCGAGTGGTATGCAGCGTTTCCTGCAAAGTCCTGGCTTCGCGACGCTGGTCAGAGATTTTGGCTGGCCGATCATCGAAAGCTGGCTGGCACTGGAAGGACAGAACCATCTTCCGAATCTGGCCGACGCCCGGTTTATGACGCTGAATCGCTGGACGATCCCCCGGCATTCGGACCTGATTACACTGCCACTGACGGCAGGATTAAGTGCCTGGGATGTGACCCGCTGGCAGGGATTAAGCATTGACGCGTCACAGCAGCGTTCCGCAGACCAACAGGAGGTCTACCGCATCGGTTATCTGGCGCGGGGTTCCGCTGCTGCTGATCTTCAGCTGTAAAACTCGGGTGCCTGATGCCTGTTACTCAGAGGGCAAAAATGGCCTCGATCTCAATGCGCAGGTCAGCGGAGAAAAGGCCGTTGACCTGGACCAGCGAACTGGCAGGCAGATGTCCACCATAATTACGATAAAGTACTTCCCTCAGCGCGGTGATCTCAGTGAAAGAGGTGATAAATATTGTGACCTTGAGCAGTGCGGCAAGCGAGGTATGCTCTGCGGCGGTAATATGCCTGAGCTGATCAAAAATAGCTTCTGCCTGTTCAGCCATATCGCCCTGCTGAGCGGGTGTGCCAGCCGCAGTGAGCCCTGAAACATAAAGCGTGTTGCCATGCTTAACGGCATGCACATAAGGTGCTTTTACTTCGCCCAGTTCTGCGTAATTTTTGCGTTCTGGCTGGGTCATATTTCCTCCTTCACTATTTTCACAAACAGATAATAACGCCCGCTATTGCTCAGTGCGTCAGCAATTGCTAGCAGGGTCGACAATCGAATAATAACCCCTTTCATCTTTTCTCTGGGTGATTGTTTAGGTCAGCTTCAGTCCGGCAATGTTTTTTATCTGCGGGGACCACGCAGTGGTGGCGCGAAAAACGATAAGCTCTGCCGTCAGGCTTATAACTATCGTCCTGGCGGCAAGCCGCGTCGGCAGGATGTTCTTTCCATCTCCCGGCAGGTTCTGAATAGAGACCTGGGTACTTCCCGTGGGGTGCAGCTTCCTCATAGGTTGCGGCGCTGGCAGAGGACGCCGTTTCAGCCAGCAGGACAGAACAGCTAAACAGACATGCTGGCCATTTCATTTTTCATAATCCTTTTGCAAAGTTGTCTGCAGCTGCAACCGGGTCAGGAAAATCAGTGCCCGCTGTTTGAGTTTCTGAATCGTATCTGGTTGAGAAACTGCTGATGCCAGACTGTCAGCATTTTCCTCGGGCGTCAAAGTCTTGGCCCTCTAATTCTTGTTGTGGGAGGGACTGGAGTTGAGCCTGGTTTCAGATTACCGATTAAAATTTCTTTCTGAGTCAGAGTCCAGGCTTCATCTAGTGGCATGTCCCTGACTTCGCCGTTACCTTCAGGAGACTTTGGCATTAATATATTATCGGATTCGCCACGCTTATAGATGTAATCGTTCATTTCCCTGAAACTCCCGTTTGGCATGATCTCTAATAACCCTCTGTCCGAATGCGTAACAATATTCCTTTTGATTATTTTTGCGTGTCCCACAATCTGTGTTGTCTCTTTAATACACAGTTCATTCATCTCAATCACACCTTTCATCTTTTTGAGGATAGCTTCCATCAAAGGTTCTTCACTAATCTTTATAAATAGCACGTTATTATTGGCCATAAAATAATATCCATTCTTATAGGGTATGAATGAGATTACCGCACAGCCTAACCGACATGATCCGACTTTTTCCTGATACAGCAGTAACCGGAAGCACAGCACGGCGGCGGGGCGGGGAAAAGCTAGACCTCGCCGGGTCCGGCAGCCGCCTTTATACCATATCTTGTATTTTACCTAACTAACAACGCACTATATGTAGTTGTATGTAGAAAAACGCCGGTGAGGCGCAAATATCCGTTTCCACCCTTTTCCGGATCTCTAAGATTCAGCAGGAAAGCTTTATGCAGAATGCCGAGGATAAAGTCAAAATGCAGCACAGAAGTGTGTATTTTGCTCTTGGTGATGTTTGTTACATTAATACGTATAAGCAGGCAGAGTGCAGTAAAGACTGCTTTGAAAGAATGTGGACATAACATAAGAAGAAGGGCTGACATGAGAAAATCACGCCGGTAGCTCACAGCACACTGTTTAAACGCTCGTCGCCTATAGCACGTTACTTACTGCACTTGGCCTGCCGGTAGCACTTTGCCAGAATTGAGATCTCAGCACGCAGAATTTCTTTTCGGTAAATATAATTAATTCTGCGAAAGTTCGCGGGGTAACCCTCTCAATTTTTCATTCTCCGCTGTCCGTGGTCATGGAACGTATTTCGCGCATCTGTCCAGAAAAACCGACCGCAATAAATCGGTGATCGGGTAAGGCTGGATCGGTCTTTTTTCCACTATACGCTATATAACCTTGTACGCCTGCGCACGCACGCGGCCCATTCGCTATGATCGGCACGTTTTCAGCACAGCTATCTATCTGACGAGGTTACCTTTATCCGCGCTCAGTGCCATGAATGGCTTGGGCAGGGCGGTAACAGGCACTCTACGGTGAATGCCTGGAGTTTTAAAAAGTAAGGTAAAACAAAATGAAACAATATCATGCGTTATTATTCAGATGCATAAGTACTTAAACCGGCTTTTCCAAGCCTATTTACACAGGGTGAAGAATGGAAGTGAATTACAGATGCAGTCGTATTATTATTTATATAGGTAAAATAAATTATTGAGGAAAGTACCATGTCAGAAGTATTGGGAGCTATGGTTTTAAAGGCAGTTGTTGTAAAGAGCGTTGAATTAATGCTGCAAAAAGTTCTTAATTCAAACTGGAGTAAGCATTTTGAGGATGCAAAAGAAATTGTAAAAGAACTTGAGAGCGAGTGGCCAAAACAAAACTATCTTCGTAAACATGTACAGCACACACTAAAAATGCGCACACTTATAAACCCAAATGATGATGTTACACTTGAAGATATTTATTATCCTCTGACATTAATTACGGCATCCAATAGAGACAAAATTATTGTTGGGGATAATGTAACCCTCCCATTTAGCGGGATAGCAAATATAATAGGTATCGCAGGACAAGGAAAAAGTACAATTCTTCGAAAACTATTTCTGGAAGAGATAAACTACGGCAACAGGATTCCCTTTTTCATTGAACTCAGGAACGTCGAGAACGGTGATGTAATCGCCTATTTTAAAAGTCTTCTGAGTAGCTTACATCTAAATGTAACAGACTCAAATGTTGAATATCTTCTGCAGTCAGGAAAGGTCGTTTTGTTACTTGACGGGTTTGATGAGGTACGTCAGGAACTCACAACAAAAACACTAAGCTCAATAATGCTATTAAATAACAGCTTTTACTGCCCAATAATCATTACAAGCAGACCTAACACTGAAGTTTGCACAATGCCAGGAATACATAACCTGTTTGTTGAAAATATAGACCTTGAGGATAAAATACGCATATTAAATTTAATTGAGCAAAGGGATGTTAATTCAAACGGAAGCACATTCCGCTACCTGTGTGAACTTCTCATATCCAGAGAGTCTTTTTCAGATACAATATGCAATCCCATAATGGTGACGCTTTTGTATCACTGCTTCCCTTATATGGACGAAGTCCCTAGCGATATCAGTGAATTTTATCGTCAACTCTTTGGCGTTCTTTATGCAAGACACGATAAAACAAAAGGTTACAACTCAAGAGAAAGAGAATCTGAGATTGATGTTGAGCCTGCCCGCGAATTCTTTTCATTTTTAAGCTTAAAATCTTTACTTCTGGAAGAATATGAACTTGATTCATATACACTACATCAGTATGTAGAGGCAGCGCTAGAAACCCGTTCGTATGATGTAAAAAAAGCAGAAGCCTTCATCAAAGATATTGTGAAAATAACATGTCTTTTACAGGCGGATGGCAATGACAGATTTGTATTTCTTCATAAGTCCGTTCAGGAATTTTTTGCTGCGTTTTACCTTAGCATTATGAAGGCAAAGGATACTAAAGCTAAAATCTATAAGAACCTGAGAGCAAAGGTGCGACTTTCTAGCAATTTAGACAATTTTCTGCATTTTTTATATCATCTGGATAATAACACCTTTATAGAAGAACTTACCCTTGAAGCTTTCAGAGACTGCGAATACAAAAATTATGCTGATCTGAATTATGATGACTTCTCACTTTCTTTTGACCAAATACTAAAGGATATAATGGTAAGAGGACAGTGTAGACAGAGTGACAATCTGATAAAAATTGATTGTAATATTGCAATGAGTAGCGTTTTAAAGCTTGATTTCCTTGATGTCATCAGTGGCAACCGAAGAAGGTCTGGCTTTTTTGTTGACATGCCTCTTTTTGAGGCTATGGATAAGGGAATTACGAGAGATAATTTAAAAAACATTGGCCACATCGTTAAGGTACTGCCAAACAATGAATATAAAAGTGGTAAATCAATACAGAGAGAAAATTCCGATCCAATTGAAAATTATGCATTCCAATTAATTGATTACTTAAAATTTTCGAATACTTATGATGAATACAAGAGAATTTTTTTTGATTCTATAAATGAATACAACAATAAGGTTTATAAGGTAAAGTACAAAGAATCACTGGAAAGAAGAAACGCTATAGACAATAGTTTTGATTTCCTATAGGCATTGAAAAACATTCCGCTAATTGAAACTTGCTTACCAGGTAGTCTGCTCTTAATGCCTGGTGAACGGGAAGCCTGGGAGAAGTACGCCAGTGGCGAGCTGGTGATCGTGGTCATCCGCCCGCCGACAGGGAGCGGACCAGCGCAGTGTTTTACCGCTCCGGCGTGCTTGCTACTGGTACAATTCGGGACTCAGCGCATCTTCAGGCGAGGCTCCGGGGAAAGATCCAAAGTTAGGCAGAGAAGTAGAAGGAGGGCAGATACGCGCTGACAGTCAGGCAGAGGGAGAAACGAAGCCGGAAAACGCAGGGTGCAAAACAACCGGAAGGATGTATCCTCGTTTCCGGGCGGTTATTATTGCAGAAATGATTGGTTTATTTCGCGGGCAATATTTTCGCTAAGGCTGGTTATTAACGGCCTTAGCGGGGTGACGATTCCCGTATTTTATAGAAATATTATGGTACAGGATTTGAAGTGCGGTTATACATGGAAGCATCAATCGATGCCTTCATGTGATCAACGAATTCTTTAATGTCCTTCATGGCCTTAAGTAAGATCTCTTTATTCAGCGGGACGTAGTTGCCGTCCTTGTCCACGCCGTTACGGTGAACAATGTCATGCCGGACTTTGGCGATTAGGATCACCGACGGCATGTTATTTCTGACGTCGGCCGGCGTCTTCTCGCCAAGTATCGCGCTGTATACAGGCACGATTTTTTCAATATTATGATACAGGTAATCGGAGAGCGTTTTTAATACGACCTTTTTAACGACAGTGTTGTCTGAATAAACCTCCATCAACGACAGCTTGATGATTTTTAATTCGGTTACGCTTGTAATGGCATTTTTCAGATAGTAGTCATCACTGAGCACCACGCTTTTAATCATGTCACCGAGGCAGGTTTCCATCAGCGTGACGGAATAGGAATAGGTCATTTTCAGTAGTGACTCAGACGGTGAATCTGGTAGATCATCTTCCAGAGCGGACATCTGATTGAAGAACGATGCGTGGGCCAGGTCATCCTGGGTTAATCGCGCCAGTTCTTGCTCGAAATTCTCTTGCTCCCAGTCAGGTTCCCACGTGAGGCCAGCCAGGTACTCTTGTTTGGCTTCCTCCCATTCTGGATCGCCCTCCACCACCCCCCAATCGACGTGATCGCGAAGCCATTCATTCATCGCTTCTTCTTCTTCAGCCTCTTCAAGCAGCCGCTTAGTAAAACTCATTTCGATTCCTCCCTCTGATTTGCTTGAGATCCCGTAGATGTCCCGGCATCTGCACCCGGCGCTGAAAGATGGCCGTACAGCGCAACAGTCCACGTTTCCTGAACCAACGCGGCGAGTTCCCGGCACTCCTTCAGTATCGGCCTGAAGGTTTCTTTATCAACGGTGAAATTTTTTATCTCTGTTCCTGTACTCGTATTGACAATTTTATGTCCGTTTGCGTGAGTAAACTCAGTTTCATCACCGTTACCCCATCCTACGAAAATCGTACCATGGATGTACTGGTTACGGGTTTCAGTGAGCTTTATCATTCTCCGGTTAATGTCCTTGAGGGATTGTTCCACCTCCGTGCTGATCCATTTAGAATCCATAAACATGGAGCGGAATACTTTCAGCAGCGGTGCGGCTGAATATTCAGCCATCGCCGCTTGCATAATGTTCTGATCCTGAAGCCCGGATTGCGTTGCCAGCATAGAAATACCCATGCGCATGTTCAAGCAGATGATTTCAAACTCTACGGCAAATTCGCCCATTAAGCTGTAAAGCGCGGCTTTCTGCGAACGGTAATCATTGTCACTTATTGCTCGGGTCATGACTGTTATCCTTTATCTGAGGTGAGTTCCTGTTAGTCATTGTGACTTAGTTTATCGGCTGAAGACCTTTTGGGTTTAATCCTATGACCCGATTATGCAGGCTGGGAATTCCAAGAGATTCCCATACGATTTTCTCCTGTGCCCTTCATTCACATCCAGCGCTGGTTTAGATCGGATTCAGTGATGCCACTACTTTCTCCCCAGGCACTCTTCTCTCAATGCCTGGTCCCGCCGGGAAAAGCAAAAATCAGGCGGGTACAGGAGGAAGAGCGTCGTCGAGGTGCTTGAGGATCTTATCGATAGCCGTTGAGGTATCTGTCACAAATTCCTGAGTTACGACGAAGGGTTGTCCCAGCGTTCCAAGCCCCTTCGTGTTTTTCTGAAAGTATTCATCCACAATGCTCATGTTATGGATACCAATATGCCTGACCTGAAAAGCAATACTTACCAGATCAATATCTTGCTGAATGGAGGTAAAATCTATCCCCGTTTTTTGCAGTTCCTCTATAACAAGACCAAACCTTTGGTAGAAGTTATTATTTTTTTTTGGAAGATGTGGATATTTATCAAAAAGAGTTTTAAAAAAATATTCTAGTTCTGAACAGTGAGATATTATGCATATCTGATATAAACGATTATAGTCAACATCCCACATCATACGATATTCATACATGTTAGTTATATGAGCAGGCCAGCCAAAGACTAGCTTGGCGCTTTCATTGAAAGAAAAACCCTTATCGATATCCTCAGCTCTTAAGGCCAGCATAAATATTAAATTATTTAACTCCCTGATCTTCCTAGCAACGCCCCTGACAAAAAGATTATTAAAATCATGCGATGGCATTTCCTGTCCTTAAAAAATTAAATATTGATTTGTAAAAATAACTTTTTTATGACTTTTTCCAGATAATTCAGTCATAGATATCAGTATTTTTTTTGAGAAGCAGGAGTGCCTCATCCATAGGTTTTTTAAGAAATGTCGCTTTCTGCATAAACTGAATGAACGAATCTGCCTCAAAACGGTTAAAGCCATTGTCCAGCCCATCAATAAGTCCTGCCAGCTGGGACTGGGTCAGCTGAGCCAGGAAGGCACGCATCCTGATTTCAGGAACAGGGCGCGTCCGGTGGCAGTCAGAACATAGCGCGCGAAATGCACTGAGCGGATACTCCCACGGCTCATAGCCCTGATTTATCGTGGTGTAATAACAGTGATGTGCGTCCAGATAGCCTTTTGCACCACAGTCCTGGCACTCTTGCCCTGCCACATCCTTGACAAGAGAGGCTTTCCGTTTCCATCTCGGATCACAGAGTTTTGATGCATAGGTACCATTGAGCCTGCGATAGTCATAATTATCGGTTGGATAAAACCCTATGTTCCAGGAATAGCCCAGTTCATACCAGAAACCAAACGACTCAATCAGATCCTCAAATTCAGTGGTGTTACATCCCGTGTTCAGCAGGCTCCATAACCCGCTACCGTCAATCACCATGACCATCAGCGCATCGTCATGCACATCTTCTTTTCGTTCGTGCCATTCCATTTGGGTATAAAAACGGGCGTCACCAAACATTCCCTCTTTTATAGCCCACTCAGTGAGGGCATGTTTCATCCTTTCAAGATTTCTTATCACTATGCGACCTCTTCATATATTCAACTTGAAGAAGGAAATATATATCCTTCCGTTGAGAGAAATGGAACACTCCCAGCGTGACAGTATAAATTGAACTTCCCAATATTATTATTACTGGTATAAGTACTATCGAGAGAAAGCACACATTTTTTCTGTGATAATTCTGTTGTTTTACGGCAAATGTCAGCTATTATATTTGTTATATTATAAACACACTTAAAAAGGTCAAACCCAGGAAAATACTTTTTTCCCTCGTGAATTAGATATCGCCCCTGAGCCAGAAAAGAGTCTTGCTCTGATATATATTCAAACCCATCAATGAACTCACATATCGACTCAACATCTTTTAAGCCATCACGTCTTTTTTTTGTGTTCATTACGGCTTTAGCTATCACAGAGACCGGAATAATAATCATTTCCGTATGACTGAGTGAGAATTCATTCCTGGCATTAAATACTCTGAATTCATAAACATCCCCGACATGATGGAAATAATTTCTGATAATTCTCAGAAGCTTGAATTCCGGGTATTGAGCAATGCTTAAATCAAATTCAATAAGAATGCGATCTTGAAATGAATGCAGGTTATTAAGGAAGCTGAAGAGCGTGTTTATGTCACGTTCCCCCATGTTCCTGAAGTCAGTTAGTTCTTTACTGCTCTGAAAAAAACGGTCTATGAAGGTGTGTTGTTCCATCACCAATCACCCCTAACGAAAAAGTGTAAGTTGAGAGCTATAAAGTATGCCTGCACCTGGTGTCAATGTCAGGCCTATTTACCAGTCACCTTTTGCCTCATGACTGGTCACTGTGTAAACAAAGAAATGCGTGCCAGAGCAGAGTCATCCGGTAAAATGAAAAGACATCATCCGGTCAGATAAAAGCCTAAAAACTATGGACGAAGAAAAGTACATCTGTGACGTTTGCATCGAAGACGCTTACGTCAGCCAGCACATCCGTTCGCATGTACAAAGCGGGGAACCGTGTAGTTATTGCGGGCGTGCTGAAAGCACTGTTGAGCTAAGTGACATTGCGGACCGTATGCATGCAGTATTTAATGGTTATTACACATCATATTTTGAAAACGAAAACTATGCGTTTGGGGCAACCACTGAGGAAGTCATCTCAGAGGAACTGGGCGTGGATGAGGCGGCGTGCCAGGATATATTTGATCTTCTCTGTGAGAAACATAATGAATGGGACAATGAAACGTACAGTGAATTCTACGTTTATGTTAAAGATGCGTTTGAAGTAACGGAGTTTGATTACACATGGAAAAAACTCAAGACATCGCTAGAGACCGAAAGTCGCTATTTCAACAGCAGTCTGCGCACCTTTCTTGACCGGATATTTTCAGGCGTGGAACAAGCATACATTTCATCCGGAGCGACAGTCAGAACCATTGATGAGAATGATGTTATGTACAGGGCGAGAGCCTTTGATGATTACGATAAAATCAAAGCAGAGCTAGAACATCCTGAGCGCAATTTCGGTCCGCCACCTTCTGCCAAGGCTCGAGCCGGAAGGATGAACGCTCCGGGTGTGCCGGTATTCTACGGCGCAGCCAGTCGTGAAACGGCAATTGCTGAGGTCCGGCCCGCTGTAGGAAGCGTGGTTGTAGTTGCACCCTTCAGACCAACACGCCCGATGCGTATTCTTGACCTGTCGGCGCTTGAGAACATTGTAATAAAGGAGGGCAGCCTGTTCGATCCGGAAACTCGTGGCCAGATAGAAGTCACCTCGTTCCTCAGAACATTATCTCGAAAGCTGACGGTCCCCGTAACAGCGGCCCGGACGGACAGCGAATATCTGATAACGCAGGCCGTATCCGAATACCTCAGCATTTCTGATTCACTAAAGCTGGACGGCATAATGTTTCATTCAACGCAGAGTGCACACCCCGAAAATAAGGATGATGCTAAATATAATATCGTTCTGTTCAGAAATTCGTCTCGCGTGAAAAATGGAGGTGCGAATGGTGTAAAATACAGGGCTGAAATGTACGAAAATGCCGAAGATGACATTTGGTATCCCAGCCCTTCGATTACCTCTTTGGACCAAGCGAAACTTAATTCTTCTCCATCTAATAACCTTCATAAAAAATTTAAGAAAGCAGATCTTGTGATGGATACTGCAGGCCTTATGGTACATTTTGTAACCGGTGTACAGTATGACACTTTTCCTGCTGGCATTGCGCTGAAGTTCAGTGCTGACCTGACCGGGGGCGCTCAGACTGACCGGATGTCAGTAGGGACTGAAGGAACTTGAATTAAGGCGGAAAAGGGCACCCCGCCTTTTTACGTTTCTGAAAGTCATCTGGCATGACGACTGCATTGGCGTACCTGTAGCCTTCCCGCCAGATGGTGCAAAGGCCGCGGAATAATATTGCGCGAGGCATACAGCACCACGGCCTGTTGCATCTCCTCCAGGATTAACTTTCGGACAGGATCATAGGGAGATCATTTTTATAAACGTTGATATTCTGGTCCGGACTGAATCGCCACGGAGAAGCTTTACATGTCTGAATATACCCTGCAGGACTGCAACATTACGGTGCCTGACGTATTTCGCGATCGCACCATGAACCTCTTTACCCTCAGCCATACGAATGCCAATGAATTCACCTTCGTGATTTCACGTGCAACAGCTGCGGCAGAAGACACGCTTAAGTCAGTATCCCAGAAGCTGTCATCTGAACTGCAGGCTACTCTGCAGGATCTCTCACTCAATCATGCCCGGCTTACCGAAATAAATGGCAGGCAGGCGCTGGAACTGTTTTACAGTTTCAAATCCGGCGAAAGAATCATCTTTCAGAAGCAAAGGGTTGTACTGACATCTGAAAACAGTACAGGTAAAAAGCTGCTCTGCTTCGTTGGCACCTGCCCGGATGCGTTTGACGATTACCATAGCCGTATTTATGACAGCATCACGGACAGCATTACGTTTCCGGACGATGCACAAGGTTCGCCCGCACGGCGCAGCCAGATCCCTGCCGACAGTCAGGAAATCTTTTTCTGCTTTGACCGTGACAGCCGCGAACTGACCGTGTTCCCTTCAATTTCTGACCTGTACTCATCCATTGATCTTATCCGGGCAAGGAACGGCAGCTATCTGTTTTTTGACGCTGCCGGCGAACCGCTGATGCTATCTCCGATACCTGACGGTGAGCATGCAGGCCGCTTTGCGCTGTGGGAGATGACCGGTGCCAGAATACCGGGACTGATATCAAGCCTGCTTCTGGCCAGAAGTGTCCGGGGTATTGACGGTCTGGATACAACTGAAGCCGTTGAGGCCTACCTCAGTCAGCGGATAAATGAAAAATGAGTGGTGCAGCAGAAGCCTTTTCCGCTGCACGGGTGGGGGATGGCATAGAACACTCTGCCTCTAAAGGCTGGCTGGTGCTTGGTCTGATAGGCGGGGCAATTGCCGGCGCGGCGTTCACGCTGGCCACAGGGGGTGTCGGAGCGGTAGCCCTGGCGGCGACGGTCGCCGGTGCTGCAGGTGGTGGCGGGCTGGGAGAAGTTCTTGGCAGCATGTCATGGGCACCCCACCACGAAACCGGCCATCTGGTCACCGGTTCATCAAATGTGTTTATTAATGGAAGGCCGGCGGTGATGTCGCATATGTCCGTGGGTGACTGTGACGAACACGGTCCGGCCCTGCAACGCGTGGCAGAAGGGTCTTCACGCGTCTACATCAACGGACTGCCTGCTGCCCGGACGGGAGATCGCCTGGCATGCAGCGGTGTGATCAGCGACGGCTCACCCAACGTCTTTATTGGTGGCAGTAAAGAGCAGACTGACGCAATCAGTCCGGAAATTCCGGACTGGGTTGACAGAGTACTACTTGGCGTAGGCCTTGCTGCCACAGCTGTCCTGGCTGGGCCGGCGATAGCCCTGCTTGGTTTTGCGGGAGGACTGGGTGGAGGCTATGGTGGTGCTTATATAGGCGGGAAATTATGGGGAGAGGGCTCTGACGGTCAGAAGTGGCTTGCGCTGGGCGGTGCGTTTGCAGGCGGCCTTGCCGGCGCAAAAGGAGGCGCAGCCTTCAATACGTGGCGAAACACGCCTAAGAGCCTCATCAACCTGAAAGAAATAGAACCTCAGCTGGCGACCGATCCGGACAGTGCCTTTTTCTGGTCAGGACGGACTGAAGGTGTCGGTGGCCCTGATGTCGCAGAGGGCATAGCCAAGTCCCGGGGCGGAGTCACGCTCGAATCCACAATCAAGGATAAAAACATTAAAATGCCTGAATGGGATTTCGATAACCCCCAGAGCATCAAGGCCTGGGAGGACGTCTCCGCGTCCTATGCTAAACAGGTATCAGGAGAAGTCAGGGCCGTCGTGGGACAGTCGCTGCGTGAAGGTAATATATGGGAAAACGTTGAGTTACCGCGCCTGATGGGCAATGATAACGTCACGAAAATCACTACAATCGATCCGGTATCGCAGACGGAAAAAGTCATTTTTGTAAGGGATAACTGATATGAAAATTACAGGCACCAGTTCATATGTGATGCTCGATATAGACGGAAAGAAAATCAGGGCAGAAGGTGAAATGGTCGTGGGTGGTTTCGTGGCTGAAACAAGTACTATGAAACAATTTGAACCCCCCTACGAAAGTGAACCCGTAACTGATGCTGTTCGTCAGCACTATATTGACGAAGCAGTCAAAAAAACTCAGGGATCTCATATGGTCCTGAAGTTTGTTTAAATCTTCACAGTGAAGGTGACCTGCTAATCACCTTCGCGTCTCACTCCCGCCAGGACTTTCAGACATCCGGGAATGGTGGCATTTCCTTTCTGCTTGCTGCCTCCCAGTACCACCAACGGCTCTGACCGTATTCCACATCATAATGGGCAGTTTTTTCCTGTTTACGTTGCAGGTATTCGGGTGTGTTCATGCCGAACACTTCCATCGGCAGCGCATCCACGCCTTTCACGTCCTTCAGAACGAAGTCCGGGAAGACGTCTTCCTCTCCGTCGTAGCGCAGAGGCTTGATGAAGGCACGTTTTTCCTTCCACAGTTTGTCTTCGACAGCCGCCTCATAGCCGGAATCCAGCGGAATAAAGCGTGGGCTGACCGTCATCAGCGCCACGTCGAGTACGGTACTGCAGCTGGACGGCCGGCTACGCCCGTCTATTTTCCTGAACGATGTTTCCGGCGGCTCTGATTCAGCGATAATCACGACTTTCATTCCCCTGCGCCAGTCGCCGAGCTCGCGGCCAAAACTCCTCTCCAGTCGCAGGCGCACGTCCTCCGGCAGAACCAGGTCAGGAAAGCCAGAAAACAGCCCCAGCGGCAGCATCGTCTTCAGCCTTGCTTCACCGGTTTCACTCCAGCCAGCCAGCACAGAAACGACGATGAGCCGCCTTTTGCTCTTTTCGGCCGCTCTCAGGTGTTCCCGGTTAACTATAACCTGCGGCGTATCTTTCATGGCCATGAGCAGCAGGGATTCTTCCAGCGGCACGCGACCAATGCGAATCCGGGCAGCCGTTTGCTGCAGGCGCCAGCTCACCCAGCCAGGAGTGCGTTTCTTTTTATCGAAAGCAGGGTGCCAGACATTGATACCAGACTGTTCCCACAACAGGTGCAGAAGCCCCAGCAGGCTCATCGATGGCCGCCGTGTGCGTTTTACAGGCTCATTACCTGAAACGTTTTCAGCCGGTTTTACTTCAGAAGGGGCCTTTTTCTGGAGGCCCGTGGGCAGTCTGACGACAATCGTGCAAATTCATTCTCATATTGCTTATTCATGAATAAGTTACCTCTGATAATCAGCGCACTTCGGCATTAGTTTTTTTGCTGAAGAGGTGTAGTGAAAAGAACTCGTCTGGACAGTGTTATCGTCAACCCCCATGAATTTATTGTGCACGATGGCGTTAAGGCTACTCAGTCGTAGAATGACAATTACCCGCTTAGTTACACCGCGATTTTTCGCGCCTACTAGCGCGGCCACAACCGGTTTATGGGTGAAACTGTATGCCGCCATATTGATACGGTTTTCAGCGCCATCGATATCGTTTAACACGATTTTTTAATGTAATCCTGCCAACAACCGTAGATAAAAGATGTGCGGTGATCTCTGGTGTTGAAGGATATGCCAGGACGGGCGCGGCCATAATAATGGCCCGCGCGAAATAATTTGCCTCATCAGATAAACACCTCCGCCGGAAATCAGCGCGTCAGCAGTTGCTGGCAGGCTGCATTATCCTGGGCGGCGCGCTGTTGATCATCCGTCGTCAGTTGCTGCCAGCGGCCAATCACACGGTCGCCCAGCGCTGACTTGTAAGTTATTTTTTGCAACGCATAGTCAGAATTGCCGCCTTCTATCACGTTGCGCATCTGTGTATCAAGCGGCTGCGCACTGTGATGATCGATCGCGCAGAATACCGCGACGTAATACGCTTTATCCTCCTCACTGTCGTGCGGGATCAACCACCAGCCAGCCAGAGCCAGGATCAGCAGCAGCGGGAGAATATATTTTACTTTAGCCATTATAGTCACCGGTTGTATGCAGTTCAGTCAGCCGGGTATGGCCAGACGCAGGGCGCGTATCCTGCCACAGATTCTGGCCAACGTTAACCCTGCATCACCGGTGTTGGGGCAATGTTCAGATGGCTGGCGCGTCGATCAGCGTTGCACTGACCTGTGCCCCTGGCATCATCTGCTCTAATCCCGAGATCAGATCGTCACTGGCCTGTTGCAGCGCAATGAGCGGCATAGCCGGAAGACTTTCCAGGATAAACCACATCTGGCGTGCACTGGCATCCAGTCTGGTCCGCACACCCTGACGCCAGTTCCAGCGGCGGCAGGTTACGCCCTGATCGTCTCGCCAGATCACTTCGCCGGGTTCTGGTGACTCATCAACCACCTCGCCCTCTTTGACGGTATCGAACCGTTCACTGCCGTCAGCAATCACCAGACGTGGCGCACCAATATAAGCCGCAATATTTTCGCCTCCAACTGGCAGGGCGTAGCGAATGCTGATGGCATTGTAGAGATCGACAACCGGATCGATAGCAGGCAATGCGCCATCCCGCAGCACGCGCTTGCGCAATGCTTCAGCAGAACAGGGTGTGCGTTTCGCTTTAGCACCAAAGGCTTTGAAAACCTCGGCCCAGGCTGCCAGATGCGCATCTGCCCAGGCCACATCCTCCTGCAACACCTGCTGGCAGGCACTCTTCAATGCTTCGCTGGCGACCTCAGGTCGTGTTATCGGCGTAGCGTCTACCACAATGCTCATGGCACGAAAGCCGGGGGCGAGCGCGAGAACCGCGGGATCGATTGACGGATGAACAGATAACATCGGATACTCTCTCATTGACTAATTTATTCCATAGTAATGACCGATGACCAAAAAAGTCAATATAACGACCGATGCGGGCGCTGATGTTGCCAGTGTTAATCAGGCTGTCTCAGAGAGCATCAAAAGATGGCGTAAAAGCCAGAAACTCTCACTGGATGCGTTATCCCATCGTGCAGGGATCAGTAAAGGGATGCTGGTTGAAATTGAAAAAGGCGCCGCCAATCCCAGCATTGCCATCCTCTGCAAAGTGGCTGCCGCACTGGGTGTCTCGGTGGCGGATATCGTCAATGTCTCGCATGCACCTGACGCATGGCTGATTGAGAACAGCGAAATGCCCGTGCTGTGGCAGGGTGAGCAGGGCGGAACTGCGCAGCTGCTGGCGGGGACACGCGGACCTGATATGATCGAGCTATGGCGCTGGAAAATGTTTGCGGGCGAGGTTTTCAGCTCCACGGGTCACTCGTCGGGCACGCTTGAACTGCTGCACGTTGAACAGGGCAAACTGGCATTAACCGTGGGTGAGCAGACAATGGTCGTGCAACAGGGGTGTGCGGCGGTGGCGCGTACAGATATGCCGCATTCTTATGCCAGTGCCGATCAGCAGCCGGTTATTTTCACCATGACGGTGGCCGAACTGCAGCGCTAAAAACGCTCGTCTGTAGTGATAGCTTCGCCGGGAAACGCCAGCAGCAGCGTTTTCAGCAGCCTCTCCAGTTCGGCACGCTCTGATGCGTCCAGCGGCGCCAGCACCGCCGCCTGCGTGGCGGTGTGGACACGAAGTGCATCCTCAATCTGCTGCTGCCCGTGCGGGGTCAGCCCAACCAGCATGCTGCGCTTATCATCCGGTGCAGCCACACGTTCAATCAGATGCTGCTGTTCCAGCCGGTTCAGCCGATTTGTCATCGCGCCGGAGGTTACCAGCAGCGCCTGATAAAGTTGCGTGGGCGACAGGCGATAAGGCGAGCCCGCCCGCCGCAGCGTTGCCAGTACATCAAACTCCCCCTCCTGAAAACTAAACGGCTCCAGTGCCTGACTGCGCGCTTTCGCCAGATGTTTCATCAGACGCAACACTCTGCCAAAGATGCGCATGGAAGAAGCATCAAGATCAGGCATCGCGTTGTCCCATTGGCTGACAACGAAATCAATATGGTCATGCATAAATCACCTGTAAATGCTGGGGTTATGTTGTCGGGTTGTGCTGCACCTCTTAACAAGGCGGGATATTTATCTTAACGTTAAGATAAATGGTGGCAGCCCAATGCTGTCATCGTCAATCCTCTGTCAGAGTGTCAACGATGAAAAATAATCTCTTCCCCATTCTGTTTGCTGTGATCGTCTTTCTTATCGGGCTAAACCTGCGTCCGATGCTGGCTATTATCGGCCCGCTGTTTCCGGTGTTGCAACAGCAGGCTGGACTGTCAGCTACCTCGTTCAGTCTTCTGACCACGTTGCCGGTGGCGATGATGGGTCTGGCGGCACTTTCCGGGCCGTGGCTGATCGTCCGTATTGGGCCGGTGATGGGCATCGCCTCGGGTTTGCTTCTTCTGACGGCGGCCTGTCTGTGGCGCGGGGTTAACCTGACCTCTGCTCAGCTGATGCTCACTGCGCTGGCGGGTGGCGCAGGAATTGGTGTCATTCAGGCGCTGATGCCTGCCCTGATTCGGCAACGCTTTACAGCAGCCGCGGCGACGCTGATGGCGCTGTTCAGCACAGGCATTATGGCGGGTGCGGCACTGACTGCGGCGAGTGCTGAGCCGCTTTTTACCCTGCTGGGCCTGCAACCCGCGCTGGCACTCTCCGGAGGATTAGCGCTGGTGACGCTGCTAATCTGGCTGTCCTCGGTCAGGCGGTCGTCGCCGGTGAGTGTAGCGGTTGATGAAGCGATACTGCCTGTGCGGCGCACACTGCTACTGATGCTCTTTTTTGGCATTGGCACCGGGGCCTACACGCTGGTACTGGCCTGGCTGCCGCCATTCTATATACAGCTGGGCTGGAGTGCGCGTCATAGCGGATATCTGCTCGCCGCGCTGACCTTAACCGAAGTGGTGGCAGGATTTATTGTCTCAGCGACGTTACATCGCTTTTCCGACCGCCGTCCTTTGCTGCTTGGCGTGCTGACATTGTTACTGGCGGGGCTGCTGAGTCTGGTGTTCTACCCGAACACGATGCCGGTACTCTCTGTGTTGCTGCTGGGTACAGGAATCGGCGCACTCTTTCCGCTGTCACTGATTGTCACACTGGATCATGCGCGCAACGCCAGAGAGGCAGGCATTCTGCTGTCACGCGTTCAGGGTGGCGGATACCTGATTGCAGCACTGATGCCGCTGGTGGCCGGCTGGGTGCGCGACAGTGGTGCATCACTGACGCAGGCCTGGGTGATCATGAGTGCTGGCGTGGTGGTGTTAATGCTGATTGCCCGGCGATTCAGGCCGCAGAACAGCTCAGCCTGATTAAATCCGTTGCCGAACAATGGCAATCTGGCATGCTGAGAGTAAAACGTTGAATCAGGAGTGCAGCATGAAAGTTATTGGTTTGTTAGGCGGTATGTCATGGGAGTCAACAGCACTCTATTACCGCATACTCAATCAGCAGGTTAAACAGCGGCTGGGCGGTCTGCACTCGGCGGAGCTGGTACTTTATAGTGTTGATTTCCAGCATATCGAGCAACTTCAGGCTGCGGGCGAGTGGCAGCAGGCGGGCGAGATAATGGCTGATGCAGCACGTAATCTGGAAAGGGCGGGTGCGCAATTCATCGTACTCTGTACCAACACCATGCATAAAGTGGCCGCGCAAATCAGCGCCGCCACAGACATCCCGCTACTGCATATTGCTGACGCCACCGGACGGCGTATTCAGCAGGCTGGCGTGCATAAGGTCGGGTTACTGGCAACGCGATTCACCATGGAACAGGATTTCTATCGCGGACGACTGCATGAGCAGTTCGGTCTTGAAGTGATCACGCCTGATGAAGCGGATCGCCTGTTTGTGCACGAGGTGATTTACCAAGAGCTTTGCCTGGGTGAAATCAATCCCGCCTCGCGTCGTCGTTACAGGGAGATCATGCAGCGGCTGGTGGCACAAGGGGCCGAGGCCATTATTCTGGGCTGCACCGAAATTACCTTGCTGGTTGACGCTACCGACGCCAGCGTGCCGCTATTTGATACCACGCTCATCCATGCTGAAGAGGCCGTTTTCCAGGCTCTCTCTTAACGCTCATCTTCAACGCAGTCTCAGGGACATCGCATGAAAATAGATAATTTGCCGTTTGGGCTGACGGAATGGGATCAGGTTGAAGAGACGGTTCATCACGCGACCAGGGAGAGGCGAGATGGCGAACTGTGACGTTTAACGATATCCGGGTTCGCATGGTCGATTATTCGCCGGGCTATGTGGCCGATCACTGGTGCACCAAGGGCCATATTTTACTCTGTATGGCGGGCGAGCTTCACACAGAACTGTCCGATGGACGCCGTTTCGTACTGACACCGGGCGTCAGTTATCAGGTAGCAGACGATGCTGAACCGCATCGTTCGTTTACCTCCACCGGCGCGAAGCTCTTTATCGTTGACTGAGTTGGCTATCTGCCTCTTTTGTGGTCATCAACTGGTGAATCATCGCGTCGTTGACACTTTTAAAAGTAAACTGAATCTGCTTTATAAAAATCAGCAAAATTAATGGCTTATTTCTTCAGAGTTATCTGGTTCTGACGGGAATAATTTTTATCAGGTTGTATGCTTGAAACCGTATTAGAACGTTTTTTGCATTCACCTGATGTGGGGAAGCCTGTGCTGATAAAAAAGAAGAAAGTTCGTTCGCATACCGAAGACCGCTTACTGGCGCTGGTGCTGGCCACCACTGCCGGTATCCTTAATGCCATGGCGCTGGGCGCCTTTGGATTTTTCCCGTCACATATGACTGGCAACACCTCGCAGATCTCCCAGGAGGTAACGACCAGCGACCTGCACACCATGCTATTTTTAATGGCACTGATTGTGGCCTTTGTGCTGGGCTGTACCGTCGCCCGGCTGGCAGTGGTGGTAGGTATCAGACATAAATTACGCACCATTTTCTGTTTGATTATTCTGGCGGAAGGGGCAGCACTGACAGCGGCATCGTTCTTTGAGATCGTGTTCTACCGGCCAAGTTTTAACGGGGAAGTGCTGGTGATGCTGGGCTTTTTAATGGGGATTCATAATGCCACCTCGACGCAGCTTTCCAATGGCCGCGTCAGATCGACTCACATTACCGGCACGCTGACTGATGCCGGTATTGCACTGGGTTCCTGGATTTTTGCTCATACGTCACATGCGGTGCATCTCGAAACCGACGACCGTCGATTCTTCCAGAAGGTGCTGCATACCCATCTGACGACGGTGTTCTCCTTCCTGAGCGGTTGTATCGCCGGTCTGCTGCTGTTCAAAGCTTATGGCTTTAATGCAATGGTGGGTCTGGGGATCTTTCTGATGCTGGTGGCCTTAACGGCGATCGCCGTTACTGTCCAGCGTACCCGTCGAAGCCTTTACTGATAATACGGCCCGATGCACTCTGCGCATCGGGCCAATGGCTTAATGCTGGGTTCGGGTTGGCCGCACCACAATTTCATTCACATCTACCTCTTCAGGCTGCTCAATGGCATAGCGCACGGCGCGACCAATGGCGTCCGGCTGCAACGCGATAGCGCGATAGTGTCGCATCGCCTCAGCGGCTTCTGGATCGGTAATCGTTGATGCCAGCTCACTCTCGACCACGCCGGGATGAACACAGGTCACCCGCAGCTGGCTGTTCTCCTGCCGTAAACCATCGGAAATCGCCCGTACCGCAAACTTAGTGGCGCAGTAGACCGCCGCAGTGGGTGACACCGCCAGAGCACCAATTGAAGCGATATTGATGATGTGACCCCGCTGTTGGGTCAACATGGTCGGCAGCACCGCCGCGATGCCATACAGCACCCCTTTGATGTTCACATCGATCATCTGATCCCACTCTTCCACCTTCAGCGCCGCAATCGGTGAGAGAGGCATAATACCGGCGTTATTGATCATCACATCAATGCGGCCCCATTTCTCCAGTGCATAATCAACAAACTGCGTAACGTCTTCACGGCGTGTCACATCAAGCGCTTTGATCGCCACCTCAGCACCATTGAACCTTAGCTCTTCAGCCAGCGCGGCCAGACGGTTTTCTCGTCGTGCACCCAGCAACAGAATCGCATTCGTTTTCGCCAGTTCTCGTGCGATGCCGGCACCGATACCGCTTGAAGCGCCGGTAATTAAAATCACTTTCTGAGTCATCGTATTTCTCCAGTAAGGTTGTCACTGGCGATCATACGGTGGCTGGATTATAAAGATAATCCACCAAACACTTCACACTCTGGTAACGCAATCTAACCTATGAATGCCGATAAAAATGCTCTCGAAGTCTTTGTGATTGTGGCGCAGACCCGAAATTTTCGACTCGCAGCAGAAAAGCTTGGCGTCACGCGTCCGGCAATCAGTCAGAGTCTGCGACGGCTGGAAGACAGGCTTAATATTACGCTGATGCAACGCACCACGCGTTCGGTTCAGCTGACCGAAGCTGGCCAACGGCTCTATGCCGAGGTGGCTCCGGCGATCAACCAGCTTAACCGTGCCGTCACTGATCTCACCGAACTGGCCACGGAGCCGCGCGGTCAGCTTCGGCTGGCGATCTCATCAATTGCGGAGCGGATGCTGGGAGGAGAGCTGCTGGCGAGCTTTATCACCGCTTACCCGCAGGTTGAGCTGGATATCACCGTTACTGATGAGGAGTTCGATATTGTCGGGCAGGGCTATGACGCGGGTGTACGGCTGGGGGAGGTGATTGCTCAGGATATGATTGCCGTGCCTGTCTCCACCGCACAACGTCAGGTTGCGGTGGCATCACCCACTTATCTCGCGCGTGAAGGCACACCACAACACCCCGAGGAACTGGTCAATCATCGCTGCATAGGCTGGCGAAAAGGCCCAGGATTAGCCCCTTATCGTTGGGAGTTCGCTGAGCAGGGGTGTAATTTTGATGTTGCCGTCAATCCGCAGCTCACCACCAACGACATGGGGGTGATGATTCGCACCGCCTGCGCCGGAGGCGGCATCAGCTTTGGCATGGAAGAGACTTTCCAGCCTTACATCGCGCGTGGCGAACTCATTACTATCCTGGATGAATGGTTGCCCGGTTTTGCCGGGTTCTATCTTTATTTCCCCAGCCGCAAAAATCTGGCCCCCAAGATGAGGGCGCTAATCGATCACGTCAGGCTCTGAACAGGGTGAGCGGCTATGTTTAGTCGCGCTGGTATTGCTGGTCGCTGACCTGCTCCAGCCAGTCAACCGGCGAGCCATTCAGTGACTCGGCGATAGCAATATGCGTCATGGCATTGACCGGCGTTGCGCCATGCCAGTGCTTCACATTTTCCGGGATCCAGACGATATCTCCGGCGTTCATCACCTGAATATCTTCACCTTCACACTGAATCCAGCCTTGTCCATGCGTGATAATCAGGGTCTGCCCCAGTGGATGAGTATGCCATGCAGTGCGGGCGCCCGGCTCAAAGGTCACCGTCGCACCGCCCACACGGGCCGGTTCGGTTGCCTGGAAAGGGGCATCAATACGAACGCTGCCGGTAAAATATTCTGCAGGTCCTTTCCGTGAAGGCTGCGATCCGTTGGCAATAATTTTCATAACTGACTCCTGCTATTAAGGGAAAGCTTAAGTGTAACCGCCTGGCCGGTGCCTGATTACCCTGTTCAGCACGTATGTGGCTATAAGCAGACGTTATTAATAGCCAGAGCAGATGTCAGGTTGTCATGTTATATCGGGTGATAATATTGATTTTTGAGTAGGGTGCAGGCGGTTCGGTTTCGGGTATAAAGCCATGAAAGGCCAGCAGGGTTCGGAAGGCGTGCAGCGCATCGAGCTGTAAATTATGCTCAATCAGCGCATCAATTTTACCTGCCTGAAGCAGGTCGCAATTTTCCTGATCGAGATCGTGACCGATAAACGCATTTACAGGGCGCTTCTGTTCTTCAAACGCGCGCAGTATGCCGGGATTGCCGCCGCCCACGGTGTAAACGGCATCCGCGTCCGCATGGCTCCGCAAAAACGCCGTTACTGACTGATGCATCCTGTCATCAATACCATACCCGCCAGCCAGCACGCTCACCTGATGCTGAGGCGCAAACTGTTGCATCGCTCGCTGAAAACCCAGAATTCTTTCCTGTTCACCAATGAAATCGTGACTACCGGTCACTGCCACGATATGCGAGCGACTGACTCGCAACCATTTTGACATCAGAAAAGCTGCCACCTTGCCAGCATCAAAGTTGTCCATGCCGATGTAACGCAGACGCGCGCTGTCGGGTAAGTCACTCATCATGGTGACTACCGGAATACGCTGCTTCAGCATCAATTCAATAGTGGGATTAAGCTCGCCAGAGCAGGCCGCTTTCAGAATGACACCGTGGCTGTAAAGCGCTTTTTTATTTAGCAGCGCGTTAATCGCTTGTGCCGTAAGATTCGCACCAAAGTGGAAGCGCAGCTGAATTTTAAAGGCAGCAAAGCTGGCGATCTGACTGCTGAGCGCTTCTCGTATCAATGGCTGAAAGCGATCAGGCGTATGCATGATCACGTCGAAAAAGAGTGTTCTGCCTTTTGCCAGCCCCGCCTTTTGCATCAACTCCAGGTCCGCTATTGCCTGTTGAATTCGGTGCAGCGTTCGGGCATGAACGTTACCGCGCTGATGGAGAGCACGGTCAAGGGTTGCGAGGCTAAGTCCCGACTGGGCAGCAATCTGTTTCAGGGTAAATTTAGCCATGTGCTACTCGGGATGCCGGCGAATGAAAGTAGTTTTATCACACTGCGGGCTGTTTTCGGATGGTGATTTGACAATCGCAGTTCAGGATATTCCAGACCCTCAAGCCTGCGGCGATTCGAGAGAACATTTTTTATAATCAGATTCTGCCGGGCTTCTGTTTTAGGGATAGGGCGCTTTGGTTAAGGTCAGTCACAGTGAAATTAGATTACGGCGATGATAACCCCATTTTAGCAATTTATAAGTTAAGGGTTACAGCGGGCAAATATAAAGCAAGATAATATCCCGTGAGTGTATAAATAGTAACCTCTTTGCCGCTTCGCTTATATTTTTACAAAAACCACTTTTTTGTTTTTTACCTCCTGCTAGTGATAGACTGTATATGCATACACTGTCGGGAGGTCGTGTGAAGTACGACAACGATAATGAAATCCGTGCGCTGGTTGGCGCGGTAGTTAGTGATTTGATCAAGGCGGGAGAGCCAGTTCATTTTCACGATATTACGGACGCTCTGTTCAGACTGAGCGAAGAAACCCGTGACAGCAGGCTTAAATCACTGTGTCAGGAAGCGATAGCCTTTTTCACCCGCAAGATGCATTGAGGTTGATGGCGCCGGTTTTTGGCGCCATCCCTGACGCCTGTCCTGTTCATTCACCGGCATCGATTCACTTCAGCGAGAATAAGGTGCCCGAAATCCGTTTTCTGATGATTATGGCTGCCCCTGGTTTTGATCTTCAGGATCATATAAAACGCTTTCTCACCTTCTGAAAAATATAAATCAAAAAGGCTATTGAGATTGCTGGCCAGAGAAAATGGCAAGGGTTTAATTACTGAAGCGGTAATCTGCTCTGTTATCGTTATTATTTTCGGAAAGCTTATTTTCGTCAGGAAATAGGTTTAACGGTAATCATTAATATGAAGTTCCTGCAACATCACTGGACGCACTCTTTTTACAGGTCGATTATGGGAAATAAAATCGTGAGAAGGGAGAAGGAGAATGACGCAGGGAAATGAATGAGAATTAGCGGTTCGACAAGCAGTTAACCTGACCTGCGTTACCGCAGGTCAGTGAATCAGAAGCCGGTATCGTCAGGTGTTCGGCCAACAACGATTTCCAGCGTTTTACGCAGCACATCCATTCTGACCACATCGGAGGTGCATTCAAGTTCAGCAATCAAATAAAGGATAATCGCTTTATTCGTTACGCGCCCCTGGTCGGCCACAATGTCACGAATGACACCGCCCAGCAGTTCTGTTTCAGGAGCAAGTAAATCGCCTTCGCTACGAAAATAATCAATGATGGTTGAATCTGATGAAGAGTGTTGCATGATTTTTCATTCTCTGAAGAAAATTAGTCAGAAGCAATGTGAATAGTCAAAACGAGTGTAGACGCTGTTTTCGTTTTGCCCAACCAGCCGTAAAACATTTCTTTTTCAGGCTGCCGCTTCGGTTAAACTAGCCGCGTAATTCAGGTATCTAACCCTTCAATCAGTGTTTTTTCGAACCATCGGGCGGGCCATCGCTGTTCATGCGATGTGACTTATTATCACGCTCAGCGCTGTCACCCTTAACGCGTTTGCGCGCAGCAACCATGCCATTACGGACTTCAGTGATGGCTTTACGAATAACGGTTACTTTTTCACTGTCATCAGCATCCGCAGCCATGAGTTCAAGCTGTTCTATCAGGGCATTACTGGATACCGATTTGTCTGACTTGAGCAATGTCAGGACGGCTTCACCTATCATGACATCTGTCAGTTTCTCATCTTCACTTCTGTACATACTGGCTTCTCTGATTGCGAATCAATGGCCATGCTGCGGGTCCGTATCTCTCTGCAGGTGCGAAGAGATGCACCTGATACGGGAAAGCAGTACTGGGCTTTTTAACTAGGGTAAACCATCCTGGCGGCGTGACTAAATCGGGCATCCTGAAAAACTGTAATGACTATCACTGGCGACTATCAATCCGTGTTTGCATTAGCTTTCACGACGGAAAAGCAATGCAATGAGCTCGTGCAGATGACGCTCTTCTTCAGGTGTTGCGGCAAGTTCAAGGCGTCGCAACAGTTTACTGCAAATCGCTTTACGACTCAGGCTATGCCCTGCACGCAGAATTTCCACAACAACTGAGCCCAGCGTCTCCTGTTGCGAAGGGGAGTTAGCCTGATTGAAGTAATGGGCAATATCGCTAATTGCTTCAGGGGCTTGTCCGTTCTGGCGCATGTGGGTGTCCTCAGGTGGTTAAAATGTATCGCTCACAGGTTGTGCAAGTTATACATCTTTAGAATTCTTGTACAGAATTTTGGGTTTTTGAGGTGAGTTTTTTTGTGCAAAAAGTGCTTATTGATTTAAATCAATTAGTTAAGAGAGTGTGTGGTGGGGGGAAATTGTACCAAATACCTGTACGGTTTTCACTGCTAAAGTGCTCCGACCTGTACAGGCAGGTCGGTAAACAGGCGTGGGTAAGGTTAATGCTTCAGGAAAATGTCATCCGCGGAGAGCGGGTCAGCAGGTTCTTTACCAAATGTTGTTGATAACCAGTTCGCGGGGCTGGTGCTGCGGGAACCGATAGTTTTGAACCCCATCAGCCATTGACGCGCATGCTGTATCTGCTCAAGACGATTATCATTCACTTCAGATCCAGCCATCACTTTTAGCTCATTAATCAAAAGTTCAACGTTCACTTCCTGACCGGCATTAAACAGGTTCATTGCAGCTTCGCCAATGATGACATTCGCTTTTTCGTCGCTGGAAAAATACAAAATATCCTCCTGTGTGATTGCGGTAAGTAACATTAACTGTAGCAAAAAAATTCACGAAACTTAATCAATTCTACCTATCAATAATATTATTTTAATCGTTGAGGGTTGCATGTGTCATGCCTGTGCAATTCGCTAATACACCTGCCTCTGTTAAATGCGCAGGGTGATTGCTTTTATCCTGACACGTTAATCGCTTCTGCATTTATTTTTGCTGGCGTGAAAAAGAAGAGAGTCGCCAGATAAATTCACTGTGCACGCGTTCATGAAATAAAAAAATTATTGTATATCAATAAAATAAAGCAACTTCTTACAGAAATTGACATCCAGGCTTCACAACTGAAGAAACTTCACATCCACGCGCTACCTCAACGGTATAGCCTGTGCTATAAAGAATAGCCTATGCTAATTATGCTCTTTTCTTAATCAACTCTGGAGACCGCTCTGATGACGACAGTAAAACCAATAGCCACCTTGTTACTGAGTGCTCTGCTGACTCTGGTGACGGCTGCCAGTTGTAATGCAGCAGAAAAATTTAAGGTTGTGACAACGTTTACGGTCATTGCTGACATGGCGAAAAACGTGGCGGGCGAGGCTGCTGAAGTCACTTCCATTACTAAACCGGGTGCTGAGATACATGAATATCAGCCTACGCCCGGCGATATTAAGCGTGCCCAGGGTGCGCAGCTCATCATGGCAAATGGGCTGAATCTCGAACGCTGGTTTCAGCGCTTCTACCAGCATCTGGATGGTGTTCCGGAAGTCGTGGTCTCTGCTGGTGTAGAACCAATGGGAATTAGCGAGGGGCCCTACAACGGAAAACCAAATCCTCACGCGTGGATGTCCCCGGACAATGCACTGATCTATGTCGATAACATTCGCGACGCACTGATGAAATATGACCCCGCTAATGGGGATATCTATCGTCAGAACGCAGCAGCCTATAAGCAAAAAATCACCGCAGCGCTGGATCCATTACGGCAACAGATTGCCGGGATTCCAGCGGATAAGCGCTGGATGGTCACCAGCGAAGGCGCTTTTTCCTATCTGGCACGTGATCTGGGTATGAAAGAACTCTATCTCTGGCCTGTTAATGCTGACCAGCAAGGCACGCCGCAACAGGTAAGAAACGTCATTGATCAGGTGAAAAAAAATGCAATTCCGGCGGTGTTCAGCGAAAGCACGGTATCGGATAAGCCCGCCCGACAGGTCGCCAGGGAAACCGGTGCGTATTACGGTGGCGTGCTCTACGTTGACTCACTGAGCACCGCTCAGGGACCGGTGCCGACTTATCTTGATCTGCTTAGCGTCACCACAGAGACACTGGTCAAGGGCATTAAAGCGGGGGAGAGAGCAAAATGACCGATACCATCGTGGTTTCTGATGTCACCGTGACCTATCGTAACGGTCACACCGCATTGCATGGCGCCAGTTTCCGCGTACCCGGCGGATCGATTGCGGCATTGGTAGGCGTGAATGGCTCAGGTAAGTCAACGTTGTTTAAAGCGCTGATGGGTTTTGTCCGGCTTGCCAGCGGCAGCATCTCGGTGCTGGGTATGCCGACGCGCCAGGCACTGCGCAAAAGTCTTGTAGCCTATGTGCCACAGTCGGAAGACGTGGATTGGTCTTTTCCGGTGCTGGTTGAGGATGTCGTCATGATGGGGCGCTACGGTCATATGGGCCTGCTACGCCGGCCTAAACCGCACGACCAGCAGATTGTCAGCGAGGCGCTGGCGCGGGTCGATATGCTTGACTACCGCCATCGTCAGATCGGTGAGCTTTCTGGCGGGCAAAAGAAAAGGGTATTCCTGGCACGCGCCATTGCCCAGCAGGGCAGCGTTATCCTGCTGGATGAGCCGTTTACCGGCGTGGACGTTCAGACAGAGGCCAGAATCATCAGTCTGCTGGGTGAGTTGCGCGATGAAGGCAAGACCATGCTGGTTTCCACACATAATCTGGGGTCCGTTACCGAGTTCTGCGATTACACCGTCATGGTTAAAGGCACTGTTCTGGCCAGCGGCCCGACCCGGACCACCTTTACTGCCGCAAACCTTGAGCGCGCATTCAGCGGCGTACTGCGTCATGTCATGGTGAAAGGGCTGGACGATCAGATCATCACTGATGACGAACGGCCTTTTATTGCGCCTCGCACGACACGTGAAGATGGGAACTGACCATGGAACTGCTACTGGAGCCTTTTGGCTATCACTACATGCTCAACGCGATGTGGGTCTCCGCTATGGTTGGCGGACTCTGCGCATTTCTCTCCTGCTACCTCATGCTGAAAGGCTGGTCGCTGATTGGTGATGCCCTTTCTCACTCTATCGTGCCGGGTGTTGCAGGCGCTTACATGCTGGGGCTGCCGTTTGCGCTGGGGGCATTTCTCTCAGGTGGTCTGGCGGCGGGCAGCATGCTGCTGCTTAATCAGCGCACCCGATTAAAAGAAGATGCGATCATCGGTCTCATCTTCTCTTCATTCTTTGGTCTCGGGCTGTTTATGGTGTCGCTCAATCCGACAGCCGTGAACATTCAGACAATTGTGCTGGGCAATATTCTGGCGATTGCGCCCGCGGATATCCTTCAGCTGGCGCTGATTGGCGGACTGTCGATCATCATACTGCTGTTTAAGTGGAAAGACCTGATGGTCACCTTTTTTGATGAAAATCACGCACGCGCCATCGGATTACGGCCTGAACGCCTGAAAGTTCTGTTTTTTACGCTGCTGGCAGTCTCAACCGTGGCGGCGCTGCAAACGGTCGGCGCGTTCCTGGTGATCTGTCTGGTGGTAACACCGGGCGCAACGGCGTGGCTGCTCACCGATCGCTTTCCGCGTCTGCTGATGATTGCCGTCGCGATTGGCAGCATCACCAGTTTCCTCGGTGCATGGGTGAGTTACTACTTAGATGGCGCAACGGGCGGCATCATTGTGGTGGCGCAGACGTTGCTGTTCCTGCTGGCGTTTGTGTTTGCGCCGAAACATGGCTTGCTGGCTAACCGGCGTCGCAGCTGCCAGCAACCTGATGAGGAGCCTGGCTGATGTGGATTTTAGAACCTTTCCAGTTCGCTTTTATGAACAGTGCGTTACTCATCGCGCTGGTGGTAGCCATCCCCTGTTCGTTGCTGTCAGTATTTCTGGTGCTGAAAGGCTGGGCGTTGATGGGCGATGCCATGAGCCATGCGGTGTTTCCCGGCATTGTGCTCGCCTGGATGGTGGGGCTGCCGCTGGGGGTGGGCGCGTTCGTCGCGGGTCTCTTCTGCGCTGTCGCCAGCGGTTTTTTGCAGGACAACAGCCGTATCAAACAGGATACGGTGCTGGGCATCGTCTTCTCTGGCATGTTCGCTGTGGGGCTAATCCTGTATATCGCCGTGAAACCTGAAGTGCATCTCGATCACATTCTGTTTGGGGACATGCTGGGCATTACTGGCGCGGATATTTTTCAGACATTTGTTATCGCAGCGGTCATCGTAATGGTGATTGCGGTGAAGTGGCGTGACTTCATGTTGTTCAGCTTCGACCCGCAGCAGGCTCAGGTCTCTGGCTTACCGGCGCGCTGGCTGCATTACGGGCTGCTCTGCATGGTTTCATTGACCATTGTGGCGACGCTGAAAGCGGTGGGGATTATCCTGTCAATTTCTCTGCTGATAGCACCTGGCGCTATTGCGGTGCTTCTCACCCGTCGTTTTTCGCATGCGTTACTGGTGGCGGTCGTGGTTTCGGTGTTGGTGTCGCTGAGTGGGGTTTACCTCTCGTTCTTTATCGACAGCGCCCCAGCGCCAACGATCGTTGTGTTGTTTGCGCTGGTGTTTGTTGTGGCGATGGTGGTAGCGGGGCGAAAATCCCGGCAGCTGGCACGTCTTACACTTCGCGAAGGCGGCCGGGCTGGGTAAGATGCTGACCACGAAGAAAGGAGTAAGGCACTGATTTGAGTGCAGGCTTCCCGTTCTCATCAGGCTAAAATCTATCTGAAGTGACTTTATGTGAATAAGGTCACTTTTTATTTTGGAGAAACTTTTGGGGGCGACCTACCCTGTGCCAGAAGCGGACATTGATGATATTGAACGGTCTTAAACATGGGTGTGCTCCTCAGGCATATCTGCTTATTCATCTGAATAGAAGATGCGGTATGTACTCCCATCCCTGTGAACACGGGCAAATCCTGCCTGATTTAAATGCATGCCTGCAATGAGCAGTTTCTCGCTGACCGCTTGTTCCATTATTTTTTTACGTGTCTCCCCGGCCTGAGCAGGATCGACGTCGAATAAAATTGAAACAGCCGGTTGTGCTGACTGAATATGCGGGTAGTGGACAATATCACCCCATATTAATAATCTCTCATTCCCGGAATCGATGCGAAAACCGGTATGCCCAGGCGTGTGGCCTGGTAAAAATACTGGAAGAATCTCTTCGGCTATTTTCCCACCGTTGAAAAAGCGGATGTTTGGGGCATAAACATTTAAGGTTTGCCGTACCAGCAAAAAATTACGCTGCCCGCGCTCATTCGCCATTTCGCGTTTTTTATCATCCCGCCAGTACTGCGCTTCGAGAGGGTGCAGAATAATTTCAGCGCATTTAAAAACCGGCTCTTTTTCAGCATCGAGCAGGCCTCCAATATGATCCGGATGGCAGTGCGTTAATAAAACGGTATCCACGTCATCAGGGCGGACGCCCAATGCAGCAAGATTTGCCATAAGGTGTCCCGGCGCGCCGGGGCCAGCATCAACCAGCATCACCCGTCCACGGCCGCGAATAAGGTAACAGTTAATATGGATATCACCGGGTTTATCGATTCCGGCACGGTACTGAATAGCGTCCGCATCAGCGTTTTCAATACCTGATAGCAGCTCCAGACTGGCATTTATCGTGCCGTCACTTAGCGCGGTTATCTGAAAATCGCCAACCTGGCGGAACGGAAAAGGATTGATCATCACGACCTCGGGGTCAGTTGCGGGCGAAAAGGTGTTCTGCTTGTGAGCCAAAGCAGCGTATTCGGGCCGTCAGACCAGAGGTGTGTTGGGTGACAACATCCAGTTCTCGCATAAAATTCTCCATCACTTCAGGGGTTCTCAATGTTGTCAGCCGATAAAAGAGCTCGGCGTACACCGGCTGCCCACAGCCCGGTTTTACAACAATAAAAATGATATGCACATTTTCGCGGTCTGCGCCGAGGATGTCACAGCAGAGGGCGCTGCATGCGTCGGTAAAATCGCAGAGATTTTTGAACCGGTCAGCGTGGTTTTCAGAAAAATAAAAAGTCAGATTAGGCATGATGTTATCGCATCCCTTTTTCAGTGCTCTGCAATTGCGGAATAAGGGACTCGTAGAGGTACACTCCGGGCATATCCATGAAGGGCGAAGCAATTTCATAAGGCAGGGCATAGATAACGCGATGTAAAGGTGATTTATCCAGCGCCACCGCATCCATTTCAAGTCCGTGATAGCCCAGCTCGGTCTCCAGGACGTCAATTGTCTTAGTGCTGATAAGCAGAATCTCATCGGCAGAGAGCCCTGGGATCAGGCCTTCGCCGGCATACAGGTTACGATGCCAGTCAGTAATGAAGGCCTGCCAGCGGGAGAAATTACCGCCTCCTTTTAAACGGTACTCCTCACTGCTGAGCACCTCCGCATCATTGACGGTGTGAATAGCAAGATAAGCAGGGCAGCCAGATTTGAGAGCACGAAAACGTTGAGAGGTAGTAAAGCCAGTAACAGAGATTAATGCGGGTAACTTTTGTTGGCTGTAAAACGCATTCCAGTCAGCCTCGCTTTCAGCATCGTTATATGAACACTCTACGGTATAGAACATCAGCCCATCTCCACATGAGTTATCAACGCAAGCAAACAGGTTTGCTCAATGATTTTTCATCATGCTACAAGCTGGTTTAATCGCTTAAAATCGATAATATGTCATGTGTCAGTGATATTTAGTCACTAAAGGCAAGAGCAAAGAGCTTTTATATGCGCAGAAAAATACCCAGTAGTGCGTCGCTTCAGGCTTTTGATGCTGCAGCGCGACACGGAAACTTTGCCCGGGCGTCAGAAGAGTTATCCTTAACAGAAGGGGCGATTAGCCGTCAGATTGCGCGCCTGGAAGCGTTGCTGAACTGTAAACTGTTTGACCGTGTGGGAAGCCGGGTAAAACTTAATCCGGTCGGCGCGCGCTACGCGCATCACGTGCGTGAAATCCTTGAGCGCCTTGAAAGAGATACGCAATACATATTGGGCCTGCCACAAGGCAGTCAAAGCCTTGATATCGCCGTCCTGCCGACCTTTGCCAGCCGCTGGCTTATTCCCCGTTTGAACAGCTTCAACGCATTGTTTCCGGCAATAACGTTAAATATTGCCGCCAGAACGGATCCTTTTATTTTGCCTGGCAGTGGTTATGATGCGGTGATTCATTTTGAGCATTCCGCGTGGGCAGGTATGCGTGTGCAATTTCTGTTTCAGGAAAATCTGCTGCCTGTCTGCCATCCTGCTTTGTTAACTGATGATGACGTCAATCAGCAATTAAATAAACTTCCGCGCATTCATCGGCGGCAGAATCCTGATGCATGGCATCGCTATGCGCAGGAGAGTGGAATAGAGCTTGATAACCCGGCGCAGGGGGCGCGGTACGATCTGCATGAAATGGCCATCGCGGCCGTAATGGCGGGGCAGGGAGTCGCATTAGTTCCTCGTATGTATATTGAGAATGAATTAAGTTGCGGCACACTTGTTTCACCGTGGCCTGCATCAGATAGCCTGAGCAAAAGATTCTGTTTAATAAAACCCACGGACACGCATATAAGTGAGCCAGCTCTAAACAGTTTTGAGCGCTGGTTGCTGGCTGAAATGAATACGCACACAAGTAACACAAAAATTTGGTGATGTCCGCTTCCCGCTCAGTTTGGATCTCCGGTCTCAGCGAAGACGTTATGTGAGTACCAGATCAACGATCTAATAATCAACATTTGCTGTGGGACGGCGATTCGCACAGGCAGTGTGGGTATAAAGTCTGTGCTGTTGAACAGATTGTATGCTGGCAATTCCGCCATAATGTTGAGAAAACTCTAAGCATTGTTTCTAACGTCTTTACCCAAAAATTATTGTTATTAAGGCTGGCTTCCTGCCAAAGCGGCCATCGAAATCGCCAGATCGTTAAAGAGCTGAAGAAAATATCTGTCAGTGATTATGATCTCTCAGGAAAACTGTCAGCACATCTTTTGGCGGAGTACCCTTGCACTCAGAAATTAACCAGCCCACCGCCCCGCGATGGTAAGAACCATGAAAGAGCATGTGATTTATCATATCTGCAGCAGTCATTTCTCCTTCACTACCATCGACAAAGCTGAACTTAATTGTTTCTTTTAAATCGGCAGGAGACATCGAACTTACGCGCTGGATATACCAGTTTATACAGTCGTTCATTTTAACTTCAAGTTCATCTGCTGAGGGTGTTTCAGGGGTGTTGAGGGCAGTGTAGCCATGCTTATGCCCCGAAATATTTGCTCTAAAGATCATATCAACCACATAAATATGGTTCATCAGTCTAAGCATCAGATGACGCTTTTCTGCATAGGCAGATTCACTGATGCCTTTAATCACCTTTAGCGTTTCAGCATCAATCCAGCGTTTAAATTTTAAGAGTGTAACCAGCGAAGTGTTGTCCATGAGTTTTTCCGTGATTTTCCTGTTCCGATAGCATATCAATTATGCACGTAATGTAGCCGAGCCTCTGATTCTAAGGCATACGTATAAACAATGCTCGCTCCTCGCAGACGTCAGCCTGACGTCAGTCCGCAGAAATGCTCCATGAGGCTCAGTAGGGGAGCGTCAAAGAACGCTTATGATAAAAGCTTTCCCTCACATACAGTACAATGTGCATGCTTGATGTTAGAACTTCACAGGCAGTGAATCTTGTTAATAAGGAATTCAAACGTGATTGATTTCGCCCGTTTTATTGAGCGCTTTGAACAGCTCAATGCTCAGTTACTTCCTCCTGCTAAAGTCATCGAAAGGCAACTCAATGGATTATATATAAGGGAATATGAGCCAAAAACGATCGTGGATGAGGTTCTCATCGTATATCACGGTGGTGGTGTAAACTCTGATGCTGGTTACGACATTCTTGCAAGACAGTTGAGCTCCGCTCTATCCGTCTATGTTTATCTCATTGATCTCCGTGGGCACGGTCGCTCAACTGGGATCCGAGGGGATGCTTCAAGCCCTGAGCAAATCTGGCAGGATGTTGATGAAGTCATCGATTATGCTCGCGCTTCTTTTAATGATGCCAGGGTTCATTTGCTTGGTCATTCCAGTGGCGGTGGCATGCTGATCAACTACTTTACGCAATATTCTCTATCGCGGAAAGTTGAAAGCCTGATTTTGCTAGCCCCAGCGTTAGGCCCTTTTTCACCCCCGAATCTGAACCGGGATTCTTCCATTACCTTTGCATCGATAAACCGTTGGAGCTTCATAATCAATGCAATGAGTGGAGGTTTTCTTTGTGGTCATTCTACGGGAGTAAGGCTTAAATTTCCCTGTGAGGTGCTCAATTCGAGGCCGGACTTCGTTCAGACTTATAGCGTTAATATGGCTAATGCCCTTACCCCTCGTAATCCAGCAAGGCAACTCAAAGCGATTTCGATTCCACTAACAATCATGCTTGCTGAGCATGACGAACTGTTTGATGTAAGCAGAATGGATGAGTTTTTCAGGAGCTGCGGCAATCCGCATTTAACCAGGCGAATTGTTGAGGGCAGCACACATCTCGAGTGTATTTTTGAGTTAACAGATATCCTGAGAGAACACTTCAGACGGCTGTCTTCAATGACGGATTATAAACATGAGTAGTTATCTTTTAAAGGGCAGAATTGCCTGATCGTCATGAGGCTAACTCATGTTTTTCCTCGTCTCGGATAACTATAATCGTCTCTCCTGCCTCCTTGAAATTTTTACATGACAATCTCCTGACGTGCTTCTCATTCTCATCTGACCAGCCCCCATCCAGGGTGACTTTATGTACAGAGGGGCATTTTTATTACAAACCTCATTATGCATCAGCAGTTATGTGCCAGAAATGGACGCTTCACACATCCAGTTTCAAAGATGATCAATATCTGCCTGCCTGAAAAATTAATTTAAGAAATCATTCATAAAGACGAAACTTTATTTATTCAATATTAGTAGTTTGGCGTGCTCGATTCATTTTAAACGGAGTCTTAATGCGTCTTTTTCATTTCAGTGATAATTCTGATATTACTCTATTTAAACCTCGCCAGTTAAGGGTTCATGTTGATCGACCTGCCGGGCAGGAGTGGTTAAACGGCTCACTGATATGGGCTACGGATGAAGCGCATGAATTACTTTATCTTTTCCCTCGTGAGTGCCCACGTATCATTTACTGGCCACGACCTGACACAAACAGAGTGGACATTGAAAAATGGATGGGCAGTGACTCCCAGGCCACGGCGATTGCCTGTATTGAACATGCATGGCTATCACGTTTTCAAAGCGGGAAAATTTACAGATATGAATTGCCAGTAGATGGCTTTGAACCAACAGGAGAGGTCGGTATGTGGGTATCTCAAAATAATGTTATCCCAACTGACTTGAAAGCGTTTTCCAACCTTGATACTGAACTTGCATTGCGCAATATAACGCTTCGGGTAATGGAAAGGCTAACGCCACTCAAAAGCGTATGGCTGACATCACTTCACGCCAGTGGGATAAGATTGAGAAACGCACAAGACTGGGGCAAGCCTGGCTGGACGCATTCCAGGCCGGGTCGCCAGATTTTTGTATAAACGTGTTACCGACAGGTAAGGCCCTTACATCGGTGATGCCTGAACATCGTTAATAGCAGACCTTAGCCTGACGTCAGTCCGCTTGATACCGTAAGCGGACCGGTAAAATGCTTTGTATCTGAGCCACGCCTTAAGGGCTGGTTGGTGGCTGCGTATTAATTTAAATGACTGAGACCGGAACACTCGTGCTGGTTCAGAACGTTACGAAGTCAGAAAAGCGATTCTTTAATGCTGATTTCATCCACGCGAAGGATTGAAGACATATCAAAGCCGTCCATGTCAGACATGAACTCCTTGCTGGTCATATATTTCTGATTTAAGGCTTCTATTTCGGCCCCTTCCTGATACGTCACTGTTGCAATGACCTGACATTCTTTCCCCAGATAAACATGATTGACATATATACCAAAGGCCGGAAGAGAGACCATGTGTCGGGGCCAGTGTCTGTGAAAATAAATTTCTGCTGACTGTCTGTCTTTGAGTGTATAGATTCTGACCTGCTTCATGATATCCGTCCCGCTGTGAGAGTTTCATTTAGAGGAAAGCCAAAGCATACCAACTCTGTTGCTGAGTAATTAGCAAAAGACTGCATTTCGCCCTTACCCGACATTGTTCCCGCACGTGATGCAAACGCCATCCTTCGTTACATATCGAATGTCACTACTTACTTTCTAACAGACCCAGGCCAAAAGACCCGAAACGCCGCTTCTGGCGGTTCGGCGAAGTTAAGCTGTCTGCCAGTTAGCGTAATCAGGCCAACGTCCCGGTATGCCGGAGAGCTTAAGGTGGCGGGAGATCTATTCTGACCGCCGCGGTGTGCCGGAAGAGGCCACCGGTGGCTTAAGCTGCAGGGATATTGTCTGGAGCAAACCAGCCGCTGCCAGAAAACTTTATCGGGGAATACTTAGCTGATTTCATCTTTTGCAAAACCAGCCTGTAGTCTTTTCAGTATGACACTCATGCCCCTGCTGACAATCCGATCCTCTCGCATTACTGTCCCCAGAGTTCGATGAAGCGAGGGCGTCACAGAGTAAAGACTCAGACCCTGCCTTTCATCAATATTTGCAACAGACATACGGGGAACGATGCTGTAGCCCAGGCCGCAACGTACCATCTTTTTAATGGCCTCAATACTGCCAAGCTCCATCATGGGGCTGACAGTTAGCCCGGCATTATGAAACCATTCGTCGATCAAGGCGCGTGTCCCGCTCCCAGGTTCAAAAACAATCAGCGGCAGTGACAAAAGGGCATCGGGAGACAGCGGTTTCACGCTCTGATCTGGTGCATCCTTTTCCATGATCACAACAAACTCATCAGTGCCCAGCGGGCTTACTCTCAGGCATTTGCCGTTAGCTGGAAGTGTTACAAGCCCAATATCTATACGATTCTCCTCCACGCTCCGGACAATATCGGAAGTATTGCCCGTGCGGACGTCTACTTTTAGCAGAGGATGTGCCTGTCGCAGCTGCTGCAGTACGGGAGGCAGAAGATGAATACAGGCCGTTGCCCCCATGCCGACAGTAACGGTGCCGGTTATGTCGTCTGAGTGCAGAGACACTGACTCAATGGCTGTATTGATTACTGAATCAATTTTTATACAGTGCTCAGAAAAAGTCAGCCCCGCTGGAGTGGGTCTTATTCCCCGGCTGGTTCGCTCAATCAGGCGGACCTGGAGTGTCTGCTCCAGCTGTCTTATCTGCAGGCTGACAGCAGGTTGTGAGAGTCCGAGAGCGTCTGCTGCGCCAGAGAAACTGCCCCGGCTGATGACCATCCTGAAAGTCGTAAGGTGATCCAGGTTCAGGTTTGCCATGTCAAAGTTTTCCTTATACCGCTGATAAGTCCCGCAGTCTGACTGAAATTATTTACCCGGGTTAGTCTTTGTTTCTCAGAAGAAAAAGAGCCTTACCGATGGAAATAACAGAAGCAGATAAAAAACATATTCCTGCTATCCAGCAGATTTATGCTTACCACGTATTACAGGGCACCGCTACTTTTGAAACCGAACCGCCGGATGCAGCTGAAATAGCAGCCCGACTGGAAAAGGTGCGTTCAGCAGGACTGCCCTGGTTTGTGGCGGTTGAGGACGGACAGGTCCGGGGGTATTGCTACCTCTCCTTTTACAGGGAACGTCGCGCCTACCGTTTTACCCTGGAAGATTCCGTCTATATGGATGTCAATTATCAGGGACGAGGCACCGGTAAAATGTTGTTATCCCATGCGATAGCCTGGGCAGAAGCCCGTGGCTTTCGCCAGCTCGTAGCCGTGGTGGGAAATAGCGAAAACAGGGGCTCTCTTGCTCTGCATAGTGCCGCAGGCTTCAGCATCACCGGCACACTCCGGTCGGTAGGATTTAAGCATGGGCGCTGGCTCGATACGGTCATTCTGCAGCGCACGCTCGGACAGGGCGACGCCACGCCTGCGGAGAGCAATTGATGACAGACGGACATCTGACCGGGCGCAATATTTTCTGCGTTGGTATGGCACAGCTTATCAACTGGGGAATTACGTTCTACATGCCCGGCGTTTTCGGAACCGCCATCATGGCAGAGACGGGCTGGTCTCCGGTGGTGACTTTCTCTGGCCTTACCGTTGCCATGCTGGTCATGGGGCTGGTTTCGCCGCTGACAGGTTATGTCATGGCTCGGACCGGCGGACGATTAATGATGATGGCAGGGACCGTTGCTGAAAGTTTCTGATGCAGCCTGCGGAAATTGATGTTCTGGAGGTATCTGCGTCGATTAAAGTCTGACTTGCGAGGGCTGCAACTGCAGCCTTATTTCAGGAGCGGACATTACTTATGTATAAAATCCAACATAACAGAGCATTTTTATGTTACAGGGACATATCAGCGATATTTGCCAAAGACTAATCGATAACTGGGTAAAAGAAACAGGAGTGCTTTTTACAAGGAAACCTTTCACACAGTAATGATGAGATAAGAACATCTGATTGCAGTCATCTTATTAGCCATTTAAAGCCGGAATGATTGATGAAGCGCTTTTGAAAGCAGATCTACAGCTTCGTCCCCATATGATTGGGCGCTTCGTATGAACACGATATTATGGTCAGGAATAGTAGGCATATTCTCAAGAATAACCATGTGGCCTGATACCTTTCCCCGATCCATTAAACTTACGGCCAGTCCTGCTTCGACACATGCCTGGACCGCCTTACTTGAATGGCTCTCCAGCACGATGCGCGAACGTCGACCTGAAGCTTTGAGCGAGGCGGTAATAGCCTTACGATAAATACATGGCGCTGCGTAGACAGCCAGAGGCAGGGGGGTTTCAAGCGCCACAGTATTGTTCAGAGGACCTACCCAGACGGGCGTGGTTGACATTAACAACTGCGCATCGGGACTGGTTTTTTCTTTAGGCTGGACGACCACTGCCGCATCCAGTTTTCCTCGATCTATCCACTCTTCAAGCTCGTTACTGGGCCCCATTTTCAACTCCATTACAACGTTCGGCCACGCCGCACTAAATGGAGGAAGTATCTCCCGGATAACCTGAGCAGCATACTCATCAGGCATGCCAAGGATGATTCGCCCGGTGAGATTCGCCCCATGAAGGTCAGCCAGTATCTGATCGTGCGAGCGCAGGAGCTCTGCTGTTGAGCGCAGAAGCTTTTTCCCTAGTGCAGTCAGCATTACGGACTGATTATCGCGTTGCAGTAACTGCCCACCTGCAACGACCTCCAGACGCTGAATGTGAATGCTCACTGCCGCAGGACTCTTATGGAGGAGTTTAGCTGCAGCGCTGAATTTTCCTGTTCGTACGACAGCATGAAAAGTGCGAAGTAGCTCGATAGAAAGCGTTGTGGTCAATGTTTACCTTCTTTAAACCAGTTGTACATATCATTTTGATTTACCAGATTACACCCATCTATTACCTTTTTGGAATGAGCAAAATAAATCAATTTCAAAGAAAAAAATCGTTAAGCCTTAACTGGCTTTATACCATTCCTTTGCCGCTGCTTGAGGTAGCTTTACTGTTTTCCTGGAGTTCAGGCTTCATCGGCGCACGCTTTTCGATTAATTACGCCCCAGCATTACTGGTCGTGTTCTGGCGCTATGTTTTGTTAACGCTGCTCCTCTTACCCTTCGTGTTCCGACCCCTGTTAAAAATACCTTCCAGAGTACTAATGATAAATGCCGGAATCGGCCTGCTGGCCATGGTCGGATACATGATCGGTGTGACCCAGGGGATTGCATTAGGTGTCCCGGCGGGACTCGCAGCCCTGTGTGCTGACCTGCTTCCGTTGGGAATGGCGCTGCTGGCGACAGCATTTTTGGGGGAACGGTTAGCCACCCGGGTCTGGCTTGGGCTACTCACGGGACTGCTCGGCGTGATATGGGTGACCCGTAACGTGCTCACTTTTGGCAACGCCCCACTCTGGGCTTATGGTTTGCCGGCAGCCTGTCGATATATACGTTTTCAGCCCGCGCAGCCGTCACATAGGATGCGGTGAGGCAGGCATTAAAAGCAGCCAGCAGCAGCTCCTGCGGGCCGGGTGCTGAACTGCTACCGCCCAGCAGCTCAGGTTCATCAGAAAGAATCCGGTGCCCCGTGCCGCTCAGTGTCTGTCCATCTACGATGGATGCATTACAGACCGTCTCACTTTGCAGTCCACCCTGCCAGCAGGTACTGACGCTGAAAACCGCCTGTCCGGGAGTCTTTTCAGCTGAACTGTCGTCCGGCTGATGATGCCGCGGGACCGGTGCAGCCTTATTCGTGTATGTGTCCATGTGAATAACCTATCTGGCCCGGACGCATGGGTCCGGGCCGGGTAAAATCAGGCGTTGCGACCAGCCATCACGCCACCGTCAACATCCCATACGGCGCCCGTGACCCAGCCGGCTTTGTCAGACAGCAGGAAACATACGGCTTCAGCGACGTCCTGCGTCGTACCGACACGACCAATCGGATGGAAGCTGTCAAAGCTGTTCATGACGTCCTTAACGTCATCTTTTGGAATAAAGCCTTCATAGATAGGCGTATGAACCACTGCTGGCGAAACGGCATTCACGCGGATCCCTTTTTCACCCAGTTCAACGGCCAGGTTTTTCGTCAGCGCATGGAGGCCAGCCTTTGCCATTGAATAAGCAGATGACGGCGTTGCGCCGATAGCCTGTTGTGCCCACATAGAACCGATATTCACGATAGAGCCTTTGATATTCTCGCTTACCATATTGCGGACCACGTCACGGGTAATGAAGAATGACGCACGGTTAATGGACATATACATGTCGTAATCCGCCTCTTCATGTTCGGTGAACGGTTTCGGGAAGAAAACGCCGGCAGCGTTAACCATCAGGCTGATGTCTTTATGCTCGCGGTTAATGACGTCAGTCACGTGATGCATGCCTTCTTCCGTCATGAGGTCGGCGACGATGATCGAGACCTGACCTTCAGCTGACAGCGTGCTGCGTGCCTGCTCGGCTTTATCCTGACGGTTTCCTACCAGGACCACGCTGCCACCATTTCTGAGCACCTGACGCGCAGTTTCAAAGCCCATGCCGCTTGTACCGCCAACAACCAGAAGTTTTTTACCTGAAAATAATGCTGTCATCATATACCTCAATCTTTAAATTAATTTATGGAGTAACGGAAAAGGCCGTCATCTCCCTGCCAGAAAGAGATTGCCATGAGACCAGGGGCCGAGCGAGGCATAAGAACTTGCACGACGGGAAAGAAAAGCTATCTCGACAGGAATCTGTGTGGCAGCATAGAGGCCGGAGGAAACCTATGCGATCACTTAACAGACTGAAATGGCTTCATGCCTTTGAAGCAACCGCGCGTCATGGAAGTTTTAAAGGGGCGGCTGACGAGCTGGGCGTGACGCCTGCAGCCGTTGGGCAACTGGTCCGGGCACTGGAAGAGTGGGTCGGACATCCCCTGTTGTTGCGTTCCCGCAGCGGAAAAACACGATTAACGCTGGTCAGTGAGGCTCAGGATGCCCTGCAGGACATCTCACATGGCCTGGATGAGCTTGAGTCAGGGCTGAACAAGCTGCGCGGGCGCAGAGCGCGCTCGGTGATCCTGTTAACGGCTTCCCAGGTTCTGCTGATGAACTGGCTAATGGAGCGCCTCAACCGGTTTTCAGAGCAACATCAGAACATTGATATCCGTCTTGACGTTACGGAACGGTTGTCTGACGTGATTCATGGCGAGGCCGATCTTGGCGTGAGGTGCGGACCTGGCGACTGGGCAGGCCTCAGCAAAACCTGGCTGATGGATGAGGAAGCCGTCATCGTCTGTAGCCCGCGGCTTCTTGGAACGGGTGCCCGTCCCTCGCCGCAGTGGCTGGCCGGTGAAAAACGGATACAGGATGACACCCCCCATCCAGGTGCCGGATTTCCTTCATGGGATACCATTTTCGAACGGCTCAAGGCACCACCTGCAGGCACCACAACTTTACACATCAACTCAACGGCAGCGGCGATCATGACCGCCCTCAGCGGGCGTGGCGTGGCGGTCGTGCGGCGCGCACTGGTGCAACAACTGATCGATACCAACCAGCTGGTATTGCTTTTCCCGGAGCACCGCTGGCCCCTGACGTGGTCTTATTATCTCGTCATGTCAGAGCATTCAAGGATGCGACCTGAAGTTAAAATACTGCACGACTGGCTGGTTCAGGACGTCAGTGACAGTCAAATCAGCAGTTAAAATTCACTGTGCGGCCTGCTCACGTATCCACTGCCGAAAAAAGTGCAATTCTGGGCAGATTTTCACAACCGTATTGACAGACAAAATACCAGGCCCGCGGTGAACGCAGAGAAACGTTCGGGCACAACCGCACCCGCCGCCAGCTTCTGATATCGTCCTGAACACTCAATGCCGGAAGCCGGATATCAATATCCGGCCAGCGACTCTGAAGATCCTCGATGCGCGGCAGCAGCAATTCACCGCAAGCGCAGGACTCAGGGTGATGTTCAGTGTCCCGCCCGTAGCGCCTTCCCGCAGACGCGTCATTCCCAGACTCTGTCTGTCAAACCCCGCCTGTATGTCAGGCAGGGCTCTGGATGCCGGTTCAGTAAGCACCAGACCCGCCCGACGGTTACCGTGCCTCTGAAAGAGAAGGTAGCCCACCGTATCCTCGAGCGTTCTGACCAGTTGTCCGACGGCTCTGCAGGCGTGACATGTAATTCTTCAGCCGCCATTGAAAAACTCTGGTGGCGCGCGCTGTCTTCGTATGCACGCAATGCATTGAGATGGACAGAGATTTTGATATGAGAAAGAAATTCTTTTCCGACAGTCAAGATTATCTGGGTTGTCCACCTTAGGTAACCTTCCCATAATGCGCAACAGAGACAGGGTAATGCATGATGAGGCAGAACAAATCCCTCCCTGAAAATGTTAAGTCGCATCAATTTATTCCGGCTCCAGGTTACGGAGACCGGATCCGCCACAACTTCCGACAAGGAGTACCGTATGGCTTATCTGCAAATTACGCTGAATATCAGTGAAGAACATCGTGAAGCCGCCGCCGGTATTTATCAGAAATATAAAGCGTCTTTTCTGAAAAGTATTGACGGTGCTGAGTCCAAAGAACTGCTCGTGCGGGATAAAGATGTTCAGGTTTTACATGGCTTTACGTCTGCAGTTCAGGCGGAAGCCTACCTGACATCCCCGCTGTTCACACAGGACGTGGTAGCCGCGCTGAAACCCTATCTTAACAGCGCACCGGACGTCCGTATTTACACCGTTGCCTGACGTGTTGGCGAACGCTTCGCCTTAACTCTGCAATAACTACCGGAGATTATTATGCTTTTAGACTGGAATGGCCATCGCGATGAACTGCTTGGCGTAGTGGGCGAGTATGCAAAACTGCAGCCAGAGTTCATGAAAGGCCTGATGAAAATGGATGCCGGTGCGTCGGCGATGGGGCATCTGGATAAGAAAACGCACGAGCTGATTGCGCTGGCCGTGGCTATCACTACCCGCTGTGACGGATGTCTGTCCGTTCATGTTAAAGCGGCGGCGAAACATGGCGCTACCCGGGAAGAAATCGCCGAAGCCCTCGCCGTCGCAATTTCACTGAATACCGGTGCGGCTCTGACCTATACGGCACACGCGCTTGATGCGTTTGATGCATTACCAAAACCGTAAGCAACTGACGACGGCGCCTCGCACCCGCGTGCTGAGCGCCGTCGTGCTGAAATGGATAAAACAATGTTAGTTAATCACGATTTCGCCCGCCGGGCTTCTGTCAGACCCGCAGATTATGACTGGGTCTCTTCCCCCCGGACGGGAGTCGATCGTGTCATGCTTGATCGGACCGGCGCAGAAAAAGCGCGCGCAACCAGCATCGTTAAATACCTGCCTGATTCTCATTTTCCTGAACATCATCATCCGGACGGAGAAGAAATTCTGGTGCTTTCCGGCGTATTTTCAGAGGGTGAGGATCACTATCCTGCTGGCTGGTATATGCGGAATCCGCCTGACTCTGCGCACAGGCCGTCAAGTGTCAGTGGCGCCACGATCTTTGTGAAACTGCGGCAGATGCAGCAGGGCGAGCATGCCCGTTTAAGGCTGGACACGAACGACCGTGATAACTGGCATAACGCGGTTAACGGCGAGGAATGCCTGCTTTTCAGCAATGCGTATGAAAAGGCGACGCTCCGCCGGTTCCACCCTCACAGCCCGATCCTGCCGGATGCCCTGAACAGGGGAGCGGAAATTCTCGTGCTCAGCGGCACCCTTTATGAAAACGGAGAGGCATGGCCTGCCGGCAGCTGGCTACGGTTTCCCGCGGGTGACATTCCCTGCCTGACATCTGGAGAGACCAGTACCTTAATTTATCTTAAAACCGGCCATCTGGGTCAGGCGGCGCTGACGGGTTCCCGGCATGAATGAACATGTGCAGGTCGCCATTATCGGCGCGGGTCTCAGCGGACTTTATGCCGCTTACCAGCTTGAAAAGGCCGGTATCAGCTATGTGGTACTGGAAGCACGGGCGCAGACCGGAGGCAGGATCATTTCCTGCGCAGGCGGACCGGCTCCCTCCCTAAGCGGGGCGGAAGCGGAAGGGCGGGTTGACCTTGGCGCAACCTGGATCTGGCCCTCTTTTCAGCCCCAACTGGCAGCCCTGACGGCCGAGCTGGATATTGCGCTGATACCACAGGCTGAAGACGGCGACATGCTCTATGAACGCGCTCACCATCAGTCCCCCTCCCGTCATCCCGGCTATGTTTCGTCTCCTCCGTCTATGCGGATCGCCGGCGGGATGCGCCAGCTCACGGAGCGCCTGGAGGCGCGGATAGCAGCTGAACAGGTTGTCACCGACGCCCGCGTCATACGCATTGAACGGACCGTCGGTAAGGTTCAGGTACATACCGTTTCGTCTGACCAACGCGGTCGTATGTTTACGGCGCAGGCCGTTCTGCTGGCCTTGCCTCCTGCTCTCGCCGCCCGTATCGAATACCTTCCGGCACTTCCTGCCCGGCTGACCGGGGAGTGGGCCGGTACCGGCACCTGGATGGCCCCTCATGCCAAATATGTGGCCATCTATGAGCATGACTTCTGGCAACAGGCAGGACTGTCAGGTGAAGCCCGGAGTGGCGTCGGCCCCATGGCTGAGATCCATGATGCCTCCGTTCCAGGCCGGGTTAGTGCCCTTTTCGGCTTTATCGGCATCCCGGCACGGTCACGGTGGACTACCAGTGAGGAAAACCTGAAGTTGTTATGCCGGGCGCAGCTCATCCGGTTGTTTGGAGAGAAAGCCGGGGAGCCCGTTGCTGAATACTTAAAGGACTGGGCAGATGACCCCTTTACCGCCACGGAAAAAGATTTACTCATTCAGGCCGGACATACGGTTCCAGCTGCTTACCCTGACCACGGAGCGTGGGCGGACTGCCTGCGCGGAATAGGCAGTGAATGGTCAGCGCAGTTTCCGGGATACCTTGCAGGTGCAGTTGAGGCCTCTCTGGAGGGCGTCAGGCAGGTGCAGCAGAAACTCGTAAGAAAGAACTGAATATCTACGGCCGGGGGCGTGAATCAGCACGCGCCGGCTTCCCGTTTCTGAAGGCTGGCTGGAGAATATCTATGACCCGACATTTTGATTACATTGCAATTGGCGGCGGCAGCGCCGGAATCGCCTCCGTTAATCGCGCGGCTGCGCATGGAAAAAAATGTGCCCTTATTGAGAAGGGGCCCATCGGCGGAACCTGCGTAAACGTGGGATGTGTGCCAAAAAAAGTGATGTGGTATGCCGCACAGGTAGCAGAAACCATCCGCACTTACAGTTCCGGCTATGGCTTCAGCGTGTCGGGGTGTGAATTTGACTGGGCTACGCTGGTGAAAAACCGCAGTGAGTACATTGAGCGCATTCACGGTTCCTATGATGCGGTGCTCAGCAGGAACGCGGTTGAAGTCATTCAGGGAACAGCCCGCTTTACCGGCCCCCGCAGTATTGAGGTCAATGGCGAAACGCTGACGGCCGATCATATTCTTATCGCCACCGGCGGGCACCCCGTTCGTCCTTCTGTATCCGGCGCAGAGCTGGGAATTGATTCGGATGGTTTCTTTGAACTGAGCGCACAGCCCCGTAGGGCAGCCGTCATCGGCGCGGGTTATATTGCCGTTGAGCTCGCGGGCGTGCTGCATTCTCTCGGTACGGAAACACATCTTCTGGTTCGCGGTGATAAACCTCTGCGCCATTTTGATCCTCTGCTCGGGGATACCCTGGCTGCCATGATGGATGAATCAGGGCTCCGCCTCCACCGTCAGGCCGTTACCACGTCACTGTCAGCAGAGCCGGATGGTTCTGTGGCGGTGGTCACGGCTTCAGGAGAAAAAATTGTAGTGGATGTCGTGATCTGGGCAACCGGCCGCAAACCCAATACATCCGGCTTAAACATTCAGGCAGCAGGGGTGGCGCTCAGTGACGAAGGTTACGTCACTGTGGATAAATATCAGAACACCTCCGCGGAAGGCATCTATGCCGTTGGTGATATTACCGGTCAGCTTGAACTCACGCCGGTTGCCGTTGCCGCCGGTCGTCGCCTGGCTGAGCGCCTGATCAACAACAGGCCGGATGAGCATCTGGATTACCAGAATGTCCCCACTGTCGTATTCAGCCACCCACCTGTCGGCACTGTCGGTCTTACTGAACCCCAGGCCCGTGAAAAATTCGGCGACCAGAACGTTAAAATTTACAGTGCGTCATTTACCGCGATGTTCACTGCAGTAACGTCCCACCGTCAGGCGACAAAGATGAAACTGGTGTGCGCCGGGCCCGATGAGAAGGTTGTGGGTATTCACGGCATCGGAGAAGGTATGGACGAAATCCTTCAGGGCTTTGCTGTGGCACTCAAAATGGGCGCGACCAAACGAGATCTGGACAATACCGTGGCAATTCATCCCACCGCTGCCGAAGAGTTCGTCACGATGAAAGGCTGAAAAGCCTGAGCGGAAGAACCGGCCGGCATTATCAGACTAAGGAGCGATAGGCCCGGCGCAGGGGCACAGCGAGCGATATTGCCTCTGCCCAAATCTGAAATCAGATTCCCGCGTACCGGCAGCACCACTGCAAAAATGCTGCTCGTCCGACAGCCCTTAAATACTTTTTTATATCAAACAGTGGAATGAAAAATGAATACATTCAAGGCAATGCAGATTACCGAGCCAGGCAGAATGGAACTGGTAGAGCGCCCAGTGCCGGTGCCTGGTTATGGCGAGGTTCTTCTGAAGGTCGAAGCCTGTGGCATCTGCGGGGCGGATTCCGGCGCAGTTGAGGGGCTTGAAAAGAATACGACTTATCCGCGCATTCCAGGCCATGAAGTGGTGGGGCGCATACTCTCTCTGGGGCAGGGCGTTCCCTCGTACCTTTCTGAAGGGCAGCGGGTCGGTGTAGGGCGCCTGGGGGGATACTGCGGCGAATGCGAGCAGTGCCGGCAGGGTCAGTTTGTGCTTTGCACTGATCAGCCTGTCACCGGCAGCTCCTGCGATGGCGGCTATGCGGAAATAATGCTGGCGCGTGCCACGGGGCTGGTTCTCATTCCCGACGATCTGCTCTCTGCAGAGGCGGCTCCGCTGCTCTGTGCAGGGATTGCCACTTTCAACGCGCTGACCAAATCAGGCGCCCGGCCGGGTGATACAGTCGTTATTCAGGGTATCGGTGGTCTGGGGCATCTGGCCATACAGTATGCACAAAAAATGGGCTACAAAGTTATCGCGGTAGGACGCGGAAGTGATATCAGGCAGGATGCCCTTAACCTGGGGGCTCATCAGTACATTGATACGCTACAGTCAGACCCCGTTGCAGAAATTAAAAAGGCTGGCGGCGCGCAGGTTATCCTGACGACTATTACTAACAGCGAGGCCGCTTCCGGGCTGGTGAAAGCACTCGCACCACAGGGTAAATTTATGGTTGTGGGTGCCGGCAGCTCCCCGCTTTTGATCATGCCCGGAGCAATGGTCGGAAACGAGTTAAGGCTGGAGGGCTCTCTTACCGGCACACCTTACGAAACAGAACGTGCCCTTAAATTCAGTCTGCTGACCAGCGTACGTGCACAGATTGAAACGGCACCGCTGGCTGAGGCTGAAAGTGCTTATCAGCGCATGCGTTCGGGGGACGTGAAGTTTCGCATGGTGCTGAGAATGGATCTTTAACGTTTACGAAGACTGTCTCAGTCTGGCCGAACCAGCCCGGGCAGGCAACAGGGCTGGGCGGCTCAGTTCCCGCGTGATGAGTCAGGGGGCCGGCAGGTTCCTCCGCCCGGTTTTCCGTCATGCCAGCGGTCCGCTATCTGACTGCCAGCTGAAAGGAGCAGCCTGCACCTCATTCAGACAGACGTCCGCGTGCCCTGTATCCGCTTTATCAGCTGCCCCTCAGATAAACAGTGGGCATTCATGATGACCGCAAACGCATTACGCTGGAAATGAAGAAAAAAGATCGACCAGTCTGAAAACAGCCCCCTTCATCGAAGCCGTGAAATATAGCAAACATATTTCTCATAATACCCTAACTGACTGAATGGTTACAGCCACAGTAATCATCAATATTAATGGTCACAGTTAGCGGGAACTGACGCGTGAAATTGTCATAAAAACAGCATTGTCAGGCCACATGGCCTGATATAAATTGTGTCCATCCTGATCAAGAAATATGACATATATGCATCTATATGAAACGATTGCGGATGACATCGCGCGCTCAATCCTGCGCGGACAACTGACGCCCGGTACACGTATTCCGTCCGTCAGACATTATGCGGGACAATATGAGGTCAGTGTTAACTCGGTCAAAACCGCTTACCGGCTTCTGGAGGATCGCGGGCTGATCTCCGCACGACCTCAATCCGGCTATTATGTCCGCGACAGCCTGCCTGAACTCTGCCACCTGCAGGAAAGTTCGGTGAACAGCAGAGAAAGCGCGGTGCCTTTATCCGGTCTGAACCGGCTGCTATCCGTTATTCTGGAAAATCAGCTGCGCGGGGATTGTATTGATCTTGCGCTTGCGTGCCCGTCTGGCGATAGGTTTTATCCTGCCGGCCGGCTGAAAAAAATCACAGCCCAGCTGCTGCGCTCAGCATCCGGGTTCAGCACAACTTACGCCATGCCGCCCGGCTCCCCCCGCCTGCGCTCACAGATTGCCCGACGCGGTCTGCACACCGGCATGATCCTCTCTCCCGATGACGTAATCATCACTCACGGCACCATGGAGGCCATTAGCCTGGCCGTCCGGGCGTCAACCCTTCCCGGTGATACCGTTGCCGTTGAATCACCTACTTTTTACAACCTGTACCCTATGCTGGAGGATCTTGGCCGTCGTATTGTGAATCTGCCTACCCATCCTCAGAGCGGAATGTGCCTGGATACCCTTGAATCTCTTGCAGAGCAGCGAAAAATCTCCGCGGTGATTACGATACCCAGTGGCCACAATCCACTTGGCTTTGTCATGCCTTCAGAAAATCGTCAGCGCCTGGCCCGCATGGCTGAAACCCGGCAGTTCGCCGTAATAGAGGATGTCATGTATGCCGAACTGCAGTTTGGCGATACCTGCATACCCAACATTCGTGCCTTTGATCGTGATGGCTGGGTGATGGTGTGTGCAAGCTATACCAAAACGGTTGCGCCAGACTTTCGCATTGGCTGGCTGGACGCCGGACGCTTTCGCGATGTCGCCAGGCAGATGAAGTTTACCTCCACTGTCGCTGAGTCCGGATTATTGAGTGAAAGCCTGGGGATATTCCTTGAGAACGGCGGATATGACCTGCACCTGCGCCACCTCAGGCGATTATATGAACGACAGATTGATGCTGTAAGAGCCTGTATTGCAGATTATTTTCCAGCAGGCACTCGTGTCAGCCGCCCGCAGGCAGGCTTTATTTTATGGATTGAGCTGCCGGAAGGTGCCGACACGCTGGCTCTATTTCATGCCGCCCTGGATGAAAAAATACTATGTATGCCAGGCCTTCTGTGCTCCGGAAGCCGGGCATTCAATCACTGTTTCCGTATGGCAGCGTGTTTTGAACTGACGGACAGGCACCGCATGGCCATATCGCGGTTGGGTGCCCTGGCCGCTCATCAGCTGAACGAAATGAAGTAAACAGAAAACCAGAAGGCCCGCCGGTATCAGGCTTTTCAGATTGCCTGGCCCGCATGGCTCAACTAATCCATTACGGAAAAATAATATGAACAGCATAACGAGAAGCGATTCCTTCCTGCAGGGTGTTAAGGATGCGTCTCCTTTGCTCATGGCAATTGCGCCTTACGCAATTATTCTGGGGGCTCAGGCTTCCCGATCGGGCCTGACCCTGCCCGAAACAGGCTTCATGACGGCGCTGAATTTTGCTGGAGGATCGGAATTTGCCGCTATACAGCTCTGGCACGAGCCCTTGCCGGTACTGACCATTATTCTGCTGACGTTCCTGATTAACAGTCGCCACATCATAATGGGGGCAGCCCTGACGCCCTATATCAAGCATCTTCCCCGTCGTCAGATATTACCTGCCTTATTTTTTATGGCCGATGAGGGCTGGGCGGTCACCTATGCGAAAATGCTAAAAAACGCTGCCACTTTACCGCCTGAGCAGTCGTTTACCATGGCTTATTACCTGGGGGCCAGCTTTCCGTTTTATCCCGTCTGGGTTGGATTTTCAGTCACGGGTTTTCTTGCGGGCCCCGTGCTTGGAAACATTGAGCAGTACGGTTTTGCTATTGCTTTTCCTGCCACCTTTATCGTCCTCCTGCGTAGCATGTGGAAAGGCCTGGACGCAGCCATCCCCTGGCTTATCAGCCTGACGGTGGCCGCAGTCTGTTATCGTCTGGTACCTGGCCATACCTATGTGCTGGCAGGGACGTTCAGCGGCATATTTTCAGCATGGGTACGGGGAGTGAAAGTAAAATGACACTGGCTGCATGCATGACAATTCTGGGTATGGCAGTGGTCACCTATCTGACGCGCATCCTGGGTTATCTTATATTGAGGAAACGTAGCCTGAGTCCCGGCACGCGCAGCGTGCTGGAAAGTGCGCCGGGATGCGTGATGATTTCTGCTATTGCTCCTTATTTTGCTTCCGGAAATCCGGCACAAATCATTGCATTGATCGTTGCGGCAGGCTGTGCCATCAGGCTGTCGATGTTACCAACACTGATTATTTCCGTCGCGACGCTGGGCATTCTTCAGCTAATAATATCCTGAATTTCCTGGCCCTCTCACTACCGGTTTCAAATGATGAATCTGCGGACTATTCTACGCCGCGGGCGGTGGAAATCAGCGTTGGCGTGACGAAGATCCTGAAGGAAGCGGAGCGACTGATGATGTCTGAAGTGACCTTCGTACAGGCAAAAAGTACGCAGTCATTCTCGGGCCGTATGGCAGATTTGCTGGGCCTGATGCTGCTACCTGATTTGTTGTCTATCGTGACAGGTCAGCCCCGGGTATAAAATTAATATTGAGCACACACCTGTCGATAAAACAATTCCTGCCCTGGAAGACGGCGACCTGAATTGTGTAGTCAGCTCTCAACTCCGTCACACGTCTGGAATTGTCAGCGACCCCGTTATCACCGACAGGCTCAACTGTATAATGCGCCAGAACCATCCGCTATCTGATGCACCGCTGACACTGTCTGAGTTTCTTAGCGCCAGTCATCTGCACGTTGCAACGAGTTCTGCGGATGTTCGCTTTGTGGACAATATACTGTCAGGTCAGCGTTTCAGCCGAAAGATTGCCGTCACGACACCGCACTGGCTGACGCTGCCTTTTGTATTAGTGAAAACCGACCTCATCTCGGTAGTGTCAGAAAAGATGGCATCCACACCTCTTTTTTCCGGGCTTCAGAGGATAGAACTACGCTTTGAAGCCCAGCCTGTTAGCTGGAACCTCTACTGGCATAAGCGTGACGAGAACAATGCGGCACACCTGTGGCTGAGGGAGCAGATATACAGGGTTTGCAGGGTAATCTGACTTTTAAGGTAATTACAGGCCATTAAGGCTAATCCAGTTTGAAATCATCTGAGCCAGTTCCCTGGGTTTCTCAAGCGGTATCATGTGCCCGCTGCCTTCAATGATTTCTGCCGGACACCGGAAAAGCTCAGAAAGTTCAGCCGCCTCACTGAGGCTTCTGAGCCTGTCTTCTCCGGCTGCAATAATCAGCACCGGACAGGTCAGTTCCCTGACGGTTATTCCTCCGCGTTTCAGCAGGGACTGGGCTCTGAATACTTCCGGGCCAAGGCGTTTTCCCATTTCGCGAATACGCCCCAGCAGAGCTGTATCATCATGAAATTTCGGATGAAGCGAATGCCTGATAGCGGCAGGACTTATCCCCCTGAACTCACCCGAAAGCACAGCAGCATCCAGCCGTTCTCGTTGCCGGTATGAGTCTTCACGCAGTGAAGTGGCAATAAGGACCAGGCCGGCAACTTTTTCCGGAGCCGTTTCGGCTATAGCGCGGGCAACATATCCTCCCAGCGAGAACCCTGCCAGTACAAAACGCTCAGGAAGCGACGCGACGATCCCGGCAGCCATCCCGGCAATACTTTCTTCCTGACCAAGGCTGACGCGGCAGAACGTCTGACCGGGCGGATAAACGTCGATGAAGTCATCCCACAAAGTTTCATCAAGCATGAACCCGGGGATCAGTACGAGAGGTGTCATATCCTGAACCATTCCTCATTATTTATGTCCGGAATGCCATCCTGCTGATGGCATAAGGTTTCGTCAAGGTTGGCAGGCCGGGATACTCAGCATTATTCAGCAACTGAATAAGCGCCTATAAATTATCGATTTGAACTCTCTTTCTGATTCTTACACAGTCGTTTTTTTGATGCTCTGCAGGATAATACATGAACCTTTCTGGCACGCTGAAGCCCATACCTGCTGAGCAGGAGAAACTGGATCCCCGGCAGCGCCTGATTTCCGGATTTTCTGAGATAATGCATATTGTGTGCATCCGCTTGCAGAAAACGATCGCATGATAGCGAGTATTTATGATGACTGCGTGCGTCATGGGAATCCTGACCGTGTACCGATTTATGCCTCAACATCAAAAATGACTCTCCCGGGTGCCGGCGTTGCATTTATAGGGGCGTCTGGCACCAATAAGACATGGTGGCTCAGGCATGCATCCGTCTGGAGTGTCGGTCCTGATAAGGTCAACCAGCTTCGGCAGGCCCGTTTTCTTAAGAGCCCAGGGAATATACGGGCTCTGATGGAACAGCATCGTCAGGTTCTCAGGCCCAGGTTTGAACTTGTTGATGCCATTTTTTCTTCGGTTTTAGGCTGCCAGCAGCACGTATCATGGTCCCGTCCTGAAGGGGAATATTTTGTCAGCCTGCATGTACTTCCCGGCACTGCCAGTCGCATCGTCCAGCTAGCCGCTGTGGCAGGTGTGCGATTTGCCAGACCGGGCTCGTGTTATCCCTATGGGCGTGACGATTACGATGCCCAGCTCCGGCTAGCCCCCTCCTGGCCCGAAAAAGAGACGCTCAGACTCGCACTTACGGTAATTGCCATCTGCATTGCTAAAGCGACTGCAGAGAAGTTTTTATGACACAGGTTGACGACCTCCTTTAAAAATAAAAGTTACTCATAAGAACGTCCTGAATTTCCTTATTCTCGTTATTTGAATCTCAACTGTTTCTATAGTCACTTTTATGAGAGCAAAATTGCCAGTGTCCGCCTTTCGCTATTAGCGGACATTGGCTTGGCGTTAGTTCGGTTTAAACCAGGAATGGACGTTGCTAACATCGGGATGTACTAATCTGTAGGTATCAGGTCACGAACCTATTTCGACATGCGGGGACGACGACGTACCGACGTGCCTCAGCGATTCTCAACCGGCTCCACACCCATAAAGGAGTAGCATTTATGGCTGCGTAGCACGACAAGCATAAGCATTCCCAGCTGAGGAACGACAGACTTAATTGATGTCATAAGAATTTTAAAGATCAGACTTCCTGGCTCCCTCCTTAATCTTTCCGTTGCAAGGGCGTCGTCCTGACAAGAAATCGGGCAAATTTTAAATTGTAGTTACTTGAGTACAGGTTGCATATTGCTGTTTAACTGATGGGAGTTAATAACATGCATTCAATCAATTTTACCGATGCCCGTAAACATTTCGCAGATACGATGAAGCGGGTCACCGACGACGCTGAGCCTGTGCGCATTTTGCGCCGCGAGGCACCTGATGTTATGATAGTTGATGCGGAAGAGTATGAAGCACTGATAGAAACGGTGTATCTCTTTAGCAACCCGGCGAACGCTGCGCATATTAATGAGTCAATGAAACAGGCGGAGCGCGGCGAGTTTGTTAAAGTGTAATATTAAGTTCACTACAAATTGCGCCGACGATCTCAATGACTGTCGCGATACGAAGAAGCCCCAAATCGGCAGTAGCCGGACGCTGAACAGAATCGCCACAAACGCATAATTTTTTATTTTTTTGATTCCAGAGCAATTCTCACTGCCAATCCTGCAAGCACAGTACCCATTATCCAGCGTTGCGCTTTAAGCCATGCAGGTCGGCTTGAAAGAAATTTGGCTAAAGTTCCTGCCATCATCACAATAGTAGCATTGACTACCATGCTGATAGAAATCTGTATGCTTCCGAGTTCCAGAGACTGAGTCAGTACACTCCCGTGCGCTGGCTGGATAAATTGTGGCAATAAAGATAAATACATAATGGCAACTTTAGGATTTAATACATTAGTAATGAAACCCATGATAAAGAGTTTCTTTGAGGAATCTATGGGTAAATTTGTAACAGCGAAAGTAGACCTGCCTCCAGGTTTAACTGATTGCCAGGCCAGATATAAAAGATAAGCAACTCCGGAAAAACGAAGTAGATCATATGCATAAGGAATGGCAAACAGGAAAGCTGTTATTCCTAATGCCGCACAGAGTATGTATAAAACAAACGCAAAAGCGATACCACCTAAAGATATCAGCCCGGCTTGTCTTCCCTGGCATACAGACCGAGAGATCAGATAAATCATGTTTGGGCCAGGAGTTAACACCATTGCAAGTGCAATCAAACCAAAAGCTATAAAATGAGTATGATCAGGCATGTTTCATCTCCAGGTGTGGAAAATCATTTAACTAAATAGTCATCATTACAGGCTGCTGATACAATAGGATTTATATAATACAGGCACAGCGGTATGCCATGATTAAACATTTAAAAAATAAATTTTTTCACTTATTAACGCTGGCTTTAAGTGATTTTAGAGAAGTGGCTAATGATTGTTTTTATCACGATTAACTATGCAGGTAAAGTACATTTTCATTATAACAGGAGATGTAATACCAACTCCCCGAGAAAGTGATAGTAGTTAATTTTGCTAATCATTAGTCTTAGTTAACGAGCGGGATAATTATTCTTCACAAACCTCATTAAAACATAAAATACATATTGAAAACCATCCTGATTGAATGTAGGCCTTATTTGGAAAATTATTCTCAAGCGCCCGGTTGTTTTTTTACAAGGGTAAAAGTTCTTAAAAATAAATCCCACGATATTTTTTTGCATTCATTTAGTTTTTGTTTATTCTAAATTAAAGTCAGAATTATGCTTTTATAATGAATTTTTCGTGACAGTTAAAAACTAAAGTGGATATCTATAAGAAAGTGAGAAGATTCATTGTTGACCTGCTCCCCGTTGATTTATATACACCGGTTTTAGTAACGTCTTCATAAGTGACTCTGACCCCGTATATGATCCATTCATAATCGGGAATAACCGGCTTCATTATGGCTGCATATTCTGGCAACCAGCAGATTTTTGGGCAAATTCGGAGGGGGCATACAGCCCACTGCAGAATGGGGACGTCTCTTGTTAAAGAGTATGCGCCAGGACTCGATCTTGTGCAGTGCATCCTCCAGAGACATGAGCCAGTTATCATTCAGGCATTCCTGACGCAACCAGCCGTTGAAGGACTCGACTGTAGCGTTGTCCGAGGGTGCTCCCGGGCGTGAAAGTCGATCCTTCTCCCACTTTCGTACACCCATCTGTCCAGCATTTTTCCTGAAATTCAGAACCACTATCGGTTTTTAGCTACTGCGGCAAAGGACGCCTGAGCGTTATGCTGTTCAGCATTTCTGCCACTTCTGTTGAACGCAGATTCTGCCCGACGCAGATCCCAGGCATTCGTCGGTGTAAAGGTCGATAACCTTTAGCAGGCGCAGTCGTCGCCTGTCAAACAGCACGTCCGAGACAAATTCCATGCCCCAGACGTGATTCGAATACAGCCCCTGAGGCTGAGGCTGAGGCTGTGGCTGCCGGCGCTGCGCGGATTTATTGCGCCGTGGACGTTTGAGGCGCAGTAACAGCGCCTGCTCGCTGAAAAGCCGGTAGATCCGTTTGTGGTTATTGCGACAGCCTTCCCGCCTGAGCATCACGTATACCCGGCGATATCCATGGTGAATTCGCGTTTCGGTTATCTCATTCTGATGTAAGACAGCTAGCCACTGACATTCAGACGGCCAAAGAGCATACGCTGCGTGAACCCGGTTAACGATTAAAGCTGATGCATCCTGCGGATATGAATCAGTCAAATTTTGCTGCTGTAGAAGGGCTGTCTGCGGCCAGGGTTACCTGTGCGTTTCAGGCGTCCTCAACGCCTGAGGAGGTCACCTCAGTCTTTCCATCAGTAAGCGAACTCTCTATCAGCGATCACAACGCTCTGCCTGATGTCACTGAGAGAGCCCCGGCAAGAGGTATCAACGCAGAGAAATTAGCAGGTAAGTTTCGTGAGCGCATTAAAAGTGAGGCATATGGCGACAGGACGGACCCCGCCTTTAAGACAAAAATAATCAGTTATTTTTGCGCTGAAAGCGCAGCGCCCAAAAAAGATCGTTTAGCAAAAAAGTCTTAACTGAATAACATCTTTCCTTACTGCCTGCAATTTTCGTGATTTGGGGCGGGTCAAAGCAACTCTCATCGGATGCGAAGCACGTCATGCATCCTGGACGAAGGGGCTTTTTAGTCAGATTAATGCGACGGCACGCGGTGAAGCGGAGTAAAGCTTGCAGCTGGCATGGATCGCCGTATGCATGAAAACCTGACCAGATAAAATTAAGAATAGCCGGTGTTAACAAAGTCGAAGATGATCTGAGACCACCGGCTGGTTAGCGTTTATCATAAATGCTGTAACCGTTTACCTACGATAGGTAGACAGAAAATCCCTTATTCGTGTGGCCGCCTCCACACACTCTGCAACAGGTGCAACTAATGCCATTCGAATCCAGCCTGCGCCCGGATTGATGCCGTCAACCTCCCGGGAAAGATATGAGCCTGGGATGACTGTAACATTTGTATGACTAAAGAGTTGCCGGCAAAAGTCGGTATCGTCACCAGGGACTTCGGCCCAAAGATAAAAGCCTCCGTCAGGCTTCTTCACCTTAAGAACAGGGGTCAGAATTTCAAGAACCGCATCAAACTTTTCCCGATAAAGAGAACGGTTGTCGCGAACATGTGCCTCATCCCGCCAGGCCGTGGCGCTTGCGAGCTGGCTATGCACCGGCATTGCGCAGCCATGATATGTGCGATAGAGCAAAAATGATTTGAGAATCTCTGCATCACCAGCCACAAATCCAGACCGAAGGCCTGGCAGGTTCGATCGTTTTGAAAGACTGTGGAAAACAACACAGCGCTTAAAATCGATACGGCCCATCTCTGCGCATGCGGTCAGTAAACCCGGAGGGGGCGACAACTCGTCAAAGTACAATTCGCTGTAACATTCATCGGCTGCAATAATAAAATCGTATTTATCCGCAAGGCTAATGAGTGATTTTAGCGTTTCAAGAGGGATAAGTGCACCGGTAGGATTGCCTGGGGAACACAGGAATACAATTTGACAACGTGTCCAGATATCCGCTGAAACAGCCTCAAAGTCAGGAATGAAACCGTTACTCTCAAGGCATGGCAGGTAATGCGGAGCCGCCCCCGCCAGGATCGCAGCACCTTCATATATCTGATAGAATGGGTTTGGGCTGACCACCAAACCTTCGACATTAGGTTCAACAACTGCCTGGGTAAAGGCAAATAATGCTTCTCGTGTTCCGTTTACCGGTAGAACATGACGACTGGCATCAAGCCATCCCTTTGGGACGCCAAACCTCCTTTCACACCAGTTTATGATTGCCTCGCGCAATTCAGGGATACCCAGAGTTGCGGGATACACCGACATTTTATCGAGACTGGAAATAAGCATTTGTTTGACCATTTCCGGGGCCGAATGTTTAGGCTCTCCGATCGACAGTGATATAGGCGTTAGATTTTTATCAGGTTGAATTCCAGCAAGTAAGGCTCGAAGTTTTTCAAACGGGTAGGGGTGAAGTTGTTTCAGCGCAGGGTTCATATCGGTCAACACTCCAGCATTTCTGAGTTGAGAGAAATATCGTGACGCAAGCCGCAAATCCTTATCAAAGACCACTCTGTATCATGATCGTTCTACTTATCTGATTTGTCTGAATGGGTCTTGATAATTATGAAGTCTCTTCTTTTGCTTGAGCGCGGCACGGTATAAATTTTGCTCAGATCTTATAAACTGAATATAAACAGAATAGATTTAGAGTGCCTTCATGCTTTATAAATTGATATATGTGCTTGTAATATAATAATATATATTTTTTGCAATACTTTTCTATTCAGGCATGTAAACTGAAAATCCGTCCTTAATCGTGGTGTTTTTTCTGCGATTCTCTACTCAACAACCCAAAATCGAGCATTATGCTATTTACATTCTGCAATCAAATATTCTGCTCTGCCTCCAGTATTAGATAGTGTAAGTATCCCGCATAATCGAGCCATTCACATTTAAAGACCTTCCGGCATACTCATTTCGCCAGCGAAGGAGATCGCTATGCGTAAAGCCCGTTTTACTGAGCATCAGATCATCACAGTAATGAAGTCGGTTGAAGCCGCACGAACAGTGAAAGACGTCTGCCGGGAGGCCGGGATCTCTGAAGCCACATACTATAACTGGAAGTCTAAATATGGTGGCATGGAAGCATCTGATATTAAAAAGATAAAAGATCCTGTGGACGTGAACCGACGGCTTAAGCAGCTGTTTGCCGACCTCAGTCTTGAAAATCGGGCACAGAAAGACGTTATCGAAAAAAAGCTCTGAAGCCAGCCTTTAAGCGTGAGCGGGTGACGCATCTGATAACGACATTCGGACGGAGTACCCGTCAGGCCTGCAGGACTCTGAACCTGAGCAGAACGGTTTACTACTACCGTCCTGACAGCACGCTGACGATCTCGTTATTTCGCGTTGCAGACGGCGGCTGAAAGTTATCCACGATACGGCTTCCCGAAGCATTTTCAGGTTCTGAAGCGGCAGGGATATCAGTGGAACCATAAGCGGATCCACCGCATTTACTGCCTGCTGAAACTGAATTTTCGTCGCAAAGGCAAAAATCGTCTGCCGGTACGTAGCCCATCGCCGCTGACCACACCTGAAGCGCTGAACCAGAGCTGGTCTGTTGACTGCCGCAACAATAAAAAAGCCAGATCCCCATGGAGATCTGGCTGACAGCAGCAAAGAGAGGATTAACGCACCTGAATCTGCACAGGCTTACCGTGCTGATCGGCGGTGCCTTTTACAATCACCAGATAACGTCGTTCATCTGCATGATGGCTATTCACCACCTGACGAATCGCACCGACGGCATTAACGATCGCTGCACCAGCCGGGTTGGTCATAAATTGTGCCAGTGGCTCCAGCTCACCTTTTCCTTCAGCATCAGACGACAGCGCCAGCAGATAGGCCTGCTTTGGTTCCAGCCCGGTTGCAGACGCCTGCAACACCTGGGTCAACCCCTGATCGAACAGGGTCAGCGTGGTTGCAGCCTGCGCCCCTTGCGCAGCATTTACCTCTTTCAGTGTCAGGTGTGCTGCCTTACCTGCCAGGCCCAACGGTACCAGGTTCTGCTTACCATCGCCCTGCGGCACGGCGTTGGGCACATAGACCACCGCCTGCGGTGCCTGACCAATTGGAATGGTCGCGATCACTTTATTGCTCAGGGTATCAATCGCCGTCAGGGCGTCAGCGTTTTCCAGACCGACATAAACACGACTTCCGTCACCCGATGGCCAGACGCCGTGTGGCAGATTGCCTACCGGAATGGTTGCGACCTGATGGAAATCATCGGTACGGTAAACGTTTACTTTGTTCAGGCCACCAATAGTGACGTAAGCAAAGGTGCCTTTAGCGTTATGCACGATATTGACGTGGTTAGTAATCGGACCGCTGTCGATGGTTTTCAGCAGTGTAAACGGTGGGCGCGCATCGAACACCTGCACTTTACCGACATCTTTGAGCGTGAACCAGACCTGCCGGCCATCAGGCGTGGCGGCTATATTGGGACAGAACGGACTGACCTGTTTAATGCTGCCGATAATTTTATGCGCTTTTGCGTCCACCACCACGGTTTCGGGGTTGAAGGAGGAGCAAACGTAACCGTATTGACCGTCCGGTGAGAAAATCTGCATGCCCGGACCGCCAGGCACGGTAATACGCGTTTTCTCTTCCCCGCTGTTGCCATCCAGTACCGCAATATAATTTTCACCGCGTACGGTGACCCAGATTTCTTTGCCATCGGGAGTAAAGAACGCTTCATGCGGTGCTCGACCCACATAAGTCACATGCTTCACTGCGTTGGTCGCGGTATCAATCAGGCTGACAGAGTTGGAACCAATTGAAACAACAGCAAGGGTTTTGCCATCTGGCGAAAAACCTAGTCCATGTACCAGCACCTGGCCTTTATAGAGTGGACTAAGGTTGGCCGGTTGCGCATCACCCAGTTTAATCACCCCGAGCAGGGTATTGCTGGCGGGGTCGGTAACAGAAACGGTGTTGGAGAACTGCTCTGCTGCGTAAACGCGGTCATGATGACTCACGCTGATGTCCGCTGCAGAGGCAGCATAAGGCGCTTGTCCCGCCCAGGCGAACGACGACGCCAGCGCCACTGTTGCCGCAAGGATTGAGCATACAAATGGTCTTGTCATGGTGTATCCCTTTTTACTGTCGGTTGTTTCAAAGGCCACAGGGTGTGGCTTAGTTTCCCTGCGGAGCCGCAGGCGCAGAATCTGGCTGGACTTGATCGGGAGCGGGTGCGGCCGGAGGCAGAGGTTTACCCAGCGCCTGATACATCGCGACGATCTCCTGTTGCTGGGTCACAATGATCTCCTGCGCAATACGCCTGAGCTGCTCGTTTTTGCCGTATCGCAACTCAGCCACGGCCATATCCATGGCGCCCTGATGGTGCGGTGTCATCATGGCAACAAAGTCTTCATCAACATTGCCGGTAGGTTCGATAGCCATGCGAGACATCATGGTGTCCATAGCCTGTTCATTTTCTTTCCAGAAGCCTTGCTCCTGGAGAACGGCAGTTGCATTGGCACTGGGGTGATCATGTGCGCCTGCACTCTGGCTCAAAATCAGCAGGCTATTAGCAATCAGGAAACAGCGAAGAGTACGGTTCATAGCAAGCCCTTTACCGGATAGCAAAGGCCGGACTGGCCTTTCATTGGCCTATAAAAGCAAAGCCCTGTATCGGTACTGTTTCCCGGAGAAAGAGATTTGTATTTTTATGTAGCAGGATGACGGAATGTTTCTGGCCAAATGCCGCGCCCGTCATGATGGTGACGCAGGATCGATGAGGAAGGGAGATACACTCCGGTACAAAGCCGGCAACGCTAACGATATAACTGCGATAAGCTGACAGCGGTTTGCACACCCTCTGAAAATAAGGATTGCGCTGTGGAACATGTCGATCACATTTTGATCGTGGATGACGATCGTGAAATTCGTAGCCTGATTGCGGAATACCTGAAAAAGAACGGTCTGCGTACGACAGAGGTCGCCGACGGGCGGCAAATGCGTAGCTTTCTCGATAGCATGCCGGTTGATTTGATTGTGCTGGATGTGATGATGCCGGGCGATGACGGCCTTACCCTTTGTCGTGAACTGCGCAGTGGAAAACATAAAGGCACGCCAGTGCTGATGTTAACAGCGCGAAGCGAAGAGACTGACCGCATCATCGGGCTTGAAATGGGCGCAGATGATTATCTGGTCAAACCGTTCGTGCCGCGTGAACTGCTTGCCAGAATAAAAGCGGTCTTACGCCGTACGCGCATGATGCCGCCCAATCTTGTTATTTCAGAAGCGGCGCGAATTGTGGCATTTGGCGAATGGGTGCTGGATACCACGTCGCGTAACCTGGTGGACAAAGAGGGCGTGATGGTGGCACTCAGCGGCGCGGAGTATCGCCTGCTGCGGGTATTTGTTGATCATCCACAACGTGTGCTTAATCGCGATCAGTTGCTGAATCTGACGCAGGGGCGAGACGCCGAGTTATTCGAACGCTCCATTGATTTGCTGGTCAGCCGTTTACGTCAACGCTTAAACGATGACGCCCGCGAACCTTTTTATATCAAAACGGTGCGCAGCGAAGGCTATGTATTTGCGATGCCGGTGGAACTGCGTGAGGCCAACGCGTGAAACGTCTGATGCAATGGTGGCCTAAACACCTCGCCTCACGGCTGATGCTGATTCTGCTGCTTGGGTTACTGCTGGCGAATGGATTAACTCTGGGACTGCTGCTGCTGGAGCGGGCGCAAAGTGCCAAAGCCATGATGATGGGCAATCTGGAATATGACGTGGCCACCAGCGTTGCGATTCTCGATCGCCTTCCTGCCAGTGAACGCGCTGCATGGGCAACACGTCTCGATCGCAGTAATCATCATTATCTGATGTACGCTACGCCATTGGGCCAGCCGCCAAAGACAAAACGCCTGCAGGACACGGCCAGCGCATTGACGCGGGCGCTTGGCCCGCGCTATCCCCTGAGCTTCAGCGTTAATCCTGATAACAGTGCTCAGATGATGGCGCATCTGCGTTTACGTGATGGCAGCCCGCTCAGCATTGATCTGGCCCCGCGTAATATGCCGTTTGCCCGCTGGTTACCGATTGTACTCGTTGCGCAGTTTGTGCTGCTGTTTGGCTCCGCCTGGTTTGCGGTGCGCAGCGCGGTCAGGCCTCTGGCAGATCTGACACGGGCTGCAGAACAGTTGCATCCCGATTCAAATAAAACGGTGCGCCTGTCGGAAGAGGGGCCGGTTGAAGTGCGCAATGCGGCACGGGCTTTTAATGCCATGCAGCAGCGAATGAGTGCCTATCTCAAAGAGCGCATGCAAATTCTTGCGGCGATCTCCCACGATCTGCAAACGCCGATAACACGTATCCGTCTACGTTCAGAAATGATGAGTGAGACAGACGTCAGGAGCAAACTGCTGCAGGATCTTGAGGAGATGACCCGGCTGATTCGCGAAGGCGTGGCCTATGCGCGCACCAGTGAAAGCAGCGATGAAAAACCGTGCCGCATACAGCCGCATGCTTTTATAGACAGCCTGGTCTGCGATTATCAGGACACGGGGCAGCAGGTAACGCTGCAGGGAAAACTTCACGGGTCGTTTAGTACCAGACCGCACGCGCTGCGCAGAACGCTCAGTAATCTGATCGATAATGCGCTGAAGTTCGCGGGCAGCGCAGAAGTGGTGGTGGAACAGGATGCAGGTCAGATCACTATAGCGGTGCTGGATCGCGGACCCGGCATCCCACCGGAAGAGATGTATGCGGTGATGCAGCCTTTTTATCGCATCGAGAACTCGCGTAACCGGGCCACCGGTGGAACCGGGCTGGGTTTAGCCATTGCCCAGCAGCTGGTGGCGTCATTAAGCGGTGAGCTGACACTGACGAACCGCCGACAGGGCGGTTTGCGGGTGACGGTGACATTGCCGGATAACCTTTACTGATTTGTATCGCAGTGTGTAATAACGGCAAAAAGCGAAGTTCCGGTACACTTTTCACCCCTGGTCGATATGTTACCGATACATTGCGATGGTGTAATTCTCACATCGGGCAGCAACAGTTTACCGTTTGCTTCCCCTGGCGAATTCCACTTTCTGAGGTGACATATGAAAAACGTAAAAATGATTCTGGCCGCTGTAATTCTGGGCTCTGTTTCTGTATCCAGCTTTGCTGCAATGGAAACCACCATGCCACAAGGTAAGACCCTTATCGGTAGCGTCTCTGACAGCAGCGGCTCAACTACGCTTTCTGAATTAAAAGACAATCTGGCAGCAAAAGCGCAGGCGGCGGGAGCCAGCAGCTACCGTATCGTGGCGGCGGGAGGCAATAACGTCCTGTTTGGCACCGCTGATATTTACAAATAAACATGTTGATGCGCAGTAACGCAATTCAGTGGATATCAGCGCCGCGTTGCGCTTACTGCGCGAATCGTTTAATGCTATCCGCAATATGAGTTTTGAATCCCGCCCAGGCTATTTTTGGCCACCCTGTTTTTCATTTCTTCTCCACATTTAAACGCTTAAAGCCAGCCAACGCGCTCACCAGAACGGCTTCGGTAACGGGTCACCTTCATGACCAGCAGTAATGTCCGCATTTAATTCCCTGCATTACTTTTTTCCTTACATTGCTCTCCGAACAGGAGCCTTTACCCTATAAGCTGGGGAAATAAACAATTAGTTAACATTTGGATTGCGTGTCCTGGAGAATAATCTTATTAATATTAAGGCTTTATGCACACTGCGTTGCGTAGTACTTACAGAAACAAAATAAGGATATTTTATGACGACCAGACCTGCGGCTGAGGAATGTACGGAAACAGGATTATTCCGGACGCTGAAATCTTTTCCGGCGACAGTTCATGCACTGCTCTTTTTTACGCTGGTTATACGCTTTAGCTATTTCATGGCATGGCCGTTTATCGCCGTCATCATGACGCAGAATTATCATATGTCGCCGATCGCCATTGGTGTGGCAATGACCAGCAGTGCACTGTTCTCGGTGGTGCTAGGCATGTACGGTGGGCAGATTTCAGACAGGCTGGGGCGACGCGTTATTCTGCTGCTGGGCTGCGGGTTTTCAGCGCTGGGGTATAGTCTTCTGGCGCAGGCCGCCGGGATGAGGTTGTTTATTATTGGCCTGATGATTATCGGCGTCTCCTTTGCGTGGGTTGATCCGCCGCTGCGCGCACTGATGAGTGATTTGCTGGTGGATCGTCGTCGTCGTGCGCTTGCCCTGCAAATGCGCTATTACCTTATCAACGTCGCAGCGGTATTCGGCCCGCTGGTCGGAATTGCATTTGGCCTGACATCGCAAAAGGGCACCTTTTTAATAACCGGGCTTACCTATATTCCTTTTTTCGTTTATGTGCTGCTGTTTATCCCCGCAGGAAAACTTGTGAAGGAGCAGGATGGAGACGGGGTAACGGTTAAACTGCATCAGGTTATCGGTATCATCGCGAGGGATAACATTTATATTGCGGGGCTGCTGTGCAGCATTTTATGCAGTGTTGTTTTTATCCATTACGAAGCTATTCTGCCGCAGTATCTCTTGTTACTGAATGGCGACGCCGCCATTAAGCTGATTACCCTGATACTGGTGACAAATGCCTGCACCGTTCTGGTCTTCCAGACGTTCATCATGCGGTTTCTGGCTACCGTTTCCCTGCCGAAGCGCATTCTTCTTGGTGGGTTTATTTTCGCGCTATCTCAGATCTGCTTTTTTAGTACACGCTCAACGGAGATATGGCTTTGGCTTACTGTGACCAGTGTCTTTAGTGTGGGCGAAGCGATTCTGATGCCAAATCTGAACATTTTACTTGATCAGTTGGCACCACCAGAGCATCGCGGTGCATATCTTGGCGCCTCAATGTTGTCGACGCTAGGAATCGCTGTCGGACCCTTGATCGGTGGGATAATGCTGGCGATGACCGGGGCGGGCGTTTTTATCTGTACTGCGTTGCTCAGCCTTTTACTCTGCGCAATCATCTACGCTTACAGAAACCGCATGCTCGCGCGCCTTAAGGATGCCTGATAGAAGGCGAGCAGGGCGCCGGGAATACGTGGCTTTCAGAGGCTACTGCAATTTAATAGTCTGCCGTAAGAGAAGCATGGAAACAGGGAATCCTGATTGCGCTTTATATCAAGATTCGCTCTTCAGCAGTGTCCCAACCTGAACGGTAACGCTGAGAATCAAGTCGCCTGGCCGCTCATTAATCACTCTTTTGGCGGGAGGTCAGGAGACAGCATTGTGAATGACGTTTTTCGAGGTGAATGCCTGGTGAAGCTCACTTCCGCGGTTTGGCCATAACCGGGCCGCCAGAAAAGTGCGAAATGGCAAAAATAATTAATGTTTCCTGATGACATGCCGATTAAAGAATTTGCCTTAACTGTTCAAACCTGCGAGCGATAATGTGAGTTGTTAACAAATCTCCGACTTCACATGCACCATCGCGCAGGATTTCGTTTTTTCGGGGCTTCTGCCCCACAGGTGAGTATAGAAGTGCAGCTGCCATTGAATGAGAAGAATGGCGCTGCTGTACAAGGATTACCTTCAAGGAGATGGGATTAAAATGAAAAAAAGTACCGTTGCAGTGATGATGATGGCGACGCTGTCAGGCGGAGCCTGCGCAGATTCAGATCGGTTTTCACCGAATTTTTCTCCGGAAAGTTTTACTGTCTCGACGTCAGCCGGGATGCTGAGTGGCAAATCTCATGAGTTGGTTTACGACACAGAAACAGGCCGCAAAGTCAGCAAACTGGACTGGAAAATAAAGAATGTGGCTATTCTGAAAGGCGAACTATCCTGGGATGCATACTCATTTCTGACGCTGAATGCGCGAGGCTGGACTTCCCTGGCGTCCGGTTCCGGTCATATGGATGACTATGACTGGCTTGATGACAATCAGTCAGCCTGGACAGACCATTCATCTCATCCCCGCACGGATGTTAATTACGCCAACGAATACGATCTCAATGTTAAGGGCTGGGTGTTACAAGGCGATAACTACAAGGCCGGGCTGACGGCTGGTTATCAGGAAACCCGTTTCAGCTGGACCGCCTTTGGTGGTTCTTACAATTACGATAACGGCGCATCGACGGGTGATTTCCCGAGAGGTGAACGTGGCATTGGCTACAGCCAGCGTTTTTCAATGCCTTACGTTGGTCTTGCGGGCCAGTATCGTATTAACGACTTCGAATTTAACGCATTGTTTAAATTCAGTGACTGGGTCCGTGCACACGATAACGACGAGCACTACATGCGCGATCTCACCTTTCGCGAGAAAGCGACTGATTCCCGGTACTACGGCGCATCAGTCGACGCAGGATATTATGTGACACCTGACGCCAAAATTTTTGCCGAATTTACTTACAGCAAATATGAAGAAGGCAAAGGCAGCACAGAGATTATTGACCGATTCTCCGGTGATTCAGCATCAATTGGTGGAGATGCCGCGGGTATCTCGAATAAAAACTACACGATCACCGCGGGTCTGCAATACCGATTCTGATTCGGCTCTGCACGCCATAAAACGATTAAAAAGCTCTTTCGGGCTTTTTAATCGTCCTGATAATAAGGCCATCAGATAGAGAGTGCCTGCATGGCTTTTATGGCTAAAAATAGCTGGCTGAGTGAAATTTAAACTCACTTGGTCTGCGATTACGTTTAATTGCGCGATAAATAGAATTTTTTATAAATACCTTTAGTTTTTTATTCGCGGCAGGCGTCCAGAATCTGAATATCAGGAAGATAAAATAAATGCATGCCATCAAGAAATTTAAGAGAATAGTGTTAATATGCCCTGCTATTATCCTGGTGGGTTGTTCTACGCTTCTTCCCCTCGATTATAAAAATTACGAAGGTAAAGATGCAGCGACCGTAGTGGCCATAAATCCAAAAGGATTTGTGGGCACATTTTATCTTTCTGTCTATGAGAAGAAAGGCAGTTGTTATGACAGAACTGAGCGCTATCAACTTGAGTCAAATTTAATACCCTCTGCAGGTCACGTTATGACTGGCAAGGTAAAACCGGGCAGGCTCATGGCTCTTCAGCAGCTCAACACGATTAAAAGCGATTATGACGAAAAAGGAAAAAAAACTAAGCATCAGGAAACGTATTTACTCTCTCAATGGGTGCCATTTATCCCGCAGCCAGGAAAACACTACTTTATTGATACTGAATATGGTGTCCGGGAAATTTCGTCTGATTATGTCATCACGGTTAATTCAGATCGTGCCAAAATTGCTTCTGATTTTATAAAAAATCCTCAATATAACTGGGACGCCAGAAATCGTTGTCAACATCTCATCGGTGGAAGCTAATCAGAAAAAAGTCTGTGATTCTTTTACGTCAACGAAATGGTGAGTAATCAGCCTGTAGTATTACTATCCGAAAGGATAGAGCATTTCTGCACGCTTAACAGATAATATGGATAACCTTGAGATGACGCTTGTACATTTCGTTTTTCATACTGGTAATGACCCATTTTATCCCACCACAAATACTCTAAGCCACCAGGGGGCCAGAAGAGGAGCCTGATGTGTGTGCCAGGCGTTCTGGCACCTCATTGCCTCACTGAACCGAGAAAATGGCCATCTCGTAGCAGACTCAACGTTGCATATTCCGTCAGCGGATTCTGGCTTAAACAGGATTGTCGATTCAGGCAATTCCTGAGTGTTTAACTTTTTGGGAAAGTTAACAAGGCAGTTCCAGAAGTCTTCTGAACGACACATAGCAACAAGTTAGACTTTAAAGCCCATAAAATCATAGAGATGAAATCGTTATGCTTTAACTTTTATAACGCTTTGATCTTCTTTTCACCTCAGATAACGCTGTCTTTTATCCTGATCTTCCCCGAATCGCCAAAAAGCTGCTAAACCTAAAAGCAGAGATACGCGTGTAAAGATTAGGGTTATCACCATTTCCCCGATTTCACTCCCGTCATAAAAATACCAATAAAAACCATCTTTTAGCCCACAACAATGGGAAGCAGACAATGTCGGAACAAATATCGCTAACAATGCAGGTCAATGGCCAGTCGCAGCAGATGCAGGTCGATCCGCGAGTCACCCTGCTCGATGCACTGCGCGAGCATCTGAACCTGACCGGCACTAAAAAAGGGTGCGACCAGGGACAATGCGGTGCCTGCACGGTGCTGATTAATGGTCAGCGGGTGCTGAGTTGCCTGACGCTGGCGGTGCAGGCAAACGGCGCTGAAGTCACCAGCATTGAAGGCCTGGCCTCCACCGAAGGTGAATTGCATCCGGTTCAGCGCTGCTTTATGGAAAATGATGCCTTCCAGTGTGGCTACTGCACGCCGGGCCAGATTATGTCCGCTGTCGCCTGTATCAAAGAGGGCCACGCCGGTTCAGATGATGAGATCCGTGAATATATGAGCGGCAATCTCTGCCGTTGCGGGGCTTATCCGCACATCGTCGATGCGATTAAACAGGCCGCTGCTGAGATGGCGAAGGAGTCCGCATGAATGAATTCAGCTGGAAAATCGCGCAGACGCCTCAGGACGCCGCATCCCTTAAACAGCAGTCAGGCAGTCAGTTGCTGGCGGGCGGCACCACGCAGCTCGATCTGATGAAGTGTGGCGTCTTCACGCCACCCCAGTTAATTGGCATCAGCGGATTAAGCGAGCTTAAAAATCTGCAGTTTGACGACGATAAAATTACGGCCGGTGCGCTGGTCACGATGAGTCAGTTGGCCGATCATCACGACTGCGAGCAGAATGCACCGGCAATCTACGGCAGCCTGTGGCAGGCTGCGTCTCCTCAGATTCGTAATATGGCGACGCTGGGCGGCAATTTACGTCAGCGTACCCGTTGCGCCTATTACCGCGATCCGGCGACCTTTACTGCCTGTAACAAACGCAATCCGGGTTCTGGCTGTGCCGCACTGGATGGCGTTAACAGCAATCATGCCATTCTGGGTGCCAGCGACAGTTGCATTGCGGTTTATCCCGGCGATCTGGCGGTCGCACTGGTGGCATTTGACGCCATTGTGGTCCTGCAGAATCAGCAGGGCGAAACCCGCCGCATCGCAATGGATGATTTCTTCCTGCTGCCAGGTGACACGCCTGATCGTGAGCACGATCTGCGTGATGACGAAATTATTGTGGCGATTGAAGTGCCGCAAACCGACTCTCTTCGGCACTCTCACTACCTTAAAGTCCGCGACCGCAGCTCCTATGAGTTTGCTGCAGCCAGTGCCGCCGCAGGCTTTACGCTGGAGAACGGCGTGATGCGTCAGGTGCATATCGCACTGGGCGGCGTGGCGACCAAACCCTGGCGCGTCAGGTCCGTGGAGCAGGCACTGGAAGGCCAGCCGTTTAATGAAGAGACAGTGTTCCGGGCCGCAGAACTGATTACCCAGGAAGCGCAGGCGCTGGCACATAACGCCTATAAAGCAAAACTGGCGCCGCGTGTCATTGCACGCGCGCTGATGGCAGCAGGAGAAATCGCATGAGTGACGTAAACGACCACGCGCCTCAGGATGCAGTGAAGGCGAACTCAGCTGCAGACAACCCGATTGAAGGGCTGGGCGCCGCTCGCACGCGGGGCGACGGCAAAGTGAAAGTCACTGGTGAAGCGCGTTATGCGGTTGAACATCAGCCGGAAAATCCGCTTTATGGCGTGGTGATCCAGTCTACCGTTGCCAGCGGTCGTATCAGCCGCATGTCAACCGACAAGGCGCAGCAGGCGTCGGGTGTGGTGGCGGTTTATACCCATCTGAACAGCCTGAAGATCAACAAACCTACTGCCATTGCAGATGGGGGCGCGGCGCAGTCAACCTACACCCCGATTCAGGACGATGTGATTATTCACAACGGGCAGAATATCGGTCTGGTGGTGGCAGAGACCTTCGAGCAGGCGACCTATGCCGCCTCGCTGGTTGAAATTGAGTATGAAACCTCACCCGCGCTGATTTTTGCAACTGATGAGGGCGTAGAGCCGAAACCGGTCTCGAAGCAGGATATCAACATGGGCGATGCGCAGGCAGCGATGCAGCAGGCTGAGGTGCGTCTGAGTCAGCGCTACACCACGCCGCGCGAATACAATATGCCAATGGAACCGCACGCCTGTGTGGCGCAGTGGCAGGATGGACGCATCACTGTCTGGGAGCCAAGCCAGTGGGTCGCGGGCGCACAGGTAGAGATCGCCGAGTGGCTGGGCATTGAGGTTGAAGACGTGCGCATCATCTCGCCTTATGTCGGCGGCGGATTTGGTTCAAAGCCAGTGCCCTATACCCACGTCGCGCTGGCGAGTGTGGCATCGCGGGCGCTTAACCGCCCGATCAAGGTGTCGCTGACCCGTCCGCAGACCTTTACGGGTCTCGGCGGACGTGCTGCTACCTCTCAGCAGCTGGAGCTGGGTGCCTCGCGTGACGGCAAAATCCAGGCGATTATCCAGCGCAGCTTCAGTGAAACGTCACTGATCGACGAATTTGCCGAGAACTGCAGCAAAGTTACAGCGCGTATGTATGCGGTGGAGAACGTCTCCACTCAACATCAGATCAGGCCGATCAACACCGTTACACCGGGATGGATGCGCGCGCCAGGCGAAAACCCCAGCGCCTTTGGACTGGAAGTGGCGATGGATGAGATGGCTTATGCCCTGAACATCGATCCGCTGGAACTGCGTCTGCGCAACTGGGCAGACAAAGATTATCAGCTCGATCTGCCGTGGAGTTCACGCCGACTGAAAGAAGCCTATCAGAAAGGGGCTGAAGCCTTTGGCTGGGACCAGCGGATTATGACGCCGCGTTCAATGCGTGAGGGGCGTGAGCTGATTGGCTGGGGTATGGCCTCCGGCACCTATCCGGTCAATAAGCTGCCCGCAGAAGCGAAAATCATCCTGACGCCGCAGGGCAAATTTGTGGTGCAGTGCGGTGGTGCGGATATCGGCACCGGAACCTATACCATTCTGGCGCAGACTGCTGCCGACATTCTGGGCGTGGCCTCCGGCACCATTGAGGTGCAACTGGGAGATACCGAGTTGCCGCGTACAGGCGTAGCGGGCGGTTCGCAGCTGGCCGGCAACGTGACTGCCGCAGTGGACGACACCGCTAAACGCATGCGCGACCAGTTACTGAAGCTGGCAAGCGAGCTGGCTCAGTCGCCGCTGAAAGGGACACCGGCTTCTCAGCTCACCCTGAAAGGCGACGGCGTGCAGCATACTCAGCACAGTAACCTGGCCGTCTCATTCGCGCAGCTGGCGAGCCTGGCACCGTCGGAGAGTCTCACGGTGAAAGGCGGGACCTTCCCGGATGATATGTCAGAAAGTGAGCGCGATAAGATGGTCCGCAACCTCAATGATGGTACCCGTCCTGAAAAATTCTCTGCTCACAGCTGGAGCGCGCATTTTGTTGAAGTGCGGGTTGATGAAGACTTTGGCACGATTCGGGTAAAACGGATGGTCGCGGCACTCGACAGCGGCCGTCTCTACAACCCTAAACTGGCGCGCAGTCAGTGGATTGGCGGCATGATCATGGGTGTCGGCCAGGCACTGATGGAAGAGGGCATCATCGATCCGCGTAATGGCCGGGTAATCAATAACAACCTGGCGGATTATCTGGTGCCGGTTAACGGCGATATTCCTGACATTACCACCATCAACGTGGGCGAGCCCGATTTCGAGGCGACTACGATGGGCGGTAAACCCGTGGGTGAACTGGGTATCGTCGGCGTGGCGGCAGCGATCAGTAATGCGGTGTTCCATGCCACTGGCAAGCGCGTTCGCGACCTGCCGATTACGCTCGACAAAATTATCTGAGCCTGATTCTGACCGGCTGACAGCCGGTCGAATTGTCATTTTACGGGCGTGGGCTGGAGCCTGCGCCCGTTTTGCACGCTGAGCGGAGAAAGAGAGTGAGGATAGCGCTGGTCGTACTGGCCGCCGGGCTGAGTCGCCGTTTTCGCCAGCAGGCAGGCGAGCATAAGCTTCTGGCTGATCTGGAAGGCAAACCGGTGTTGCAACATACACTGGAGCAGGCCGCTGCCAGCGGGCTTGACCTGTTCGTCGTCACACGCCCCGACGCATCGGCAATTCACACGCTCTGCAGGCAGGCAACTTTAGTGCTGTGTAACAGCGGCGGACTGGGCGAATCGATCGCTGCCGGTGTTCACGCCAGCCGCGACTACGACGGCTGGCTGATTGCGCTGGGCGACATGCCATTTGTCACGGCGGAAAGCTATCGCGCCGTCAGCGCCGCGCTGGCGGATGCGCCTATCGTCAGGCCGTGGATTGACGGCAGGCCAGGCCATCCGGTCGGTTTTCAGCAGCAATGCTATCCCATGCTGAGCGTGTTGCAGGGCGATGCCGGTCCGCAGGCGATGGTGAAGTCACAGGCGGTCAGGCTGCCACTTCATGATCGCGGTTGCCTGTGCGATATCGATCTCCCCGCTGATCTGCAGTTAATAAAGGAATTTTCATGATAACGCTGGATCAACGCGTGATTAATGCGGCATTGAGTAGTTGCCAGGCAGGTCAGAATGTCTGGCTCTGTACGGTGCTGCGTACCTATGGCTCTTCGCCGCGCGCGCCGGGCACGCTGATGGCAGTCAATGAAGCCGGAGCGTACTGCGGCTCACTGTCGGGCGGCTGCATAGAAGAGGATTTTCTGGCGCAACTGGCGGCGGGTGCTTATCGAGCCAGCAGTCAGCGTGTGCGCTATGGTGAGGGCGGAATTCGGCCTGACGTTAATTTGCCGTGCGGCGGTAGTCTGGAGATCGCCATTGAATATTTGCCGCCTGATGACGCTACGCTGGCATTGCTGACGGCAATGCAACGCGCATTGAGCGGGCAACAGCCGATGGTAAAAATGATACGGCCTGGTGAACGCGCACAATGGGAAGTTATCGCCAGCGATCGTGTGCTGCCTGAGCTGGATGCCAGCGAGGCGCAGATGTTGCTGCCTGTTGGCGCGATACCGGAATTGCTGATCGCGGGCTACTCAACCGTAGCCTATGAGTGCATCCGGCTTGGGCAGATCCTGGGTTTTCATGTGCGGGTCTGTGAGCACCGCCCGGAGATGCTCTCAGAGCTGGAGAGGCACTTCAGCGGCGCGGACAATGTGACGCTGGTGTCACAGCATCCGGCGCGCTGGCTGGAGCTGAACGGGGCGCACGCTGCGGTGGCGATTGTGGCACTGACCCACGATCCGCGCATTGATGACCTGACGATGATGGAAGCGATTGCCACACCCGCGTTCTATATCGGTATTATGGGCTCGGTGAAAAACAGCGAGAAACGGCGCGCGCGACTCCAGCAGATCGCCGGTCTGGATCGGACGGAACTGGACCGCATCCATGCGCCCATTGGTCTGCCCATCGGCAGCAAAACGCCGGCGGAAATTGCGTTGTCGGTGATGGCAGATATCGTTCGGGTAAAAAATCGTGGACTGTCAGCGGCCTGATTCCGGTTTCACTTCGGGTGCCAGTCTGTAGAGGTAGCTGCCCGAATAGGGGATTGGCAGGAAATCACGGAACAGCTGCCGTAGTGTCTGTTCAGGATCGACGTCATGAAACAGCTGCGGGTAGAGCGTGGTCGCAAAGAATTCGGTTGCTACTACGTGCCAGGGACTGAGGTAAAAGTTGTGCCAGATAGCACCGGCATGACCGTCGCGCAGGGCGGTGAGCTGCTTCAGGGCATTCTGCTTACCTGTCAGTGCCAGCAGGCTCTGTCGGGTCTGCGCTGCGGTGACAGCGGGGCCAAGTTTTAACGCACCCACTTCATCTGCGCTGCCAGTGCCGGTAGCAAAGTAGTAATCCGGCTGAGCAGCGATCACACTTTCCTCACTCAGCCGCCCGAACACACCTTTGATCTGCTCACTGGCTATATTTTTGCCACCCGCAAACGTCAGAAGCTCACCCAGATTGCCGTTTACCGAGGTGACACAACATTCACTGCGCCGTCCCAAGTGCAACTGCAACAGCACGGATGGCTTCGGGCCGTGATAACCCGCCAGACGACTCGCAATGCGCTGCATGTGGCTGCGGTAGAAGCGATTAAAGTCAGCCGCACGCTGGGATTGATTCAGTACTTCGCCCAGTAGCGTGATGCTGCGCTCAGTATTTTTTAGCAAATCAACCCGCAGATCGATCTTCACCACCGGGATATTCGCCGCCGCGAGCATTTTCTCCAGTACCAGGCCGCTTTCACTGCCGCGTGCCAGCTGTGGCAGGATGACCACGTCAGGCTTTAGCGCGATAACCTGTTCGGGATTCATGTCATTAACGCCATCCAGGCCCAGTACCGGAATAGCGTCCATCTGCGGGAACCGGCGGGCAAAAATCTGCCAGGTCTGAGGATCATACTTTTTCAGATCCTGCGGCCAGCCAGCGATATTTTGCAGAGGATTGACGGGTGTCAGCAGCGCAACGCTGTAGAGCATCCGGCTTTCACCCAGCACAATACGCTGCGGATGGTCAGGAATGGTGACCTGGCGACCGGTAATATCGGTCAGCGTGCGGGCGTGTACGCCCGCGCTGACCAGCATCACGCCGAGCATCAGCAATGCAGAACGAAGTGATTTAAAATTCAACACGGGCCTGTACCATCAGATTGCGGGTTTCGCCTTCACGGACGCGCAGATTGCCGCCGCTTGAGGTGTAATAGTGCTGGTTAAACAGGTTATTAATGTTCAGACGCAGCTCCGTTTTTTCGCCGAACAGGCGGTTTTTCCATGCGACGAAGCTGTCAGCCACTACGTAGTCGGGCAGGGTGAAGCTGTTGTCGGGATCGCCTGCACGACTGCCGACATATCGCGCACCGCCGCCGAGCCGCAGCGAGCCGGGCAGGCCGCTGACCTGCATTTCATGACTCAGGTAAAGCGCACCGGCATGACGCGGGGCATTCTGCAGACGGTTACCGTTGTTATCCGGATTAACCCGGTCACTGACAATTTCTGCCTGATCATAGCTGTAGTTCGCACTCAAATCCCAGCCAGGCGCAATTTCGCCATTCAGCTCAAACTCAGCACCGGTCGAACGGGCTTTATCAATGGCTCGCGTGCTGCCATTAATATTCAGCGACATCAACCTTTCATCGATACGGTAGAGCGCCACGGTGGCGAGGAGTTTCGGCGACAGCTGCCATTTGCTGCCCACTTCCCAGCTGGTTCCCTGCTCAGGTTTGCCGACGTTACCCTCATCATCCACATCCGTTGAAGGCGTGAAAGATTTGCTGACGCTGGTGTAGAAAGAGAGGTCAGGGGTAAGTTTGTAGATGACTCCCGCCTGCGGCAGAAACTTATTGCCCTCATCGTTCAGGGTTTCAATCTGCGGATTGAAGCCACGAGAGGCACGCTGCTCATAATGCTGATAACGACCACCCAGTACCACAATCCAGTCCTGTGTCAGTGAAATGCTGTCTTTAGCGTAAAGCGACCGGCTATGGATACGGTTCAGGTTATTAGCCGCAGCGGTGTTCTCTGTGCTGGCGTCTGTGACCGGCGACAGCATGTCATAGTCGGGATTTAAGTAATTGAACTGGCGATTGACCTTGCCCTGATACTGATGAGCACGATAAGTCTGGTTCATCTCATAGTCGGTGCCCGCCACCAGCGCGTGCTGCATCCCCAGGATTTCAGGGTTGCCCATCAGATCCCAGCTTACATATTTGGTTTTGTGGTTAAACCCGCGATTGGCATCGGCCCGACGTGTCACCACGCCGCTGGTGGCATTCACCGCCGTTACGCGCACTTCATTATTATCATATTGCCGCTGGTTCCAGCCAAGCGTTAACCGGGTGCGCCACTCATCATTAAACTGCCAGTCATAATGGGCATTCAGGGTTCTGTTATGGCCCCAGGCATGGTTAGCTTTATCATCCAGACGATCTTTGTAGCCAATATCAATCGGCTTGCCGTCGATAAACGCGGTGCCACGATCGTACGGGATGTCATAGCGATAGTCCGCATAGCTGATCAGAAAGCTGGCCTGCTCGCCGAACCACTGCAGCGATGGCGCAAGTAGTGTGTGCTCTTCATTGCCAAAGTTGCGCCAGTAATCCTGATTCTGCTTTTCGGCGATTAGCCGGAAGGCAAAACCGTTGCCCAACGGACCGGTGACATCCACCGTGCCAGCACCGCCACCCTCACTGGCATACCGTCCGGTGACGCTGGAGTGCCAGTTATACTGCGGCTTTTTACTGACCACATTGATAACGCCACCCGGATTCTGAATGCCATACAGCAGGGAAGAGGAACCTTTCAGCACCTCAACCCTTTCAGTCGTCGCATCAAAATTGAGACCCTGGCTGCTGCGGATACCATCCCGGTAAATCGACCCATCGGCGTTGCTGCCAAAACCGCGCCGTACAAAGCCATCTTCGGTGCCTGCCAGCGTGTTCGCCTCCGAGACGCCACTGACAAAGCGCATCGCATCTGCCAGTGAGCTGGCCTGAAAATCCTCCAGTTGCTGCTGCGTGACCACGCTGACCGACTGCACCTCATCGAGTCGCGCGGTGGGCATTTTGCTGGCAACGCTGGTCTCGCTGGCGCTGTAATTTCCCTCTGGACTGGCATCCGCGGTCACGGTCATATCCGGTGCGCTGTCGGTTGCTGCACTGACCTGTGGCAGCATAATGCTGCCGAAAATCGCCATGACCAGAGCAGGGTGTCGGGCCGGATATCGTGTGTCTTTGTTTTTCATTTTTTTCGTGTCTGTTACTGGCAGTTTCTGAAGCTAATACGCCCTGATGGCTGTCGGTCATGCAGGGCTTCCCTGGAGGTGGTCTGCAATATGCAGCGCTTTAAGCAGAGGAGAAGCGCATCAGCGTTCAGACATCATGACGTTGCCCGGACGACAATACTTCTCATCTGTAATTGAGAATCATTCAAACATCAGGTAATGTAGTAGTAAACAAAATTTGAAGAGTTTTTACTACATTTTTATCGCGTCACTTTTTATAAAAAAACAATTCAGGTATGATTTTATATCATTGATAATAATGATTATTTATTCGTTGTGGGATGTAGGAGTAGTGTTTAATCCCTGGCTTTTTCAGGTGAAATGTAAAGCGTAATGAGGCTTTCACTACATTTTTGAGACCTGAAATTGTCACGCCTGGATCAGACCGGGAGTGAGCATTACAGATTTGTAAGGTCAGCAGCAGGAGCAGCATGAAACAGAACAGACCCGTTAAAAACAGAGTGGATGTGGTCGCTGAACGCCTTCGTGCCCGCGAAAAACAGCTTTCTCCGCGTCTGCTGGCCGTAGCGCGCTATATCGATCAACAGCGGGAAACGGTACTGGAGAGCACCGCGCTTGAGATCGCCGTAGCGAATCACACCTCTGATGCCACTGTGATCCGCGCTATTCAGGCTCTGGGTTTTAGCGGTCTGCGCGACCTCAAACAGACGCTTAAGGCCTGGTTTGGTCCCTCGCTGACTTCAGAAGATAAGATGATCACCACCGTCAGTGAGGTGACCAGCGATGTGAACAGCGCCATCGACTTTGTGCTGGATGGTCATCGTTATGCCTGTGAGGTGCTGTCGCAACCGCATAATCGGGTGGCGGTAGCGGATGCCGTCGCGCTGCTGGGCGAAGCGCGGGAAGTCGCTATCTTTGGCATTAATGCCTCGGGGATTCTTGCGGACTACAGCGTGCGGCTGCTAAACCGTATTGGTCTCCCCGCCTTCTCCCTGAATCGCGCCGGTATTGCACTGGCAGAACAAATGCTGGCGCTTCAGCGCGGCGATGTGCTGGTGATGATGGCCCAGCAGTCTGCACACCGCGAAGGCACGGCCGTGGTGCGAGAAGCAAAGCGGCTCGACATCCCGGTTATTCTGCTGACTAATGCCACCGACTCCTTTTTTGCGAGAGAAGCGGATGTAGTGATCAATGTGCCCCGTGGCGGTGAGAAGGGACGCATTCCCCTGCACGGCACGATTATGGTTTGCCTGGAGATGCTAATCCTGTCGGTGGCTTCCACGCTGCCGCAGCGCACGGTGAAAACTATGAAGCGTTTACAGGATCTCAATCGCGGGTTGAAACCCGTCAGCAAAAAGTAGTCATCACTACTGAGCCGAAGCGGTATGCCTTTCAGGTTAACCGGATTTTCCGGCTCATCTTTAAGCCAAATTTTTCGGCTTTGCGACCGCGATCGCGTCTTTTCTGCCGCCCATTTTCTGAGACGACTACGCTTACAGCTTGCTGCGCCAGTGGGTGCGGTTACGACGCTTTTTTTCTCAAAATTTTGATTTGTGCGGAGCTGCTGATGAAACCCCTTCACGCGCAATACCTTTTCTGCTGTGCGACCCTGAGCCTGTTGTCCCCTTTACCTGCTGCGGCATGGAGCGATCTCACCGTGTTTGGCGATAGCCTGAGTGATGGCGGCAACGTAGGCCGCTTTACCTACGATGGCGCGACTCATCCGCTTTATGACGAGATTCTGGCGCAGTCGCTGGGCGATACCCTGCGTCCCTCATCCCTGGGTGGTAACAACTATGCCGAGGGTGGCGCGGTTGCAGTGCCGGCGATCAATCCGCTGTTTAATACCCAGGATCAACTTGATAGCTATCTTGCGGCGCGTGGGGGACGGGCTGACCCGAACGGTCTCTACATTCACTGGATTGGTGGTAATGATCTGGCGGCGGCAGCCCTGGCGCCGCTGGCTGCACAGCAGATCGTGGATAACAGTGCCAGTGCAGCGGCCTCACAGGTCAGCCGGTTGCTGAATGCCGGGGCCGGAACGGTGATTGTGCCGACGGTGCCGAATGTTGGCGCAACGCCTGCTTTGTTGCAGGCGATATTGCAGGTACTTGGCCCGGCTGCGCAACCCGCGACGGCGGCGCTGTTTCAGTCGCTGAGCACCACCACCACGCCTGACCGGGCCGCAAGAGAGCAGGCGATTGAAACTGCGCTAAACGAGGCGGCGGGACAGGTCTCTTCGATTCCACTTATCCGGGATGCTCTTGCGCAACAGCTGATTGCTGCCTGGCAATTACTGAGTCAGGAGGCTGCGACACTGACCGATCGTTACAATCAGGCTGAAGAGCAGGGTCTGCTGACAGCACGCGGGAACATCGCGCGGGTGGATATCAATGGCCTGTTTAATGAGGTGATTGATAATCCGCGTCTGTATGGACTCAGCAATACGGCGGGCATGGCTTGCCCGCCAGGTGTCTCATCAATGGACTGCACCTCCTCGACGCCTGGATTTTCTCAGTCACAGCAATATCTGTTCGCCGACCGGCTGCATCCCAGCCCGGCAGTGCATGCGCTGATCGCCGATTATATTGAGTCGGTGCTGAATGCGCCGCTGCAGGTGGCGGCGCTAGCTCAGGCACCGTCGATGCTGGTGGGCGATGCGCATAACACGCTCGACGGTCATCTGCAGCAGCAGCGTCAGCAGCCCGCCAGCGCTGGCGAGTTTACTGTGTTCGGCGGTTATGCCGGGCAACAGCGAGATTTTCGCGGTGACAGCCTGCCTGATGGCGATGCCACCAGCGCCACTGGCACCGTAGGTGTGGGCTATCAGCTGACCGATCACTGGCAGGCCGGCGCGATGCTTTCCGCCACCTCGCAACGCCAGGATCCTTCGTCGCGCTTTGATTACCGTTTACGCGGCAATCTGGTGGCGCTCTGGAGTCAGTTCAATTATTTCGATGGCGGATGGATTAATGCGGATGCCCATTATGCCGATCTCAACTTTGATGATATTGAGCGTCAGATCAGGCTGGGACCCGCGACACGTACTGAAAAGGGCAGCAGTGATGGCAAAGTGCTGGGAATGCGGGTACAGACCGGCTGGGATTTGCCGCTGGGTCGCTATGTCTCCACCGGCCCGATGGCAAGCTATGCGCTGGATTACACCCAGGTCGATGGGTATAAAGAAGAGGGGAACAGCAGTACTTCTATGCGCTTTGGCGACCAGACACTGCATTCCCAAATCGGCTCCGTCGGCTGGCGTATCGACAGTAAGGATTTGTTAATCAATCCCTGGGCGCAGGTCAGCTATAACCACCAGTTTGGTGATACCGACTCTGCCGTCACCGCCGGACTGAAATCGACACGCACCGCCTTTACCCGCAACAGCGGCTCGCGTGACGATAACTGGATCGATATGGCGGTCGGGGCGAGTGTGCCGATTGGCGCATCGGTCAATGCCTTTGCGGGCGTCTCAGCAGTGGCAGGCAACAGCGACACGCATCAGGTGACATGGAACGTCGGACTTAACGCCCGCTTTTAACTGCTCTGCTTTAAACTCTGTCGTCTGTCATTACGCAAAGAGGTAATGGCTGACGACATCTGAACCTGTCAGGGATTGGAGATCCCCGCATCGCGGTGTGCTAACGTAACGGCTCTGTTCAGGAGCCGGAGGGCATCATGATTGTCAGACAGGCATCGCCCGAAGAGGCGCACACGTTATGGAATATCCGTAATCTGGCCATTCGTCACGGCTGTCAGCACGTTTATCCTCCCGATGTCCTTGCCGCCTGGACGCCGGACCGCATGCCCGCCAGCTTTCCTGCGATGATTCGCGTGAATCTCTTCTTCGTGATTGATGGTCCGGACGGCGTGCCGGTGGCGACAGGATCGCTTGATCTCGCTGCCGCCAGCGTCGAAGCCATTTTTACGCTGCCAGGCTTCGCCGGACAGGGAATGGCGGGCCGGATCATTGACACTATCAAAGCGGAGGCGCTGCAGCGTGGATATCGCCGCTTAACGCTTGAGTCGACGCCAAACGCCGTGAGCTTTTATGAGCAGCATGGTTTCCGGCCGCTGGGAGAAAGTCTTTATCCGTCAAAGCTGGCGGGCTGCGCGTTGCGTTGTATGGAGATGTCGATTGACCTGTAAATGCGGACCACGGCCAGGCGGGCAAAAAGTGGCAAAAGTTTCCCGTACAAAGGCTTCGCAAGCCCCCCACCGGTAAGGTATAGTCCGCGTTTTTTGGAGGAATCATGCTGACTGACTCATCAACTCGTCTCAATAAATACATCAGCGAGAGCGGCATCTGCTCTCGTCGTGACGCCGATCGTTATATCGAGCAGGGCAACGTTTTCATTAACGGCAAACGCGCCTCTGTGGGCGCGCAGGTATTTGCAGGCGATGTGGTGAAAGTGAATGGTCAGCTGATCGAGCCGCGCGACGAAGACGATTTGGTGCTGATTGCCCTGAACAAGCCCGTCGGGATCATCACCACGATGGAAGAAGGCGAGCGCGATAACATCAGCGACTTCGTCAATCACAGCAAGCGCGTCTTCCCGATTGGCCGACTCGATAAAGATTCTCAGGGCCTGATTTTCCTCACCAATCATGGCGATCTGGTCAACAAGATACTGCGGGCCGGTAACAATCACGAAAAAGAGTATGTCGTGACTGTCGACAAGCCGATCACCGATGAATTTATTGCCGGGATGAGCGCAGGCGTGCCGATGCTGGGCACGGTGACCAAAAAATGCAAAGTGAAAAAGGAAGCCCCGTTTGTCTTCCGCATTACCCTGGTTCAGGGGCTGAATCGCCAGATCCGTCGTATGTGTAAGCATTTCGGCTTTGAAGTGACGAAGCTTGAGCGTACCCGCATCATGAACGTCAATCTCAAAGGGTTACCGCTGGGTGAATGGCGCGATCTCACCGACGACGAACTCGTAGAGCTGTTTAAACTGCTGGAGAACTCCTCGTCAGAAGACAAACCGGCGAAGAAAGCCAAAGCCCCGGCGAAAGCTGCCGCCGCGAGTAAGCCACAGAAGCGTGCCGCTAAACCGGCTGAAAAAGCCGATGCGAATGGTGCTTCACGCAAGCGCTTTGTGCAGCCGGGACGTAAGAAGAAAGGGCGCTAAAATCTTCCTGAGGCAGAGAGCGATATTCCCGCTCTCTGCGCTTTACCGTTTTATCACGGAATCATTCGCGATGACCGGAAGTGGGCAAACAGATCGCAGAACATCTCATCCGTTGCACGATAACCGTTAAAACCTGCCCGACGCAGCTTGCTGCCGTCGCCAAACATGTCGTAATTCCAGCCAAAGACAAAATCAGCGAAAGTCCCGTCACTCAGCGCCAGAATATCGGCCTCGACGAGTGTGTTATCTGCAGCGATGTCTCGCCACAGCGTACGATAGTCCCTGAACATCTGGCGGAAAGAGAGTGAAACGGGCGGCGCGATATCCAGCGCAAACCATTCTGCAATGACAGGCCACAGCTCGCTCCAGCGCCAGAGATCGCCGTTGTTAATATTAAACGCCTGATTGCGTGCGTCAGCGTTGCGCGCTGCCCAGATCGTGGCGTCAGCCAGCAATGCCGCATCGGTAAAATCCACCATACTGTTCCAGGTTTCCAGCGAACCCGGGAAGCGTAAAGGCAGCTGAGCTGCACGACAGATTGAAGCATAGATTGCCAGACTCAGCGCCAGATTCATGACGTTGCCTGACCGGTCACTGCCGACCACGCCGGGCCGTGGTGCGCTCCAGTGCCAGGCTTTACCCTGCTGTTGTGCGCTCAGCCAGTTCAACTGAGCGGCGTTGAATTCGGCACCGGGCACGCCGGGATCGCTTTCCCGCGCCGGCGTCTTAAATCGTCCGAGATGGGCGCCATACACTTTGTATCCCTGCATCAGGCTGACATGCTCAAGCGGAGCGATATTTTCAAGGGTTTGCACCAGATTTTGCAGCATGGCGAGATTTGGACCGACCATCGACTCCCAGTCGGCGGCATTCAGCCATGCGCTGTAAAAGATATGGGTCACATCAGTCAGTGAGGCCAGCCGTTCATGGCTCTGCTCCACGTCGCGCAAATCCACCGCGATAACCTCGGTTCCGCTTATCGCCAGGTCTGACTGATGCGTCAGCGCGGTCACCTGCCATTGATCGGCCACCAGCGCCTGGCTGAGTTGCTGGCCGATAATCCCGCTGGCCCCTGCTACCAGCGCAACCTTTTTATCCTGCGTCATTTTCATGATCATTACCCTGTTAAGAGAGAAGCCGCATTCTCACCTGCGCGTTATTCTGATTAAATCCCCTGAACCGGATATCACTTATCAGGAAAATCAATAAATGCAGAACAAACTGACTGCGATTCAGACCTTCGTCCGTGTAGCGGAAGCGGGATCCTTCTCAGCGGCGGCACGGCAAAATGGCATGAAGCAGTCGGCGGTGAGCCAGCAGATCGCTGCACTTGAGGAGGCCTTGGGCGTAGTGCTGCTACACCGAACGACGAGAAAAATGGCGCTCACGGAGCAGGGTCAGCACTATCTGCAGCAGGTCAGGCAACTGCTCAGTGCGATGGAGGAACTTGAACAGCAATTGCGGCCTGGCACGCAGCCGCTTCACGGCAAACTGCATATTCAGCTGCCGAGCGGCATAGGGCACCGGTTGATGCCGCATCTGATCGCCTTTCAGCAGGCGCATCCTGCGCTGCATCTGAATATCGCGCTTGAGGATCGTCTTTCAGACCTCATTGCGGAGGGCGTTGATGTGGCGATCCGCCTTAGCGAGTCACCGCCTGCCACGCTGGCGGCCCGTTCACTGATCACGGTTGAAACCGTACTGGTGGCTTCCCCTGAGTGGATAGCGCAAAACGGTATGCCGGAAACGCCCGATGACTTACAGCGGCATCCTCACATACGTTTTAGCGGTATTTTGCCTGATGCGCCGCTGCAGCTGGTGTCCGGGATGACAAGTGTGTCTGTTCCCGTGAAAACCGTGTTTCGTTCTAACAACAGTGAGGCGTTAATGCAGGCCCTTGAGGCGGGACTGGGGATCGGCGGATTACAGCTGCTGATTGGCGCAGACGCGCTGGCCTCCGGCAGGCTGGTACGGGTTTTACCGGACTGGCGACTTCCTGACCGCTATCTTTATGCCGTTTTCCCGGACGCCCGTTTTATCCCTGATAAGGTTCGTAAGCTGGTGGCGGAAGTGAGTGAGCTGATACGTACAGCAGGCCAGAGCATCAGTTAACAGCATTAAGAAAAGGAATAAGTTCTGCCCTCAACCTAAGGATAGCCTGTCACCTGAGTGGGAAGGGGATAAGACATGAACGCATTATTCGTTGAGCCTTCCGGCTACCAGAAGCACCGGGCTCACATCATAGTGACGATCAGTTCAGACTGTTTCAGAACAACGACACTTTTCACCCTGATCAGGGCGTGGCAGGATAAGCGCAATCTATCAAGGAGTGTGCCTGATGTTACTGAAGGGTATGAACGATCCGCTGCTGAAAGCGTATCAGCACCCAAAATCGCGGATGATGATCAGCCGTTTCAGGGGACTGGCGGGAGATCGAAAACTCAGTGACTGGCAGGCATTCTGTATTCTGGTCACCGGCTTCACCAATTACTGGTTTGTACAGGCGGGTCACTTCACCATCAATGTTACTCTGACCAAAACCCGCCAGTTCGATTTCCTGCAGGATTTTCTGCATTTCACCGTCACGCTGGATGGATTGATTGGGGATGAACATTTTCGCACGCCTGACTTTGTGCTGCCGCATTACGATGTGCCGTATGAATTCTGTCGCTGGCGCAATAAGCGTGGCTATGACGCGTTAACTACCTATATCAGTAAACAGGGCGTGAAATCCCATAAAGGCATGTTTGTTGCCTCAGAAGGGATATCTCCGGATGAGAAGGTGATGAAATGGGAAGGGGTGGTGAACGTCTATGACAAAACCTTTTTCAGTATCGCTAACTTCAATACAACCCAGGCGTTCCTGATTAAGGACATCAGCCGGGCTATTCAGGAAGGATTACTGAAGCATCTGAGTTTTTACCGCGATCTGTTTCACTATATCTTCCCGACTCCGGCGGAAGCGCGGTTGCAGGCGCGTGATGACAGGCGCTATCTCACAAAGAAATAGCGCCTGGACCTCTCTGCTTTATTCCAGGGCGTTAACCGCTAAACGGCTGCGCACGCTGCGGTTAACTGACCCGTTACAGATTTACCACTTCATTTCGCCAGTATTCACTTTAGCGCTGAGTTCCAGTGATGCCGGCTCAGCCAGTTTCGGCCAGGCCGTATTCATGGCGGCAATCACGCCAGCTGAGGTTTTGTGCTGTGACAATGCCGTTTCAAAACTCTTCAGGTAATTCAGTGTGAAATCCACAGCCTGGGAACCCTCAGGACGTGCCCCGAGGTAGTGACCAGGAATGACATTCGTTGCGTTCAGCGTCTTCATTTCTGTCAGGATATGACGCCATTCTGCACGGCTCTTAACGGTCTGGGTGTCAGCGGTCCAGACATGAATACCGGAAGCAAGGCCCGTACCGCCCAGAATGGTGCGCACAGAAGGGATCCATACGTAGGCAGCGTACTGCTCAGGATGACGCAGTTCCAGCACCTCGCCGTCGACGCTAAAGCGTGTCTGTTGAGTCACTTCAGGAACAAACACTTTATCCGGCGCGCCCTGCTTCATCTGAGGACCCCAGTATTTCAGTTTGGCATCATGCGTCTGCTGGATATGCTTCACGACCGCAGGCGCGGCAACCACTTTCACATCCGGCCAGGCCTTAACAATCGGTTCCAGACCAAAGTAAAAATCAGGATCGCCAGAGGTGATCACCACTTCCTTCAGCTTTTTACCGCTCTTTTTAATCATCTCCACCAGTTTCTCACCGTCCTGGGTGCTGAACTGTGCATCAAAAAGAATTGCTTCGGTTGGCCCGGAAACCAGTGTGGAAGAGACAGGGAAAATGCCTTTCTCCTGCGGATTATAGGTTTCCAGTTGCAGAGTGGCGGCGCTAGCGGAAGCCGAAGCCAGAATTAACATCACAGGTAACAGTGTGGTTTTCATTGTGAATCCTCAGAAGTAAAGGCCCGCTTCAGGCATCTGCATCGGGCGTTGTTCAGTGTCGATGGCGCTATTCTACGCCTCTCGCCATCTGATAGAATTCCCGCAATCAGAGATGCTGAGTTTCATAATCCGGGCAGGTGAACGAGATGGACAGAGTGACGGCAGCCGCTGTTTTCAACCGAATCTGTGAACTGGGTAGCCTGAGTGCCGCCTCACGTGCGCTGGGGATCTCTCGTCCGATGGTCAGCCGATATCTGGAGGAGATGGAAAGGTGGGCGGGAACACGTCTGCTGCATCGCTCTTCGCGTCGGCTGACCCTGACGCCTGCCGGTGAGGCGACCCTGCAAAAGACCCGTCAGTTGGCCCTGCTCTCAGAAGCGATCCAGCAGGAGACCACGCAGGGCGTGCCGGCGGGAACGCTTCGCATCGCCTGCGCCCACTTCACGGCGCTGCATCTTGTCGGGCCGGTGATCCCTGACTTTCTGGCACGCTATCCTGCACTGCGCATTGAGCTGGACATTAATAATCAGCCCGTGAGTCTGATCAGTGAGCGTATCGATCTCGCGATTCGTATTACGGATGCGCCAGAGCCGGGCGCTATCGCGCGCCGCCTCGGGGAATGTCGCTCTGTGCTCTGCGCCTCACCGGAATATCTGCAGAAGCATGGCATACCGCAAACCCCGGATGATCTGACGCGGCATAACTGTCTTTACTACAGCCAGTTCGCCGGACAAAGCTGGCATTTCACGGCGGCGGATGGAGAGAAAATCACAGCTGCTGTTAAGGGGAACTTCAGTGCTGGCATCTCACTATTGTTGTGTGATGCAGCCATTGCACATTGTGGGATAGCAATGGTACCTGAGCAGGAAGCCCGGCGTGCACTGGAAGCGGGTAAGCTGGTGAACTTACTGCCCGATTATGAGCCCCGACGCATTGGCATCTGGGGACTGTATCTCTCGCGCGAGCATCAGTCTGCCGCCCTGCGGCTGATGCTGGATGAACTGCAAAGGAGTCTTGGGGATGAGAATGAACAGCGATCATAACAGACAAAAACGGATGCCTTTATGAGTGATAACAATCTGTACTGGAATCGCATGGTGCCAGAACTCACCGTCACTGACTTCGCCGCTTCGATGCACTTTTACACTGTGGTGCTGGGCTTTGAGGTAAGGATTCAGCGTCAGCAGCCCGACTTCGCATACCTTTGCTATGGAGAAGCACAATTGATGATTGAGCAGTTCCATCCGCAGGGCTGGAACACCGCCGGGCTGCACTGGCCGCTTGGCCGGGGCATTAATTTCCAGATCGAGGTGGACGACATTGACGCTGTATTAACGCGTTTGCAGCAGCATGCCGTGCCACTGTTTCGTGAGATGCGGGATAACCATTATGACACTGGCGAGACGATTGCCTGTCAGAGGGAGTTTTTGGTACAGGATCCGGATGGGTATCTGCTGCGCTTCAGCCAGTATCTGGAATAAGCTTTCAAATTTTATTCTGCATATAAAAGCAGAAATGCCCACCTTTGCTGTGAAAGGTGGGCATCATTTACTGTTAAAGAATTACCAGAAATTATGAGGGGTCGGAAGAACGCTGAGTAAAGTATTTCGTTCGCTGGCGAACCTCTTTTTTACGACGCAGAACCAGGCTGGTGGCGATAATCACCAGCGTTAACCCGCCGGTTGCCAGAAGCTCAGACTGATGTTTCGGATCACACAACATAATAATCAGCACTGTCACAATAAAGAGAATAGTGACCCAGGTCAGGCCCGGGAATAGCCACATGCGGTAGCTCAGGACCTCTCCCGCTTTCTCACGCTTTTTGCGTAACACCAGATGTGACGCGGCAATCACCAGATAGACCAGCAGTGCAATCGCGCCTGATGTCGCCAGCAAAAATTCAAACACGGCGCTGGGCGCCAGATAATTCGCGATGACCGCCAGAAACGCAGCCGCCGTAGAGAGCAGTACGGCAACCCAGGGTGTGCCACTGCGATTGGTGCGTGAAGCAGCGGCAGGCGCATCTTTACGGCGTGACAGCGAGTAAAGCATACGTGAAGAGGTATAGAGTGCGGAGTTGAGACAGCTGCACACCGCCATCAGCACCACCAGATCGACAATCAATCGTGCGTGCGGAATGTTCATCGCCTGTAATGCCGTCTGCCATGAACCCTGTTCAACCAGTCCTGGCGTGTTCCACGGTACCAGCGCCACCACAAAGAAAATGGAGAGCAGGTAGAACAGCGCGATACGCCAGATAACCGAATTGGTTGCCTGGGTGATCTGCTTGCCAGGATTCTTCGACTCGGCAGCCGCTATCGTGACAATTTCTGTGCCCATAAATGAGAACATGGTGGTCAGAATGGCCGCGACAACGGCGCCGATACCATTCGGCATAAAACCATGTGTGTCATAAAGATGCGACAGGCCACTGGTGTTACTGTCCGGCAGCAAACCAAATACTGCCGCACCCGCCACGCCCAGGAACAGGATGATGGCAACGACCTTGATCAGGGCAAACCAGAATTCGAACTCGCCATAATTTTTCACGCTGAGCAGGTTGGTGATGGTTAGCAGTAATGTAATGGCGAAAGTGAACTGCCAGATGGCGATATCGGGGAACCAGGCATGCAGAATGGTGCCTGCCGCATTGGCCTCCAGCGGAATTACCAGCACCCAGAACCACCAGTAAAGCCAGCCGATGGTAAAACCGGCCCAGCGTCCGAGAGCTTTATCTGCATAGGTTGAGAACGAGCCGGAGTCGGGCGAGGCAACAGCCATCTCAGCCAGCATTCGCATGATCAATACGACCAGGGCACCCGCCGCTGCGTAAGAGATCAGGACCGCCGGGCCCGCTTCAGAAATTGCGTGGCCGGAGCCAACAAACAGTCCTGCGCCAATCACACCAGCAATTGAGAGCATACGCACGTGGCGCGGTTTCAGGTTTTGGGCGAGCGAATCTTCATTCGCATTCTGAGTCATCGTCATGTAAACGTCTCCAGACGGCGTCCGGCCTGTGAGACCGGACGAACGGGGATAAACTTGCGTTAACGCGCCAGCGAAATCAGGCTGGGACGACGGGATGTCCGGCAGATGCGACACAGTGATTGATCACCGTGGAGAGAATGGTCAGCGCCTGGCTGAACTGGGCATCCGGAATGGTGAGCGGGTAAAGGAAGCGGATGACATTGCCTTTGGCTCCACAGGTCAGCAGCAGCAGGCCCTGTTCCATTGCCATCTTCTGAACGGCCTGCGCGGTGCTGGCCTGATAAAACTCCATGGCTACCATCGAACCCAGCGCACGCACGTCAGCAATATCCGGATGCTTGCGCTGGTGCTCCTGCAGCTCAGCTTCAAGCCGGGCACCGAGTTCAACGGCACGCTGACAGAGCTGCTCCTCTTCAATCACATCCAGAACCGCGTGCGCTGAAGCGATAGCCAGCGGGTTTCCGGCATAGGTTCCGCCCAGCCCACCAGGCGCAGGCGCATCCATGACTTCTGCACGACCTGCGATGGCAGAGAGCGGCATCCCGCCAGCCAGGCTTTTGGCCATCGTGATGATATCGGCCTTCACCGGATAGTGTTCCATGGCAAATAGCTTGCCGGTGCGGGCAAATCCGCTCTGCACTTCATCTGCAATCAGCAGAATGCCGTGACGGTCAGCCAGTTCGCGCAGCTGCACCATAAACTCTGCCGGTGCCGCATGGAAACCACCTTCGCCCTGTACCGGCTCCAGCACGATTGCGGCGACGTCATGCGGTGCAATGTCCTGAGAGAAAATTTCGTCGAGGCTGGTCAGCGCGGCCTCAATGCTGATTCCCTGAACCGCGCTGGGATAGCGTGCATGAAACACCGACGGCGGCATCGGGCCGAAATCGCGTTTATAAGGCGCCACTTTCCCGGTCATCGCCATGGTCATAAAGGTACGGCCATGGAACGCGTTACCAAAGGTGATGATGCCGTGACGGCGGGTAAAGGCACGCGCCACTTTCACCGCATTTTCTACGGCTTCCGCGCCGGTTGTGAAGAAGGCGGTTTTCGCCGGCCCAGCGATTGGCACCCGCTGATTAATGCGCTCGGCAAGTGCGATGTAACTTTCATAAGGCGTGATCTGGAAGGCCGTATGAGTAAACTTTGTTAACTGTTCGGCAATCGCCTGTTCAATGCGTGGATGGCGGTGGCCGGTGTTCAGCACTGCGATGCCGCCCGCAAAGTCGATCCAGCTGTTACCGTCCTGATCCCATAAGGTGGCGTTCTCTGCCCGGGCAACGTACCAGTCGCATAGCGTACCGATACCTTTGGGAAGAGCCTGTGCTTTGCGCTGCTGCATCAGGTTATTTTTTTCGCTCATTTATTCCACCTCGTTAATATGCGTGTTTACAATTCCCGACAAACACGTTTATTTATGCCTGAGGCGCGGTGAGTTGCCAGAGCCAATTGTGAGAGGAAAGGTGGAGCCAATTGCGACTGTTGTACGCAGATCATCTATTAGCACGGTTACAGTTTCTAAGAACGGGCTCATTACATCAGCGGCTGCTGAATTGTATGCAGGCCGCGATCATAGAAGAGGTATTCCCGCGCGGAAGCCGCTTGCCGCCAACACGCGATCTGGCGCGGGAACTGGGTGTGTCGCGAAATACCGTTATGCATGTCTATGAGAGCCTGATGGCGCAGGGTTATGTCACGGCGCGAACCGGCAGCGGCACCTGGATTGCCGAGACGCTGCCGGAAAACTGTCTGCAGAGCGATGCGATTGCCGATCTTCAGGCTGTGAAGGCGCAACGACCGGCGACGTTGTCAAAGCGGGGTGCCACGCTACTCGGTCATGCAACCGCATCACCGTATCAATGGGGCGCATTTGTTCCTGGCGCACCGGATGTCACTGAATTCCCCCACAAGCTATTCAGTCAGATTCAGGCGCGACTGAACCGCGAACCTGACGTTCACCGTCTGGTTTACAGCAGCGGCGGTGGCTGTCCCGATTTGCGCCATGCGCTGGTGGATTATCTGAGGGTTGCACGATCAGTGCGAGCCGATGCTGATCAGATTCTGATTACGGAAGGCGTTCATCAGGCGGTTGATCTGGTGACGCGGGTGCTCTGCGATCCGGGCGATCGGGTCTGGATGGAGGAGCCGGGCTACTGGGGAACACGGAATCTGTTGCGTATGAATGGCCTGAAAATTCGCGCGATGCCCGTGGACGAGCAGGGCCTGGTGCCGGACAGCGGGCCGCCACCCAAAATGGTGTTTGTGACCCCGTCGCACCAGTATCCACTGGGCGTTCATCTCAGTCTGGCCCGTCGTCAGGCATTGCTCTCTCTGGCACGCCGTCATCAGAGCTGGATTGTTGAAGATGATTACGACAGTGAATTTCGATTTTCGGGACAGCCACACCCTTCACTGCAGGGTCTGGAAGCAGATGCACCGGTTATTTACATGGGTACGTTCAGCAAAACGCTCTATCCCGCGCTGCGTATCGGCTATCTGGTGGTGCCGAAACCGCTGGCGCAGCCATTGCGCATTGCGGCGGCGGAGCTCTATCGCGGTGGGCATCTGTTGATTCAGCGGGCGCTGGCGGAGTTTATCCGGCTGGGTCATTACATGGAGCATATCCGCCGCATGCGGCTGCTTTATCGTCAGCGCCGACAGTTCCTCTGCCGGCTTATCGAGCGCTATCTGGGGCCTGCTTTTTTACCGGCATTCAACCATGAAGCAGGTTTGCATCTGGTGATGCCGCTGCCAGCCGGTGCTGATGACGTGGCGATAGCCGCAGAGGCACTTAAGCGCGGGGTCAAGGTGAGGCCGCTTTCGCAATATTATATGCACCCACAGGAGGAGCGTGGATTGCTGCTGGGCTACGCCTGTGTTAATGAGCGGCAGTGTCAGGATGCGTTTGGCACCCTTAAAGCCTGTCTGGCGTCTGCCGGTATTGAATTCACTCCACAGCGCTAGCGGGTTCAGGGCCTGATTTTAATGGCGGCGATTTTACCGTTGCCGCTGTGCTAACGCATTGACATTTAATCAGACTCACCGAGAATACATCTCTTTGCGTCCCGACCAGACAATACTGGAGTTCATCATCGTCTTTAATCTCTTTTCTGCACAGGCCAGAACCGCTGTTAAGCGAGGCGCCGCGCTCGCTGCGGCGTTGTTGCTGGTCAGTTGCGCATCTGAGCCGCCGAAATCGCTGGTGACGCCTTTTCCGCCCGTAACAAAACAGCCGCTACCTGCAGGCAAGCCAGACCGTCCTGAGGTGCATGAACCGGTACGGGGCGTCTGGTTAGCCACGGTATCGCGTCTTGACTGGCCACCGGTAGCGTCGGTGAATGGCAGCCGTCCGGCGGCAGAGCGTATTCGCCTGCAGCAGCAATCACTGACCGACAAGCTGGATAAGCTGAAAAGCCTGGGGATTAACACGGTCTTTTTCCAGGTCAAGCCCGATGCTACCGCGCTCTGGCCCTCAAAAATCCTGCCCTGGTCCGATATGCTGACCGGCAAAATCGGTGACGATCCTGGCTATGATCCGCTGCAGTTTATGCTGGATGAGGCACATAAGCGCGGTATCAAAGTCCATGCCTGGTTCAACCCTTACCGGGTATCGGTGAACACTAAACCCTCTACCGTGAGCGAACTGAACCGCACACTGTCACTTAATCCGGCCAGTGTTTTTGTATTGCATCGCGACTGGATCCGCACCGCTGGCGATCGCTATGTGCTCGATCCGGGTATTCCTGAGGTGCGTGACTGGATTACCAGCATTGTGGCCGAGGTTGTCGCGCGCTATCCCATCGACGGTGTGCAGTTCGATGACTACTTCTATTCCGAATCTGCGGGTTCGCTGCTCAATGATAATCAGACCTTCAGCCGTTATGGCCAGGGTTTTGCCAGCAAAGCAGACTGGCGGCGTCACAATACGCAGCAGCTGATTGAGCAGGTATCTCGCACCATTAAGCAGCTGAAGCCGGAGGTTGAGTTTGGTGTCAGCCCGGCGGGCGTCTGGCGCAATCTTTCACACGATCCCGCCGGTTCCGATACCCGCGGCGCGGCGGCTTATGACGAAGCCTTTGCGGATACCCGCCGCTGGGTTCAGCAGGGTTTGCTGGATTACATTGCGCCCCAGCTGTACTGGCCATTTTCCCGTCAGGCTGCCCGTTACGACGTGCTGGCAAACTGGTGGGCAGAGGTGGTGAAACCCACTAAAACCCGGCTCTATATTGGTCTGGCGCTCTACAAAGTGGGGGAACCTTCAAAAATTGAGCCTGACTGGACGCTTCAGGGTGGTGTGCCAGAGCTGAAAAAACAGCTCAATCTCAATGAATCGAACCCAAATATCAACGGCACCATTCTGTTCAGAGAGAACTATCTGAATCAGCCACAGACTCAGCAGGCGGTGAGCTATCTTAAAAGCCGCTGGGGAGGCTGAAAAAGGCCACATCAGCATGACCAGTGCGGTTATGTTTTTCCCTGTGACTTACTGCTATTCCTGCGCTATATAACAGTTTCTATTCCATCTGTTTTCTTTCGATTCCCGGCTATTCCGTATATTCACGTGACAGCTGGCGAATCGCATAAAAAACAGGTAATTGATGAGTTTTTGTATTCCGCAGTATTCCAGGTGTTTCTCTTCACTTACTCTTTTTACGTGTACATAATGATGTACATAATTCCCAACCTCCAAAGAATCTATAGCACTCTCAGATGCTGCCCTGAGTTCAATGCCGGGCAAGGAATATGAAAAAGTTCAGGTGAAAACGGATCGCGACGGATTATCTGTCCGGATATCACGTAAAGGCCGAATGATGATTCAATACCGTTATCTCTGGAATGGGCAGGATGAACGTGTCGATATCGGCACCTATGCCCATCGAATACGTGATCAGTTCGTGGCGGGAAAATAGGTCGTCGAAAACAAGAGTGATTATCAGCAGGCATTGCGATCATTTGAACTGCACCTTTTTCCACAACCATGCTGTGTTCCCCATGAGAATGCGCCAGTCAGTATGTGGTCAGACGTACTGGAACTTAAATGATCTGCGCCGCACTGACTTGTTATGGTGGATACGAGTTACGGTAAGGGTGACTCTCGATGCGGGCGCAATCTTCGTGATAGTGCAGGATGTCGCAGGTGCGAAACGTCAGACGGCTGCGGCGTACCGGTACCGGGAATATCTGAACCCGTCTTCAGATAATAAAAAACCCCGCAGGGCGGGATTCATTGTTTATCTTTATCGCGATTATCCTGCTCCTGCTTCCATTCAAGGCCGCACTTTCTGCAGGACCATTTCCGATCCGGCTCTTTTTGGAGGCCCGGATAGTTGCAGAAAGGACATGTTCTCGGTTTGTAGGCTATTTTCATTACTCCTTCTGTTATACAGAGTCTGGTTTTCCAGGGAAGTTCATCTTCTGATAACCCCGAAAATTTAGCCGCGCAGACGTTAAAAAGTGTCTCAGTGAGCAGCCTTTGATGATTTACCTGTTTCGTAATTTCGTCTTTTTCCAATCATCCTAATGTAGAAGTCATAAAGCTCTTTGCGCATGTGCTGCTTCATTTCATCAGGTAATGGCTCCTGCGACTTCTTCCACTCATCCAGTTCTGGCTTACAGGTAACATAGGCCTCATCAACGATTTCTTTTGGCGGAACTTCCGACTTAATGAATGGGATAGTGTGTTCATTCAGGCATTTTACTTCTGGCGTTTCGAACGACCGGTCATCCGCTATTACCATCATGGAAAGTAACATTCCGGATAAGAAAAGCCATCTCACCGTTTTTCTCCTTTGATAGATTGTGCAAGTGCCACCCGGATACTACAGCCCAACACTCGTGTAATACTTGCTACACGTCTGAATCTAAGTTAATCCTGTCGCGTTCGTCTATACTTCATTCCCCTACATTTCCACTAATTACGCTTAACCCCATAGTCATAAAGAAGCTGCATCAGAACTATGCGCGGCATCTCTTTACTGGATATTCTGAAAGTATTCCTGAGTACAGAGACAATAGTAGCGCTGGAAAGCAGATTGCCTTTGTAATAAATAGACAACTTCTTACCAATGTTCTGCTTTGTGTTGACAAAGAGTTTTTTTCCACACTCATTTCTTAGTGTGAAATCAACATTTTCAGAATCAACCTCATCATTCGGCACGTAACTTATTGATTTTATACATCCTGGTGAGTATGTTTCCTTTGTACCATTTACTTCAAATATAAAACTACCGGGCCCGGCGACAGAGGCAAAAGGAGAGAGCAGGGCAGCGAGAAAAAGCGCGGATTTAAGCATGCAATATCCCCATTCGTAGCATTAAAAAATCATTATAAAAACCATGAAGCTTAATGTGCACCTGCCATGCATTCTGGCTGATATCAGGTAGCAAAAAGTCCGGCTCATCTGTCAGCTGAATCAGTCATAACCGGTCTTATTCCGACCGCGCCCTTGCCTGTTAAAAATGTCCATCATTTCCGCCACCATGAGTGTGACCAGTATCAGGCCTGATGTCGTTTAAATACCTGTCCGTGCCCGCGATTAAAAAGCTGCTGCAGGTCTTACGCTCAGGCCACCACAGGCTCCGAGTTGTGCGATTTTGCCAGCCAGAATTTAACCAGAAAAGGAGTTCGGACGGGGGCAGCAAACGTTTTTCTTTCTTATGAGACTAAGCAGTTTACATTGGTATGAACGATTGGTCCGGTACCATTGAGGACATAATGGTACCGGCAGAGGCTTTATTAAGAAACAAATGCTGATGCATCTATACTTAGTGTGTAAATATCAGCAGGTATGACCTGCTCCCCGTTGATTGAAGACGTCTGCATGGCCTCAGACAAAGATGACCTGTATAAATCAAGAAGATCTTGAGTTCGGGTTGATTTAGCCTTGAGATCTTCCTCATTAAACATAGATAAGTAGCCAAGGCATTTACCTGAAGCACCAACTTTATCAGTGCTTTTTTCTGCACCAATAACAGTCAAAGAAGTAATCATCATTGAAATAAAAGTTAAAGCTGGCGTTAATCTTTTCATTACTTAAAATCCATTTAGATTAATTGGTGCTTCTATCATGCGCGTGGAAGACTTGGCCACTTCTTGTAAGCTAAAACGTAGAGCATGATGAAATGGATACCTGGGAAGGAAAGCAACAGCGCCATCTTCCATCCGAAACCAGCTTTCTGAGCCATGCGGAAGCATGGGATAAACATCAGAAACCAGATGATCAATGATAGGGCTGCGAGAGGGTTTGGTTTTTCCATTGAGCGTTCTCCTTGAGTTACATACTTATGGTATCGACTGCCGGCCTAATCATTCACTGGGAATGAACACCGCTTATTGCTTGCGCAGCAAATCAATCTGAGCAAGCAGGCGCTATAATGTGTGAATGTTTTTGTGAAGCAGGTATTGCTTTTCAACATCCTAGTCAGGGCATGTAGCAAGATCGGCATTGCACAGTTTTATGACAAAGTGAATTGCAGCTATTTCGTCCCGGCGGCAGTTTTCAGCTATTAAACGGAGTTGAGCATCACTAAGTGTTCAATGTGGCGTTTCAGCCCAGGCTTTTTAAAAGTGCCGGTAAATAGTATCAACTGACATGATCATCATTCACAAGAGTCACTCAGGCATGTTATTGATTATCGGCACACTGGCTGCAAACTTTAACTTTTCTTTTGCATATTCACTCTTTCAGCATAATCAAAAAAGCCCAGCGGAGTGGGCTTTGAGTACGGATTCCATACTATTAATCAGTGTCGCTTCTCATAATGATTGCCCGTACGAGCGTTTTTATACGTACCATACTTGTGAGAAGAGCCATGCCCACCAGCGTAATGACCACCGCGTGCAAAGCTGACAGATGGTGCCAGGAGAGCCAGAGTGATTAGAGCCACGATTGTTTTTTTCATTTATGATTTTTAAACCTTGCCATATGGGAAGACCCCATTGGCAATATACGCTTAAGTTTTGGAATAGGAATCCTGATAAAAAAACAGGTCTTTTCGCAGTGACTGGAATTTGTGAATGCTCAAATGATGAGCCGGAATCGATGGTGTAAAGTGTCTGGTTCTGGCAGATAAAACGGAAATGCAGAGCCGAAAAATGCGTATGATAATTAAACGCAGATAGCTGGCTGGTTCAATTAAAGACTTAGTTATAAAAGGAATTATTTGGCATGGATTACGGCTATTGGTTCACTGTAATTGCAATTTTTGTCACTGGGCTTGTAATGGTTATGCAAGCAATCAGTTATTACCGAACTGGTGTCTACACCAAGACTTTCAAAGGCACGTCCAGATGCGAGCTTATCAAGAGGGCTGACCGGCCTCACGCATACTGGTTCAATCTTAGCTTGCATATGCTCGCTGGTGTTGGAGGGGTTTACTTCAGTCTATGGTTTTTGCAATTCGATCCAACAGTGAAGGAGTGGTATGAGGCTCTTATAGAGTCCCTGTCGCACCGAATTTTGATGTTATTTTCTTAAAACCCGACCCGCTCCGGCAGGTTTTTTATGCCCGTAAATTGAGGTTCCTATGGATGTTAAGGCTTACCGTGTAGCCGTGCGGCTGGCGCTGGATGACCAGATTACGCGCAACCTGCTGCAGGTGAGCCGTGATGCGATTGAACTGAACAAGAAGTTCCTCACCATCACCAGGAACATTAAAGCACTGACCAGTGCGGCACGCGAGGCGACATCTGCGCTGCGGGCACTCAATCGCTCCCTCAATAATATGTTCTCTGGTGCGTCACGCGGCGCGCGTGAGTATGCCGGTGCCATCCGCGAGATTGCCTACCAGACACAGCGCATCAACCGGGCCTCCCGTAATGTGCCACTGCTGGCGGGCAGCTACGGTGCAGCCATAACGTTGCCCGTTCGGGCTGCTGCTGGTGCCGCGGCTGCAGGGGGCAGCAGTGGATATGGGAACCATGGCGGAGGACCTGCGCTGCCTCCTCCTGCAGGAAACAGTCGCTGGTGGCATGGCTGGAATAACGGCGTCCCTCCTGGTGGATGGGGTGGCTCTGGCCACGGCGGTGGTAATGGCCGGCCACCAGGTGGAGGCTCATATTCAGCCGGTATGACCAGTCTGGCCACCGGCTATCTGGGCTTCAGCATGCTGAAGGGTTTTGTTGACGAGGCTGCCCGGTACCAGACCATGACTGAGAAGTTCAGACAGTTCGGCATGAGTCAGGCGACCACAGAGGAAGCAATGCATTTTGCCGAAACCACGTGGGTCCGTGGCTCATCGGCTACTGACATGCTGAAGTATCTGGTGGAGGCGCAGGGCGTATTCAGCGAATCCGGCATGAAGTCTGTGGATGAGCAGCTGCGCGCGGCGAAACTGGCTGCCCCCGTGCTGGCGCGTATCACATTCGCCTCACGCGTTCTGGATGAGCACCAGCGCGAAGCCACGGTTGCGAAGCAGATGGATATGCTGCGCTTTACTGAGACCGCGGGCGGCCTGAAAAGCCCTGAGCGGATTAACCGACTCATTGACGCTGCCTTCCGCGCAATCCAGTCCTCCGGGGGCAATGTCGATTTCACCCAGTACCGTCAGTTTATGGCCAAAGCCGGCACTGCTGCGTTCGGTCTGAGCAATAAAGCGTTGTTTGCCGAGCTTGAGCCGATTATCGGCGAGCTTAAGGGCAGCTCAGCGGGTGATGCGCTGATGACCGCTTACAACCGGTTAAACGGCATTATCAAATTACCTAATCAGGTCACGCATGACCTCATGAAAATGGGTATATGGGATGCCAGCAAAATTGAGCTCAACGGCCTGGAAGGCATAAAGCGCTTCCGTGGCAACCCGCTTATCAATGCTCAGCTCTTCAGCCAGTCGCCGGTTGAATACTATGAAAACGTCATCCTGCCCATCTATCGCCGTAATCATTGCACAGAAGAACAGAAGCAGCGTGAGAATGCCCTGATATTTGGGCGGACTGGCGGCAAGATGTTTAATCTTATTGACAAACAGCTTGAGACTATCCATCACCGTACCGACGCCTATGGCATCGTACGGGGACTGAATGACGCTTATGGTGTGGTCGGCGGCACCTATAACGGTAAGAAAATCGACTTTCAGAAAAAGTGGGAGAACCTGCAGCTGGTGATGGGCAGGGATGGCGGCATGCTGGACACCTTCACACAGGGGCTGGATAACGATGCTGATTATCTGGTTTTCCATGTATTGTTATAGGCCAGAACTTGACTAAGAAGGAGTAAGACTTGTCACGCGATATCGGTATTTACATAGCTAAAAAAAACTTCCCTCCTACTTCTCTTCTTAGGGATTCAATCATTCATGCAGGGTTTCCCTGCGTACTGGATGATGAATTTGATCCTTTAACGTTCAGCGGCTTCTTACCTTGCCCTGTTAATGGTTCAATTTCAGGTTTCGAGTATTATGTACATGTAGTGGATAATGATGGTGAACTTAATGAGTTAAATGCTACCTTCGTTCCGGATTTAGCAATTGTTTTATCAACAGGCAGATATGAACTTGAGTGGGTCTCTGCCTTAGCGACGGCATCCTGTATTGCAAGTCTTGCAGGAGGGCTTGTAGTTGATTATTTAACTGGTAATCAATACTTTGCTGATGATGCGGTTAAATGGGCTAAAGCTGAAGTATCGAAAATACAATAGTAGACTGTTAGGGTTCAGTCTTTCGTAACCTGCTACCAATGGCACTGTCAGTTCACGCTGTTATCGCTGGAATCTACGCCGAGATTGCTACTGTTTCCACCATTGTTAGCATAGCCGCTATTCTGGCAACCTACATACCCTCCAATAGCACCTGGAACTCCGCCATAAACAGCCCCTTCAGCAGCCCCGGCACCCGCGCCTGCTACTACCCCTCCAGGGCCGCCAGCGAGGCCCGTGACACCGCCACGGATAGCACCGGCCACAGCACCACCCGTTGCACCGTTAACACCCCCTTCAATCGCGGCGTTGGTGCAGTTTGAGCCTTCGTAACCTGAGTTAGCATTACCGCCAGAGACGATATTACTTTCATTTTCGGTCAGTTCTCTAAGCATGTCATTTATCCTCTTTTTGAAACTAAATTTGTTACTATCACGTTTGAGATAATTACTGCTACAGCAACTATTAATGAAATGGATAAAGAAGGATGTGAAACGTAAAAAGCACTTTTCGAAATGAACTTAACAATTACAGCTGTAATCGCAACGCAAAAAATTAAAGTAAGTATCTTCTCTTGGATAACTGATTTCATAGTCAAGTCCTCATATTCGCGTAAATAGTATTAACAAAAAGATTACACACAAAGAGTAATTAGTTGACAATATGGCGACGTTTTGAAAGAAATGCATACAAAATGTTAACGGTATTTTTTGGAAAGCTTAGTGAAAAAGCTTTTACAGCGTTGATTTTTATGGTTATTTATTAAATTTAATTCCAGGCTGGCCCCGTCTTTCTGGAAAGTGTCGCAATATTTTTTGTAATCATGATGACGGGAGATTATCAAATGCGGTTCATATTAACTGAATCTTTCAGGAACTATGAATGTCCGCTCTAAATCAAAAGCGAGCGTTTCCGAAGTGAAGTTTTGTTGCTCTTACAGACTGCAATCATGCGCTTTCAAAAGACTTATGTCATACATGGCTAATTGAAACGATTATACCAAAGCCGATCAACAGCAGGCTGAATGAATACTTTTGGATTCGCTGCAAATGACGGCTTTTCCAAAAAGCGGCCATACAAAACGATTACTCCCGCCGAATCACCTCTAATGATTTTGTAAATGCGCAGAGAAAAAATTTATGGGTAAGGTAAATTGTCCGCTTCTCGCTCTTTGCAGACTAAAGCAGTAGTAAAATTTGCGACGGAATAAATAACCTGCAAGCCATCTATTTATTCTGCGGGGTGGGTTTTGCGTTGGTAAGCTATCATTGGAGCGGCAATTTAACGGAAGGCATAAAAAAACCCGCGTTACACGGGCGTAAAGTTGTTCAATTGGGGCAAACCATCTATCAGCCCTGGCTGATAACACGGAGGATACACATAACGCCATTATTAGGAAATAGACGTTCAACAATTTATTTCGATTGACTCAGGTTGCAAAGTCAGCTTCGGATATCATGCCTTTAGGATGGCCTCATAACGACCGTCAGATAAAAATTCAGCGCCATCAGACCCTTTACAAATCTGTTGTAAGCTTCGCCTTGATCAAACCTGCCAACTGCAATTACTGTTTATCCATACAGTATTAATCAAAGGGGGAATTATCATGCCACGCGACTACGAAATCATGATGGCTTTCAGGCAGGCGATTAAGCGCGATGCTGAAGGCCGATTCACCATCAGCACACTCGACTTTGTAAAAGAGCCTGGCCAGATGAACTGGCATTACACACTTAACTCTGCGAATAAGTGGATAGAGACACACACGACACCGGCATATGAAAGCGGGCGTGATGCTTGGTGACTTCTTCAGCCAGGGGGTGGCTCAGCTAAGTCTGTTTGACGAATATCAGCCGCAGGCGAATAGCGAAGCTCTGATGCGGGTGATTGATGGGCTCAACCAGAGCGGCAAGGCCAGTCTTTTTTTTGCAGGGCAGGGTATCCAGAAATCCTGGTCAATGAAGCGGGATATGCTTTCACCGGCATATATCACAAGGGTTTCGGACCTGCCGGTAGTGTGATGATTATTTCGCATTTTCACGTGTGGTGGCATGGAGATACGCAATAGTTTATTACTGCCAAAACAGGGTGGCTCAATCTGTTTGTGGCTTTCGCCCTCTGTCATGCCTGGTTCACTGGTCCAATTATCGCGCATCATGAGACAGTCGACGGACCGGGGCGTAAGGGGATCATTTTGCCGGGAAACGTTACTGCCACGATTGAAACGGCAAATGATACGTAAGGTTTACAATCTAAATCTGGTGACTTCGCCATAGATTTCAAAAGTGTACATAGACATGTACATGATAAAAATCAGTTACAAAAGCCCGCCCAAAAACCCTCGAATTACCAAGCATGTATGCGCTGTGCTGTTATAGTTGCGCTTTATATGGGAGGAACCATGAGCGAACTGATTGATATTTTTACAAGTCATAAAAGTGAACGCAGTTTCACTGAGCAACCTGTCGATGAAGCGGTACTGGATCGTATAATTAGTACCGCTTACCGCGCACCAACATCAGTAAACTCGCAGCAGGTTTCTGTTGTCATTACCCGTGATGCCGGACGTCGTGCCGAGATCGCTGCCATCGCGGGCGGTCAGCCGTGGATCGCCAAAGCACCCGTGTTTATCACCTTTGTGCTGGATATGCATAAATCAGCGGTCGGCATGGCCGCTGTCGATCAGCAGCAGATCGCTCATCAGAGTATTGAGAGTATCGTATCGGGTTCAACCGATATCGGCATTGCGCTGGGGTCAGTGATGGCCGCGGCACGTGCAGAAGGTCTGGGCATTGTGCCGATTGGTGGTATCCGTCGCGATCCGCAGGCAATGATCTCACTGCTCAATCTTCCACCGATGACCTTCCCGGTTGCCGGCGTGGTAATCGGTCACGTTGACCAGCCCGCTCACCAGAAACCACGTCTGCCGCTGGCCACTTTCCGCCACGATGAGACCTACCAGACTCAGGGTCTGGAGCAGCAGATTGCGGCTTATAATGAAGAAATGGTTCAGCACTGGAAAAACATCGGACGTGATGACGGTGAGAGCTGGAGCGAGAGCGTCAGCGGTTATTACAAGAACATCTATTTCCCGGCTGTACTGCCCGCACTGCTGAAGCAGGGTTTCGGCACAGATAAATAATTAACTCTTTGTTGAGTGAAACGCAGGGCCACTCGCACACCGTTGCGGGTGGCCTTTTTCATTTTGTTACTATAACGAAATGTGACTTTCCAGGTTGTAACACATAATTTCCCTGTTAACCGAAGCGCAACTGCCTTTAACACTTACTTTCCAGGGAAATTACATGTCTCAGCGTTCACTTTATGCGCTCTGTTTAATGAGCTTTTTTCTGGCCGATGTCCGCGATGGTCTGGGGCCCTTTCTGGGGATATTTTTAACGGAACGACACTGGCGACCAGACGAAATTGGTCTGGTGATGACCTGTGGCGGAATAGCCGGATTACTTGCCACCCTGCCTGCGGGCATCGCTGCCGATGCAACCCGCCATAAAAAAATGATTGTGCTGCTGGGCTGCCTTGTCATCACCGTTGCCACGCTGCTGCTGTGGTACAGCAATCAGACATGGACGGCGATGGTCTCACAAATCGTGGCAGGTATTGCGGCGGCCTTCATCGGCCCGACCGTTGCGGGAATTACCCTGGGTCTGACCGGTCAGCGTGGTTTTAACCATCAGATGGGACGCAACGAAGCCTTTAACCATGGCGGTAATACCATTGCTGCCTTACTGGCGGGTTTCTCCGCGTGGTACTGGGGAATGGGGGCGGTTTTTATTCTGATGACCGTGATGGCGGTTTTCGCGGCCTTCGCGACGCTGGCGATTCGCGGTGACGAAATCGATAACGATGTGGCGCGTGGGTATGAAAAACAGGAAGAGCGACAGCCTGCGCTCAACTTATCGATGCTGATACGTAAACCCGCGCTCATGATAGCTGGCGTGACGTTACTGCTGTTTCATCTTGCCAATGCCGCGTTGCTGCCAATGCTGAGCATGCGCGTTGCTTCGGCTGGGGGCCAGGCGGCAGTAAGTCCGGGGCTGTATGCGGCGGCAACGGTGGTGATTTCACAACTGGTAATGATCCCGGTTGCGCTGTGGGTGTCAAAGCGCGTTGAAACGCAGGGTTATCGTCTTTTCATTATGGTTGCGCTGATGATTTTACCGCTGCGCGCGGTGATTGCGGCAGGTTTTGCCGAGCCGATTTTTGTTATTCCGGTTCAGGTGCTGGATGGTATTGCGGCTGGAATTCTCGGTGTGGCGGTGCCTGGCTACATTGTTACGTTGATGCGCGGCACGGGGCATGTTAACGCCGGACAGAGCGTCATTATGCTGATGCAGGGTGTAGGTGCTGCGTTGAGTCCTGCCATGACCGGCATGATCGCCGCACGTTATTCCTATAGCACGGCGTTTGCGGTACTCGGAGCGATAGCGCTGGCCGCGCTGATTTTATGGTGGCGTACCGGCAGTTCACACGCCACCCGTCTTGCCTGATCGGGCACAAAAAAGGCTGCCCGTTGGGCAGCCTCTCCTGGCAAATCCGTTTGCGACCATCCGTTATTTATACAGTTCTGCGGTCATGTGAACACGGTTATTGGTGTTCGCTTCCGTAATTTTGTACTGCGCGCCCTGTTCCTGAGCCTGAGCAGCGATTTTAGATTCTGCGCCATCCAGTGTGGATGAGGTCACAGAAACAGTCTCAGCAAAGCTGCCAAACGAGATCATTGAGAGTGCAGCGATAGCGGCGATAGAGAGTGCTTTTACGTTTTTCATGGTCATATTCCTGAGTGATGAATGGGGAGGGTGTCTGCCTCCGATGGGAATAATACTAACTCAGGTTATCATATCGTTATTAACTATTAGTGCGGCAATGGTGATTATGCTAATTGTTTGTCTGTGAGTCAGAAAGCTCCCGTGCCGTTTCCATGATTAACGTCCTGAACCAGCGATGGGCTGGATCGCTGCGATAACGTGTATGCCAGCCCATTTCCACAGGAAACGTGCCGAGATCGACAGGTGCGGGAACAATTTTGAGTCGCGGATCCCGGGAAAGGTGCTGACAGATCAGACGTGGCAGGGTGGCGCAATAGTCTGTGACTGCAATCATTTCTGGCACGGCGAGAAAATGTGTCACGGATACGGCAACCTGACGACGCAGACCGCGCTGTTCAAGCGCCTGATACAATCCTGCACGCATACGTCCAGGTGGCAGAACATTGACGTGTTTAAGCTGCTCATACTGTTCGGCACTGAAGCTATCGCCTGCAAACGGATGATCTGCGCGTAATACACAGGCCAGACTCTCATTCATCAGGTGCTGCACCACCAGATTATCGGGAGGATCAACGATTCGACCCAGCACCATATCGGTGTTGCCGGAAATTACGCCGGTTTCGGTGACGTCATTGCCAAAAGGGGTGAGGCGAAGCCTGACATTAGGTGCTGAAGTCCGCAGGCGAGCCACAATGGCAGGCATCATGATGAATTCAACGTAGCTATTCGGTGCGAGAGTAAATAGCCGTGTGGCATGCAGGGGATCAAAATCCTGCTGGCCCAGAATCACTTTATCGATGGATGACAACGCCGATCCAACCACCTGAGCCAGCTGTTCGGCTTTTGGCGTCGGGCGCATCCCATAACGTTCACGAATAAATAGCGGATCGTTGAGTGTCTCACGAAGCCGGTTCAATGCATTAGATAGCGCCGGCTGGGTGATACCCAGTCGTTCTGCTGCGCGAGTAACGTTACGCTCTTCCATCATGACCAGCAAAACTGGCAGTAAATTCAAATCGTATTTCATTGAGGCTATAATGCTATGTGAATAGCTGAAATTGAAGAGATAAATTTCATAAATATTCTTAAGCCCGCCATGATTAATGGGTCACGCCGTGACTGGCGGCTTACACGCAGATTTTGAATATTCTTACACCTGAAACCGACTGACTGTTATATGGAGCGTAAATGAAAATTTTAATGGTTTTGACCTCGCATGATGAGTTGGGTACCACTGGCAAGAAGACCGGTTTCTGGCTGGAAGAACTTGCCGCGCCTTACTATGCCTTTCTTGATGCGGGTGCTGACATTACGCTGGCGTCGCCAAAAGGCGGACAGCCGCCACTTGATCCAAAAAGTGATGAGCCCGATTCTCAGACCGATGAGACCCGTCGCTTCCATGCTGATTCTGCTGCTCAGGCTGCGCTGGCTTCGACTGTCAGACTTGATACGGTGAACCAGGATGCATTTGATGCCGTCTTCTATCCTGGCGGTCATGGACCGTTGTGGGATCTGGCAAATGACAAACACTCCATTTCATTGATCGAACAAACGCTGCAGGCTGGCAAACCGGTTGCACTGGTTTGTCATGCTCCCGGTGTCCTGCGTGATGTGAAAAATGCGGATGGCACGCCTCTGGTTAAAGGCAAAAAAGTTACTGGCTTCACAAACAGTGAAGAAGAGGGCGTTGGCCTGACGGACGTAGTACCGTTCCTGGTAGAAGATGCATTAAAACAGAATGGCGGTATCTACTCACGTGGCGATGACTGGCAGTCCTACACGGTTCAGGATGGCCTTCTGATTACTGGTCAGAATCCGGGTTCATCGGCTGAGACCGCAAAAGTGTTGCTGGCAAACCTGAAAAAATAAAGCAGGTTTTGGCATACACTGGTTGAGGGGCGCCTGCGGGCGCCTTTTTTATTACCGCCGTGCGTGGAAAATAAATAGTGACCTGCTGAATTATTTATATCGAATAGATTAGGCTTCAATTATTCTTAACCTTTAGAGGAAATCTGCGGGCTTGTGCAGAGATTAAATAATTAGTAAACCCTTCTACTGCAGATATAAACATGTCTTTAATAACAGTGTTGACATCGTTTTTTATATGCGTAAAGTAGAACTCATCAGCGGCATGAAGCAGCCCTGATACACCAGAAACCTGTGGTGTTAAGCGTAAAAGGTGTCGACGAATATTGGTTTAACATCGTCGGCGGTTCTGTTAAACATTGTTCTTTGAAACTAAACATTAGTTAATGATAACCCTGTTAAATGGAGTCGAAGTAAGTTTTAAGGTGTTGTAATATGTAGTTTGCAGTATCGCGTCGCGATGATGTAAGGCCTCGTAGTTCTGAACGTTACGTTACGACAGGATACGATTGCGGTTTAAACGTCGTAATGAAAGTAAGGCAACGCATCAAAGAGTATATATCGCGATGGGGGTGTACAGATTTATACGGGCCTGACCTGTCTTTGTCTCCTGAAAGACTATCAGGTGGTGAAAACCGCTAATGGTAATGACATTTTTCTTTCGTGATCATTATTATCCGCAGGATCTGTTCATAAATAGTAGTATCGAAGCAGTACCTTTCAATTAAGTTAGTTAATGGTAAACGTTAAATCTGTCGTACCTTAAAAGCCCTGGCTATTTCAGTCAGGGCTTTTATCATTTAGTGCCTCTGATATCAGCCCCCGATTTTAAGACTCAGATGTACACAGTCTTTCAGACTAATGACGACGACCCGTCAATTCATTTATCTTCAACAATGTATGACAGGTTTGAGAGGCTCTGCTTTATGTCTGGATGAATTCAATTCACTTGCGGTTTTATCAAATAAATAAAAAACGGTCCCCGATTTTTTATTTATCAGAAATATTTCTGGCAGCATATGGCAAAAAAAAGAATCTGCGCCATAGTCTAAATTCACTGACCTATTGTGCTAAAGCCTGTTTTTGACATTCATCCGTGCATTTCAAATGCGCTTTTTAACAGAGGTTAACATGTCAGGAGAATCTCCAGAGAATATCGCCAGCGATCTGTCTGAGTTCATTGGCACGCATTTTGTTTATACCTATGATAATGGCTGGAAATATGAGTGGTATGCTCGCAATGAAACTACCTGTGACTACCGTATCCATCAGGGATTGGTAGGTGGTCGGTGGGTAACCAACCAGAAAATGCACGCGGTGCAATTTGCGCCAGGCATCTACAAAGTTGACTGGCATGAACCTACCGGCACCTGCGTCAGTCTGTTGTTTGATTTGAATCGCACTCTGCTTCATGGAACGATCTTCTTCCCACAATGGATTGCGGGGGAAGGCCAGCATCCGGAGAAAACCATCTGCTATCAGAATGACTTTATCGATGATATGCACCGCTTCCGCGATGAAGGTCCGGCCTATCCGTACGTAATTATTCCTGAGTTTGCGAAAGTGACTTACATGAAAAACGAAGGGCCTGATAACGATAGCGTAATCAATCAGGCACCTGGACAGATGCCGTCTGATTATTTTGATAATAAGTAACTAAGCCGTCTACCCGCTCACTGCGAGCGGGTAGCGTCTGCCTGACGCGCCAGCGTGCGGGCCAGAATAGATGAGTAGAGTGGTTTTCCTCCCAGGAACTGTGCCAGTAGCGTAGCGCCCAGACAGGTAATGATCATCGGCAATATCAGCTGATAGTTATCTGTCATTTCCAGTACCAGCACAATGCCGGTGAGTGGTGCTCTTACCGAAGCCGCGAACAGTGCGCCCATCCCTGCGATAGCAAAAGTACCCGCATCAAGATGGTAAAACGGAAACAGATCCGTCATTGCCACCCCAAATGCTGTACCGAGTAGTGTCCCTAATGCCAGCATCGGGGCAAAGATACCGCCGGGTGCACCTGACCCAAAACAGAGCAGAGTCGTTATCAGCCTGACCAGGAAGATAACCAACAGCAGGGTGAACGGGAAGAGACCATGAACCGCCTGGGGAATCAGTTCAGAACCGCCGCCTGCGCCTGGAGCGAACATAAGAGCCAGAATGCCGCAACCCCCGCCCAGCAATGCGCCTGCCAGTACCACACGTGCCGTTTTACCCGCGTAAAAGCGGGCAAAAAGATCCTGCGTGATGAATATCAGACGGTTAAATAAGACGCCGACCATACCGATAACCATACCCAGTATCAGATAGAGCCACAGCGTCTGCACTGGCGCATCAGCCAGCTTGCCAACGGAGATGACTGCCTGTTCGCCGTTGAAATAGCGAAACACGATGCTCGCCATAATGACGCCGGTAAACACAGCTTTAATCGAAATCAGGTTATAACGAAACTGCGGGCGCATCTCCTCGATGATAAACAGGATGCCCGCCAGCGGTGCATTGAAAGCAGCAGCCAGACCGGCGGCCGCACCGGTAGCCAGCAGCGTATGTCGGGCTTCATTACTGCGCATTCCCAGAATATCAATGACCATGCGTCCTATGTTCCCGCCCAGCTGTACCGTTGGGCCTTCCCGGCCCAGCACCATTCCGGCACCCAGCGTGCCCATGCCGCCAAAGAATTTCACGGGAATGACCCGCCACCACCGCACAGGTCTTAGCTCTTCAAGCGCCCCTTCAATTTCAGGAATGCCCGAGCCACCCGCTTCGGGAGCATAACGTCTGACGAGAAAATAGCCGACCATCGCCAGCAGAGCCGAGATGGCAAAGGAAGTAGCGTAGAGTATCCAGCCTTGTAACTGCCCTGAAGTCAGCGTGTCGGCACGCCACTGCTGGATGGTTTCAACGGCGCGTGCAAATGCCACGCCTGCCAGGCCAACCAGCGAACCGACCAGCGCAGCACAAAACAGCATCGCCAGCGGCGTTTTATCACGATAGAGAAGGGCGCGGAACATCCGGCTACGCGCTGCAATGGAGCGAGGAACATAAACCGGCTGCGGTGATTCTTCGTTCATTAAGACATTCTTGTTTAAACAAACCAGCGTGCCAGTTTACTGAGTGGTAAAGTGAAAACAAACGCCAGGATCAATTTCGCCTGAGGAAAAGTGTTACTCGGTTTGTGGTGGACAAACCACTTGTGCCACGCGTTCGCGATAGGCTGGATTGTCATGATTTTTCAGGGCCTGCACCGCTGCTTTTAATGTTGCCTGATTCTGTTCCATGTTCTGTTTATCGTTGATAAACGTCTGCCGCAATTTTTCATCAGATACGGCGGGCAATATCTGACACTTCTGGCGCAGATCATCCGTTATTTGCTGCTGCCGCAGAGCAAACTTCAGGGTGTCATACGGCGCGGCGACCACAACCAGTGGGCTTAACAGCGGCAGAATAAAAAGCGTATTGCGGATCACGTTCATGATGATCTCCTCACTGCTGAATCAATAATGGCCGTTCAGCAGCTTCGATTGGAATAAATCGCATTGAGTGATTAGTCTGAGCACAGCACCATCAACCGGTGGCGGTCATATCGCCACGGCTGACGCAATAATCATAGCAATAATGGCGCAACAGGGAGCTGATATGCAGCCACATTCCACTGAAATTCTCACCACTGACTGCTGTATTGTGGGTGGTGGTCCTGCGGGATTAATGCTGGGCTATCTTTTTGCCCGCGCGGGACTGCGTGTCATAGTGATCGAAAAGCACGCCGATTTTCTGCACGATTTTCGTGGTGATACCATCCACCCCTCGACGCTGGAAATTATGCATCAGCTCGAACTCCTGGACGCTTTCCTGAGGCTACCGCATCAGCGTGCTGAAAAGCTGGAGGCGGAGATAGCAGGACAGAGCATTACAATGGCTGATTTCTCACGTTTGCCGGTTCAGTGTCGCTTTATTGCCTTTATGCCTCAGTGGGATTTCCTGAACTACATGGCAGAACAGAGCATCCGCTATCCCGGCTTCAGTCTGCTGCAATCAACGTCGTTTGAGTCGCTGAAATATGAGAATGGCACGGTCAGTGGCGTGACGGCTTCTCGTGGGAATCAGCAGCTGCATATCACATGTAAACTGGTGGTCGGTGCCGATGGCCGCCATTCCCGTGTGCGCGAAGCGGCCGGGCTGACGGGACAGGAATTTGGCGCAGCGCGCGATGTTATATGGTTCCGCTTAAGTAAGCAGCCACAGGATCCCGACATTGGGATGGGGCACAAAGGACCCCGTCAGAACTTTATCGTTATTGATCGCGGTGACTACTGGCAGTGCGGGCTGACCATTCCGAAAGGAGAGTTTGAAGCGAAACAGGCTGCCGGACTCGACGCGTTTAAAGCAGAGGTTGTGGCACTATCACCTTTTGAAGCGACGCGCATGGCAGAAATCGAGAGCTGGGAGGCGTTTAAGCTGCTGTCGATACGTATTGACCGGCTGGATAAGTGGGCCAGACCCGGCGTGCTCTGTATTGGTGATGCGGCTCATGCCATGTCGCCAATTGGCGGGGTGGGTGTAAATCTGGCGATTCAGGATGCAGTTGCGACGGCGAACCTCCTGACGGAATCCCTGAAGCGGGGTGAACTGCAACTGCGCGATCTGGAAAAAGTGCAGAAACGACGTCAGTTCCCTACCGTCGCCACGCAGTTTCTTCAGATTAAAATGAGTCGCAACAAAGCAAAAAGAAAACCCTCGGGCAGTAGCAAGATTCCTGCGATTATCCGTCGCCTGCCATTCTTGCGTTTCGTGCTGGGACGCCTGATTGGTCTTGGCTTCAGACCGGAGTCGCCACAGGTTGCGCGCGTGAAAGAAGAGCGTTAAATGGTTTCGACAGCGATCATATATCGTGCGACACTGTTTCGCTGTGAAAGTACTGTCAGATTGAGCCGTTATTTATCTGATAATTGGGCGTTAATTGAGCATTTGTAAGCTAAATTATTTCGATTTTTGCGCCTGCATAAGAGAGGTTTCAGTGCATAACGAGCAAAACGGCAGCGACGTAAAACGTCTTAGTGCAATTAAGGCACTTTTGTCACCAGATGAAGCACGGGACAAAGTGCTGGAGAGATTTGTTAATCTCGCCAGCCAGGTGCTGGGTATTTCAGGCAGTTTTATTTCGATTGTTGACGACCACAATCAGTATATTAAAGCCTCACGTAACTTTGATCTTAAGCAATCGACCCGTGATGAGTCTCTCTGCCGCCATGTTATTGATGGTGAAGGGCACCTGGTCGTGTATGACACCTTACTGGATGAGCGCTTTGTTACTCACCCGTTTGTTAAAGGCGACCCGCATATTCGCTTTTATGCCGGCGTTTCGCTGCAGAACCTCGACGGTGCCGTGCTGGGCACACTCTGTGTAACTGATACGCAGCCACATCCCTTTGCGGATGACAAACTCGTCACGCTGCGCTCACTGGCTACGCTGGTTTCCTCTTTTCTGGATGCCTGGAATAACGCGGGTTTTGCCGACGTTATTACGCATCTGCCGAATCGTCCCCGCCTGATTCGTGATATTCATCAGCTGACCCTGACCGCGCCTCATAGCCGTTTTCGCCTGATTCTTATCGACTGTCTCGATATCATTCGCGCTTATGAACTTACGCGCGCGGTAGGCGTTGCGCCGATGGAAAAACTCCTGAAGCAGATGGCGCAGGATGTCGCAAACCGGCTCAAACTGCCGGAGAATGAAACACTCTATTCGTTTGCACCTGGCCGTTTCGCCATCGTTCAGCCCTATTCGGATCGGTTTACAGCACACAATATGCCCGACCTGTTTAAAGGCATGAAGGCCGACCTGGCGGAAAACATTACGCTCGATCTGAATGTCTTTACTGGCGAAACAGAGTTTGTTCCGGGCCAGATGAATGCGAATGAAACGATACGTCAGGCCGTGAGCGCGCTGCATGAGGCCATTGATGAAAACATCAATGCAATGTCGTTTGACGAGAGTTACGACTCGCGGCGCACCGATGATTTTATGATCATGAACGATCTGGCTCAGGCGCTGAATAAAGATGAAGAGCTCTATCTGGCCTGGCAGCCTAAAGTGTGCCTCAGAACTGGTAAGACGGTCGGGCTGGAGGCGCTGATTCGCTGGAATCATCCTGAGCGAGGTGAGCTCTTTCCATCCGAATTTATTCCGTTAGCGGGTAAAACCAACCTGATTTCCGATCTGACCAACTGGGTTATCGATCACACCGTTGAACAACTGGCGCGCTGGAATCGAGAATATGATCTGATTCCGGTCTCAATCAACGTCAGTGAGCGCGATTTCGCCAGGCCCGATTTTGCCGATGAGCTGGTGGCTAAACTCGCGGCCGCTCAGTTGCCTAACGCTATCCTGGGCATTGAGTGTCTGGAGAATGAACTGATCACCAAAAGTGATGTGGCGATAAAAGGGCTGGAAGCGCTGAAATCTCACGGTTTTGTGATCTCACTGGATGATTTCGGCACCGGTTACAGCAACATTAGCTATTTGCAGGATATCCCGCTGGATGTGATTAAAATTGACCGGTCACTGATCTCGCGTATGGGTGAGGATGACGCATCGAAAATCATCGTCAGATGCATTATCCAGATGCTGAAAGAGCTGAATTATACCGTGCTGGCTGAAGGCGTCGAAACGGAAGCGACGCTGGGATTACTGAAAACCTACGGTTGCGATCAGATTCAGGGTTACTTCTTCTCAAAACCTCTGCCCGCCAGTGACATTGAACACTGGTTGTTTCAGAAGTCTCATTAATAACCTGCCCGCAGCGCTCGCTGCGGGCGCTTATCACTCACTGCCGATAGCGTAGCGCTGAACCGGCGTGATGCCTTTAATCAGCTTGTTATCAAACAGAAATTGCTCATAAGCCTGATAGCGTGCACGATCCAGTTTTGCCGGATCGGCGGCGAACAGCGGCAGCGTGGCACGCCATGCCTGATGGTTTAGCGGTGTATTCAGCTCAGGATGCTCGCGGGCAAAGATCAGCCAGTTCTCCTCAGGATGCGCCTGCAGCTCCGCATTTCCCTTCTTCAATGCCCGCAGAAACTTCTGAATCTTCTCCGAGTGCGCCTCGTCACGGTTGGCGACGATAATCAGCTCGTCATAAGCGGGAACACCATAATCCTCGACGTTAAGCACCACGGGTTCTTTGCCGGCAAGTTTCAACTCCAGCGCTTCAATATTGCGATAGCCGCCGATAACCGCATCTACCTGGCCGGTCATCAGGGCGCTGGTGAGCTGAAAATTAACGTTAATCAATTTGACCTGATCGGCTTTGACGCCGTCATGGGCCAGCATGGTCGCCAGCGTCGCCTGCTCAATGCCACTCACTGAATAGCCGATGCGTTTACCTTTTAAATCCGCCGGTTTTTTCACCGTTTTGTCTAACGTCATCAGTGTGTTCAATGGCGTGTCAATCAACGTGCCCACCCGCATCAGTGGCAATCCCTGATCGGCGAAGAAATGCAGCTGAGGCTGATAGGTAATGGCTAAGTCCGCCTGCTTTGCCGCGACCAGACGTGGCGGCAGGGCCGGATCGGAAGGCGGCACGATATTTACCTCCAGTCCTTCAGCGGCAAACGCGCCGGTCTGCTGCGCCACCATAATGGGCGCGTGATCGGGATTGATATACCAGTCGAGTACCAGCGTCAGTTTTTCCATCGCCTGAACCTGAGTGGTTAAGGTGGCGCTGAAGAGCAGGGTTAACAGGGGCAGTTTAGTCATGGGATTTCTCATTTTAAGGGTCATCAAATTGTCTCAGGAGCCCAGCTAATCAGGCGGCGCAGCAGGCGATCGATAGTCAGCCACAGGGCGAGGGTCATCAGCACCAGAATGAACAGGGCAGCGAAACAGAGGTCGCTCTGCATCCGGGCATTGGCATTCAGCATCACGAAACCCAGCCCTTCCGCTGAGCCGACCCATTCGCCGATAATTGCCCCTATCGGCGCGACGGCCGCCGCCATCCGTAACCCTGAACCCAGCGCAGGCAGCGCCGCTGGCAGCCTGACATGGCGCAGTTGTGCTGAAGGGGAAGCGCCCATAGTGCGAGCCAGGTCAAGGTAGCCGGGCGTAACGCGGCGCAGGCCATCAAAAAAGCTGGAGGTTACCGGGAAGAAGATCACCAGCACGGCCATCGCGACTTTGGCGCTCATGCCAAAGCCAAACCAGAGAACCAGCAGCGGAGCCAGCGCAAATACCGGAATCGCCTGGCTGGTGATCACCAGCGGCATCATCCAGCGCTGTAACCACGGTGAATAGGTCATGCCCAGCGCCAGCACACCACCCAGCAGCACGCCGAGCGCCATGCCGCTGAGGATCTCGGTCAGGGTAATCAGAGTGTGATAGCTGAGATAGTCAGCGTTCTGCCACAGCGCAATAGCGACTGCAGCGGGCGAGGGCAGCAGAAAGGCGGGAATGCAGGTCAGCGTGGCCAGCCACCATGCTGCAATCAGACCGGCAAACAGCGTAATTCCACGACGCAAACGGACGAAACGTGTGCTCATCTGGCTATTCCGCTTAGCTGTTTCAACAGTGCGGCCTGACTTCGTATTAAGCCGGCGTCATCGGCTGCCCTTGGCGGCAGGCCCTGTAGTGGTGGAGAGGCTTCGATTCCCGCCGCACCGATCACCAGCAGGTGATGACTGAGACGACAGGCTTCGGCGGCATCGTGGGTGATCAGCAGCACCGTGTGACCGACCAGCACCTCCGCCGCCAGCATCTGAATCTCATGACGGGTCAATGCATCCAGCGCGGAGAATGGCTCATCCATTAACACAACAGGCTGACGCGTGTAGAGAGTGCGGGCCAGCGCAGCGCGCTGACGCATCCCGCCGGAGAGTGTAGCGGGGCGCGCGCGGGCGCTCTGGCTCAGCCCAACCCTTGCCAGCAGATACTGCGCCCAGTCGCGATCGGCTTTCTCGCCTTTCAGCCGACTGGCCAGGCAGACATTTTGCTCAATCGTCAGCCACGGATAGAGCAAATCCTGTTGCCCCATCCAGGCGATGCGTCCGGTCAGCGGAAGGCCATCGCTGCCGCTAATCTGTCCCGAACTGGGTGGCCTAAGACCGGCAATGACACGCATCAGGCTGCTTTTGCCTGCACCGCTGGCACCCAGTAACGCCGTAAATTTACCCCCGGCGATCTCCAGATCAAGCTGACTGAAAAGTTGTTGCTGACCCAGCGTAAGGCTGAGCTGGCGAACTGAAATACCTGGCGGTGTGGCATTGCACAGCTGGCTCATGGTCTGACCCGAAGATCGGCAGCGTGATCTATCCCCATTTGCCAGAATGCCGCTTCCAGCCGGGTCGCAGTGGTGAAAATCTCCGCCAGCCGATCAAAACGTTGTTCTCCGGCGCGCTGCTGAGCCAGCGTTTCAAAAAGTATCAGTGACGAGCCTACCCCGGCCAGATAGGCTTCATCGCCGTAATTTTCAATCCATTCGGCGTAAGGGTTGCCCTCAATGCGCGTCGCAGGATCATCCAGCAAAGTCAGGCCGATTTCAGCGTAACCGGCAACACAGGGCATCAGCGCCGTTATGAGCTCCAGTGCATCGCCGGTGTGACCGGCATCCAGCACATAACGGGTGTAATTGAGCGTTTCCGCTGCTTCGGGTTCGCGTGCCATTGTTGCCTCGCTGATGCCCCATTGCTGGCAGTAAGCGAGGTGCAGCGGCAGTTCACCGATAATCGCGTTAAGTGATGCCGTAGCGCGTCGTAGAGCGTCAGGCTCAGAGAGTTTGCTGATCAGCAGACCCCAGGCACGGGCGAAGTGGAGCAGGAACAGATAATCCTGGGTGAGATAGTGACGGAAGGCGGCAGGAGGCAGCGTACCCTGACCGAGTTGCTGCACAAAATCGTGCCTTACATAGGCGTGCCATTGCGTGCCCGCCTGCTGGCGCAGACGACCATAGAAACCGGTCTCGAAAAGCGGATGTGACATGGGATCTCCATTAAAAGGGAGATCCGGGCATACGGTCTGGAACAGGGGATAGTGCAGGAAATGAGACAGAAAATCTGCCGACCCGTCCCTTCGCTGGCATGACCCAGATCAGGTTCAAAGGGTTCGGCTTTCGCCATCTCAGCCCATGACAGGACACCCCTCGGAGACATTCGTTATACGATAATTAGTGCCTGAGCACAACGGATGCGTCAGTGTTATGCTCAGGCACGTTTGCTACGCGACAGTGCATTCAGATGTGCTTTTTAAGTGACAGTGTCACTCAAGATCTGCGCCATTACTGGCAATCACTTTCTTATACCACCAGAATGATTTTTTTCGCGTACGCGCCAGCGTGCCGTTACCCAGATCGTCGCGGTCTACGTAGACGAAACCGTAGCGCTTGCTCATTTCGCCGGTCGAGGCGGCAACCAGATCGATACAGCCCCAGCTGGTATAACCCATCACCGGCACGCCATCTTCAATGGCGTCGCCCATCGCGCGGATATGTTCACGCAGATAGCTGATGCGGTAATCGTCATTAATCTCGCCATTCGCGTCGACTTCATCGCGTGCGCCCAGGCCATTCTCCACCAGGAAGAGAGGCTTCTGATAGCGGTCATACATCATGTTCATCGTGATACGTAACCCCAGCGGATCGATGCCCCAGCCCCAGTCACTGCGTGGCACATGGGGATTAGTCAGGGATTTCACCACGTTGGCGGCGCTACTGTTCTGCTCGTTCATTTCTGCCGACGCGCAGCGCGAAGCGTAGTAACTGAATGAGACAAAATCGACGCTGTTTTTCAGAATGTCGGCATCACCGTCAGCGATCTCCAGCGTCACCCCTTTTTCACGGAACACGCGGGCAGCGTAAGCCGGATAGGCACCGCGCGCCTGCACATCTATAAAAAAGAGGTTTTCGCGGTCTTTCTCCAGTGCAGCCCAGACATCTTCCGGTTTGCTCGACCAGGGATAGAAATTGCCGCCGGCCAGCATGCAGCCGACCTGATTGACCGGATTCACTTCATGCGCGATTCGCGTAACCAGCGCGCTGGCAACCAGTTCATGATGTGCCGCCTGATATTTTACCTGGTCTCTATTCTCGCCGGGTTCAAAGACCAGGCCAGCCCCGGAAAACGGACTGTGCAGCAGGATATTGATCTCGTTGAAGGTCAGCCAGTATTTCACCAGTCCATCAAACGCCTCGAAACAGCTTCGTGCGTAACGGGCAAAAAAATCGACCATTTTGCGATTGCGCCATGAGCCATATTCCGTGACCAGATGCATCGGGACATCAAAATGGCAAAGCGTGACCAGCGGTTCGATATTGTATTTCCGGCACTCTTCGAAGACCGCACGATAAAACGCAATGCCTTCCGGATTAGGCGTCAGTTCGTCACCGTTAGGATAGAGCCGGCTCCAGGCAATTGAGGTGCGGAACACGCTGAACCCCATTTCGGCCATCAGCGCAATATCTTCCGGATAGCGGTGATAGAAATCGATAGCGTCATGACTGGGGTAGAACTCGTCGTCACGCAGGGCAAAACGTTTTTCCAGACCCAGTTTAACCGGCATCCGGTTTGGGCCATGCGGGATCATATCGACGGTGGTTAAGCCCTTTCCGCCCTCACGAAAACCACCTTCACTCTGGTTAGCGGCCAGCGCGCCGCCCCATAAAAACCCTTGCGGGAACCTTGAATCAGACATGCAATCCTCTTTTTTGGGTCAGCCTGACCCTTTTCCTAATGGCTATTGATCGCGTTAGCGCGTTCGGTAGCAGGCGCAGGTTGCGCAGCGCTTTCGGGTTCTGTCTCAGGAATATCCTCGAAGCCTAACAGTAGCGTCAGCACGAATGACAACACCACCGAGAGCACCATGACCGCACCGACCCAGACAATACTCATGGGATTGGTGGGATCGAAGAACTGTACGCTGGTAAAGAGGCCGGGTGAGGCCATCGAGTGGCTGGCCAGCCCGCCAATGCCCGCAACCGCGCCACAGATAAAACCACTGATCAGACAGGCGATCAGTGGGCGTTTCAGGCGCACTGCAACGCCATACAGCGCCGGTTCTGAAATCCCTGCGATAATGGCTGATGCCGCTGCCGCCAGTGCGGTCTGGCGCAGTTCACGGTTTTTAGTGCGGAACGCCACCGCCAGCGACGATCCGCCCAGAGACAGATTGGCGCCGATCTCTGACGGCATCACCATGCCTTCTTTGCCGGTTTCGGCAATGGTCTGGATAATGGTTGGTGTGAAAACCCGGTGCATACCGGTCATCACCAGCAGCGGCCAGATAGCGCCCATAATCGCAACAGAAAGCCAGCCAAGATAACCATGCACGGTGTAGACCAGCGCGGAGATGCCGCTGCCGATCCAGATACCAATCGGGCCAATCAGCACAATCGCAATGGGTGCTGCAATCAGCACAATCAGCATCGGTTTCAGGAAGTTTTTAGTGACCGCAGGGGTGATGCGATCCACGCCTCGCTCAATGTGTGACAGGATCCACGTCATCACCAGCGCCGGGATCACCGTATAGGTATATTTCACCGCGGTGACCGGAATGAAAGCGAACTCGACCGGCTGGCCCTGCGCCGCTTTTGCCATCAGCTCAACAAAATTGGGATGGACCAGAACGCCGGCAATGGCAATCGCCAGCGACATATTAGTTTTGAACTTCAGCGCCGCTGAGGCGGCAACCATGATCGGCAGGAAGAAGAATGCCCCGTCGCCAATGACGTTGAGGATCACCAGCGTTGATGAACCTTTTTCAAACACGCCCGCCATATCAAGAATCATCGCCAGCAGTTTCACCATGGACCCACCAATAATGGCTGGGATCAATGGCGACATGGTGCCCACCAGCGCATCCAGAATGCCTGCGCCAATACTTCTCAGGGTAATTTTGCGTTTCACCGGCACAGTCGAAGCTGCGCCGGGCGATCCCAGTTCCAGCAACGCCTGGTAAGCCTGCGATACGTTATTCCCGATGATCACCTGGCACTGGGTATCGTTGTGTACCACGCCCATGACACCTGTGATGGCTTTAAGACGTGGATAGTCGACCTGTGTTTGATCCTTCAGGATAAAACGCAGGCGGGTCATGCAGTGAGTGACGGCTTCGATATTGGTGAGGCCGCCAAGCGCATCGACAATGGCGCGTGACACCTCGGCATAGTTCATGGGCATGATCGCTCTTCTCTGTAGGGTAAATCGGTCAAAATTTTTATGTTTTTAATGCCTGCAAGCAGACAAATAGGAAACCGGTTTCACAAAATCATGAAGGTCTTTACGTTCGGCGACAAGAGTATAAATCGGGCAGATTTCTATTTTGTGAAGTGCATCACCTGCTAAATGTGATGATGTGCGTATACATACCGGGTAAATATTTCCAATATTGAGAGGCTTAGGTAGACTGCAGGACGACGTAGCAAAGGAGCATCACATTGACAACGATTCAGGAAGTAGCAATTAAGGCGGGCGTTTCAAAAGCGACAGTGTCACGTGTGCTCTCCGGTAATGGCTACGTCGGACAGGAAAAACGTGAAAGGGTGTTGAAGGCGATTGCAGAAACCGGGTATCGGCCTAATTTGCTGGCCCGCAATCTGGCGACAAAAACGTCTCAGACAATCGGACTGGTCATCACCAACACGCTTTACAGCGGCAGCTACTTTACTGAGTTAATGGCCCACTCCGCACGCATGATGGAGCAGCAGGGCCGTCAGCTGATTCTGGCGGACGGCAAGCACACCGCCAGGCAGGAAGAGGCGGCCATTCAGTTTCTGCTCGATCTGCGCTGTGACGGCATCATCATCTATCCGCGCTTCCTCAGCATTGACGCGCTGGATGCGATTATCTCCAGCCACAAACAGCCCATTCTGGTTATTAACCGGCGGCTGCGCGTCAACCACAGCTACTGCATTTACAGCGATCAGCACGCCAGCAGTGCCACGGCCGTGGGCTATCTGCTGAACCAGGGACACCGCGATATCGCATTTATTACCGGTTCGCAGGATTCCCCGACCGGCGTTGAGCGCCTTAACGGTTATCGTGCTGCGCTGGCGGCAAAGGGCCTTAACGCTGACGACCGCCATATTGTGGCGGGTAAATGGACGGCGCAGAGCGGTATGGCAGCCGTCGACACGCTCCTTGAGCGCAACGTGTCATTTACTGCGCTGGTGGCGAGTAATGATGAGATGGCGATTGGTGCAATCAAACGCCTGACCGAGTGCAACATTGCAGTACCCGATCAGGTCTCGGTAATAGGCTTTGATGATATCCCGCTGGCACCCTATATCACGCCGTCATTATCGAGTATGAAGCTACCGGTCACAGAAATGATCGACGAGACGATCAACCGGCTGGTAACCATGCTGGACGGGGGTGACTGGCAGACTCAGGCGCCTTTCACGGCCAGCCTGATGATGCGGGACTCCGTGACTAAAGGCCCCTGGTCGGCTTAACCTGTCGCGATCTGTATCACCTCGATCCCCTGTTCGCTGAGTTGCACGACCGTCGCGGAATCCAGTGTCTCATCAGTAATTACATGCCCGACCTGAAAGCCGGATGAGAGCGGATAGGGGTGAATCTGACCAAATTTAGACGCGTCAGTCAGCGCATAGCTTTCAGCGCCTTTCGCCAGCACTGCATCTACCACATCACAGCGCAGCATATTGCGGCCGGTGAAACCCGTCTCCGGATGCCAGCCATCCACACCAACAAACGCTTTGTGAAAATGGACCTGCTGAATGGAATAACGCGTCAGCGGACCCACAACGGATTCACTGCTTTTCTGCAATAATCCGCCAAGCACAATCACTTCACAGGCAGCCTCACGCAGAAGCTGGGCAATATAGTGGCTGACGGTAATCAGCGTAAGGTCCGCACGATCGGCCAGCGCCCGCGCCAGCAGCGCATTGGTACTGCCCCCTTCGATGAAAACCGACTCACCCGCCTGCACCAGGCTGGCCGCATGTCGTGCCAGCGCCTGCTTGGTAGAATAACGGGTATTCATGCGGGTGCCGACGTTATCGCTATCCAGTGCCAGCGCAGAGCCATGAACCCGGCGAAGCAGCCGATCACGTTCCAGCAGTGTCAGATCCTGGCGCACCGTCACTTCCGAAACTCCGGTATGCTGCGCCAGTTCACTGACAGTTACGCTGCCCCTGTCATTAACTAATTGAATGATCTGATGATGTCGCGGGTTCATAATCGCGCTTCGCCGTTAAATAAAAGAGGCAGTGTAACAGGGATTATCCCGCGCCGGTGCGCGACGCGGGGTTGCGTCAGGCTAAATTCAGAGACCGTCGGCCATTGAGGTTGAGATCTTCCGGCATGAAACGTTGCTCCCATTCTGCTTCATAGTCTTCAGGCGGGAAATCGGCCGGTGAACGTCCCTGCTCCAGCGCCTCTGCAACACGACGGGCATAAGCGCGGTTTTTCTCACACATCGGTGCTGCGGGGATATACATCACGTTGCCCCAGCCTTGTTGGTTCTCAACCGGTGCAACAGCGTGAATCACATCACAGTGCCACCACACGGAATCACCCGCCTCAAGAGCCGGTATTGAACAGAGCCCGGCAATCAGGTGCGGATGCCACTGTTCATTCACGGGCAATACCCGACCCGGCGCCACACCGCACAACTCATCTTCAGGCACATCCGAAAGCAGCGGACGCAGCAAAACGTAAGCCATCGCCTGCGGCACCGGCACCACATGCAACAGGCCCTGGCCGGGGATCATATCGGAGAGCGCGGTCCAGCCCTGAAAGGTGCGAAACACAGAACATTTGGTGGTGCCTGGCAGATCATATTCGTTTACGTCGGTACGGTGAGCCGCGTCCCAGGGATCGTATGCGGCAAATTCACCGTGGAACAGCTTACTGAAAACCTGCTGATAAGCGGGCAGCAACCAGCGTTCAAGTGCTCCTGAATCGGTGTGGGCACCCAGGCCTTTAGAGGTTGTACCCGGCAAGCGACGACGGATGCGATCGGGATAGATAACGCTGACATCCGGATCAAACCACTGCTTGCCCTGGGAATTAAACGTCCATAGCCGGTTAAGAAAAGATTGTGCCTCTGCCATTGCCGGGCTCTGCCGCGCCTGCATTTGCGCCTGCGACCAGTAGATGGGATAGATTTCAGGGCGGGAGGCAGCCAGGGTGCCAAAAAAGTCATCACCGGGCCCACGATACTGTTCATCAAAATGATTGTGATCCAGATAGTCGAGCATCGACTTATCCCAGGCCAGAGCCTGATTTCGTGCAAAATGCTGCTTAATCACCACACAACCGCGACGTTTAATCAGCAACCGGGTTTCATCTGAAACCTTTCCTTCAGTAATGTCCTGCATTGGCACGACCGGCCAGGCCGTGCCGGTTTGCGCTTCCTCTGTTTTTGCCTGCGCAATGGCAGTGGTGATGTTGTCGCAGACCTGTTTGAACAGAGCATCAACATCGCCGATTTGTTGACGTAACTGCTGTTTCATTTTGCGGATAGCGGTTTTGACGTCGTCAGGTAATGGCGTAGCCAGGGTTTCATCACGGATCATATTCTGCTCCTTTATCGTCATGGTTGAGTTTCGAATGTAATTTAAATAATCTTCATTCGTAATTTGTCGTTGAGCTTAACATTCTTTTAACGACATAAACCGTGCGCGCTAACACAACTGATGAACCGGAACGCTCTGAAATCCGTTAGCAATGTCACTATTTGCATTCTCATTAATCCACACAGCGAGTAAGCTTTATGAATCAAATCAATCAGCCGAAAGGACAGAACGGCGAACGTAAAGGGGCAGGCGAAATGGCGGTTAAGATGATTGCGGTGGATATGGACGGCACCTTTCTGGACGATAATAAGCAGTACAACGTCCAGCGGTTTTCACGTCAGTATGCGCTGCTGAAGCAGAAGGGCATTCGTTTTGTGGTGGCGAGCGGGAATCAGTACTACCAGCTCCAGCGCTATTTTCCCGACATTAAAGATGAAATCGCGTTTGTGGCAGAAAATGGTGCGTGGGTTTCGGACTGCAATGAAGAGATTTTCTGCGGCGAGTTAGCGCAGGAGAAAGTGCATAAGATCCTCGATATCCTGGCGCATGAACCCGACATCGCGGTTGTGGTCTGCGGACGTAATGGTGCGTATGTGCATGCATCCGCTTCAGACGAGATGATGGCGCAACTGGCAAACCATTATCACCGACTCGAAAAGCGTGATGACCTTTATGCCATCGACGACACCATTTTCAAGTTCTCGCTGAAGCTGGAGCACGAAGGCGTAAATGCACTGCTGCAAAGACTGCACGCCACACTTGGCGAGCTGGAAAACATTATGCATCCGGTCTCCAGCGGCTTTGGCTTTATCGATCTCATCATTCCCGGTTGCCATAAAGCACACGGCATTGCGCTACTACAGGAAAAGTGGGGCATCAGTGACTGTGAAGTGCTGGCGATTGGTGACAGCGCCAATGACATTGAGATGCTGCGTCAGGCCTGCTATAGCTTCTCGATGGCAAATGCTGCTGAGGCTGTCGCCGCCGTGGCGCACTATCAGACACAGAGCAACAACGACGAAGGCGCGCTAAATGTGATTGCGCGCGTGCTGGCGCGCGAATTCCCGTTCGATTAATCCGTAACGTGCATCACTGGCGGTCATCTCCGCCACTCTCCTGATGGCTGCGCGCATGATTTTCCATTTCATCCAGCGCAGCCTGATTCTCCAGACCCCATTCATACATCTGCTCAATCGGTTCTGCAAAGGTATGGCCGAGTGGTGTAAGGCTGTACTCCACTTTCGGCGGGACAACCTGCCAGACATGACGCGACACCAGCCCGCGCTGCTCAAGCTCGCGCAGCGTCTGAATCAGCATCTTCTTTGAAATTCCCTGCAGGCTGCGCTCCAGTTCCCCTGTGCGCGCCCGATTTTCCGGCCAGTGATAAAGCGCATGCAGCACCATCGTGCTCCATTTCACGGAAAAGAGCTCAAGCAGGCGACGTGGTGGTGAGTCCGCATAAAAATAAAGTTTTCCTTCAACCCAGACCGGCACAGTCTCTCCTCACATTCATGGTAACCAAAAGGTAACTACTACCAAACAGGTTCCTGCATGTCTATAGTGGGCCGCTTTCTTTACGACCATCAGATGAGAAGAGGCAACAGATGAAAATTAACGCGCTGGTAGCCACCCAGTCAGATCAACCGTTAAAGGCGGGTCAGATTGAGTTACGTGACGTGCAGGCTGACGATGTCAAAATCGAAATCCTGTATTGTGGCGTCTGTCATTCTGACCTTCATATGGCACGGAATGAATGGGGCGTGAGCCGCTATCCACTGGTTCCCGGTCATGAGATTGTAGGACGCGTGGTGGATAAAGGTGACAATGTCACACGCTTTTCTGTCGGAGATACCGTAGGCGTGGGTGTTATGGTCGATTCATGCCGTGAATGCCATTTTTGCCAGCAGCAGGAAGAGCAATATTGTGAAGCGGGCTTCACACCAACCTATAACGGCACCGACAAATACACTGGCAATACCACCTTTGGCGGGTATGCGCAGCATGTCATTGTCAACCAGCATTTTGTGGTGACGGTACCCAACAATCTGGCGCTGAGCGCTGTGGCACCGCTGTTGTGTGCAGGTGTGACTGTCTGGTCACCGTTGCAGCATTTTAATGTTAAAGCAGGCGACCGCGTAGGTGTTATCGGCCTTGGCGGACTGGGACACATGGCGGTTAAGCTCGCCAGCGCATTGGGTGCAGAAGTCACTCTGTTTACCACTTCTCCTGCAAAAGGGGCGGATGCGCGCCGTCTGGGTGCTAAAAACGTGGTCATCTCGCGAGACACGGCACAAATGGCAGCGTGTCAGGCCTCCCTGGATATCATTCTGGACTGTGTGGCTGCGGCTCATGATCTCGATCCTTACCTCAATGCGCTGAAAACTAATGGTCAGCTGGTGCTGGTCGGCATCCCCGATCAACCGCATAAGTCACCGAATGTCACCCCAATGGTGTTTCGCCGCCTGAGTATTAGCGGCACCTCAATTGGCAGCATTAAGGAGACGCAGCAGATGCTCGACTTCTGCGGTCAGCACAACATCACGGCTGACGTTGAGATGATCACCGGTGACGACGTTGAAAAAGCCTTTGAACGTATGCTGATTGGTGACGTGAAATACCGTTTCGTTATCGATATGCAGAAAACTCACTGGTAATGACGGCAGGCCCGCTATCAAAGCGGGCTTTCTGGCGGAGATTCGTCAGCGCTAAATGGGGTATAATAAGGCCGTCATATAGTTACAACATACAAAGGTTGTGTTCGTTTCGCGTTTCATTGAATTCGCTGCAAAAATGGGCCTGCCAGTAACAATGGCCAGTTTGTGGCAAAAAAATACCCGGCTCACAGTGGCCGGGTATTCTGACACCGCAGAAGATCCTGGTTAATCCTGTTCTTTATCCGCGTCACGCTTTTCTGATTCCTCTTTATCCATCACATGGATGAAAGGCTTAAGCAACTGAATATCCAGAATCACATACACCATGGTGCTGATGAACAGCGAAATCACACTACCGAATACACCGCTGGTGGTGAATGTAAGATAGTTATAAATCACCAGCCAGGTTACACAGATAAACATCGCCAGTGAAATGGAGAGATTAGGCACGGAATAATTGCTGGTGCCGCCACCCTGGCTGTGTGTCACCTTGAACAGGTTTCCGATGGCGTATTTCTCCAGCACCAGAATCGTCTTTTCCCAATTACGCTGTTTACGCGCACTGGCGCGAGTCAGGAAAAGATAGAGAATAGAGATGAAGAAACCGGAGAAGGCGATAAGTACCGGAATCGCTTCCAGCGCATAGGCAATACTTTTATGGCCCGTGCCCGGGGCGCTGAGATCAAGCGTCAATGAAGCACCCAGCGCAGCATACAGAAAGAGAAACAGCAGCAGAAATGTCAGGCTACGTTTCCAGTCGCCATAGGCCTCTGCACCTTTTTGCTGAATGGCCAGCTGAAGAGATTGCTGAATTTTTTGAGCCTGCGGCGATTCTGTTTCGAGAGTGTGGCAGGGTGCATCAAAGAAGTTTTGCATAAACAGCTCATCTTCTTTGTGAATGGTGATTTTCATCAGAAACCTGTATTCGGGGAGTTTGCTTTATTCTAATCAGCACCGGTTGAATTAACACTAAATTTGGGGTTGAACCGGATGAACACTCTCCGGCTTATCGGGTAGACAGGCGCAACAGGCTGCTTTCCATTGATTTCGTTGCAAACGATTGTGCGGCATTCATTTTCAAGCCGCATCGGCTGATCGTGCTGCAGGGCTGCAATGGCGTTATCGGGTGCTGCACGCCATATACCTTCTTACAGACCCTCGAAACTTCGACCATCCTGATTATCCTGCACCACAACGCACACGTTTCTGACGGCGTGATCCCTCTGAAACAGGTCATGATCAGGCAGGGTTATTTCTCATCAGGGTTATCCAGCGCTTTAAACTGCTTAATGGCTTCGTTGATATTGTTAGTTTCTACAGTCGCAATACAGCGGTCACCATTGAAAACATCATAGCGGGCGTTATGCAACTGAAACAGCAGATCTCTGCCTCTGAAGTGTATGCGTTTCTGTTTAATGCCAATCCCATGCCGCCGTAATAATGCCTGTGACAGGCGATCGGTCTCTCTTATCATTGGTTCTGCTCTCTGGCGGTACGTGGTCACTACCATTAAACCTGATGAACATTAGTTTAATATTAAGAGAGAAACCTGATTGAGTCAGGCTTACGAATAGGATCAGGCGTATTTGTCCTGCCGGAAGGCTCATGAAACTATCACGTCGACGGATTAATGCCATTCCCTGCATTAACGAACGGCAAATGCGGTACACTTGCCTGAATAACTCGCCACAGGACATGCCGCTATGAACGATAAGAAGATGATTTCCATTGATCAGTTCAACGCTGATGAACGTCTGGCCGTCGAGCAAACCTACAACGGACTTGCAGAGAAGTACCGTCAACGAACCGGTAAAGAGCCTGATAGTAAGAAAGAAAAAGAATTTAATAGTGAAGCACGTCAGATCGTCATGACCAGTAAACTGGAGAAGGAAAAAGCGCTGGCGCTAAAAGCGCAGAAAAAGCCGCTTCGTAAAAAGAAGCCCTCTTCATTGACCGCCAGTGAAGTCAGCGATTTCAACTGGTCTGCCTCAATCGTTAAAGGCCGCAGATAATCTGCATCAGAGATGCCGCGCGTTATTCACGACGCGTGGCAATCTCTCACCGCTGTTTCCAGTCCCGTAAGTTAATTACACCTTTTAATTAACTCGCGTACAGGCAATAAGAATAATCTGCAAATAATTCACAATTTTTCTTCATTTACCGATAAACTTACCTGACCTGTAACTGCTTCAGTACGCGTATGAATTATTACACCCCCGATGATGTACAACTGAAGCGACGTTCGACGCGATTTGTCCGGCGAATGTTTATGATGCGCCAGCTTGGTACCTTTCTTTGTTTTCTGCCCATTCTTTCTGTCCTGATGGAGATGGGAATGTGCCCGCAGCTCTGCGCCTTATTGTTTACTAATGCGTTTGTCTGGCCTTATGCAGCGTACCGACTGGCGTTGCGATCCCGCGACCCCACTGGATTTGAACGCAAAAGTTTAACGCTGGATGCCGCCTTTGGCGGATTCTGGGTTGCAAACATGGCGCTCAGCCCGTTGCCCTCAATTATTATCATGGCGGTGCTGATCTCCGATCGCTATTCGGCTGGGGGCTGGGTTCAGCTGAAATCCGCAATAAAGGCTTTTCTGTTTACCTTCATGCTGGCCTGGCTGGTGGAAAAGGCGCCCATTCTGCTTAATTTCAGTACCCGTACCGTCTGGCTGACCTTGCCGCTGGCCAGCGGATATCTGCTGGCACTCAGCGTGGTGTCACATAATCTGACCCTGAGTCTGCGCAAAAAGAACCGCGAGCTGGAACGTATTGCACTGATGGATCCCGGGCTGAAAATCCCAAATCGACGTCTGTTTGAGCAGCGTCTGGAAAGTGAGTTTTTGCGCACCCAGCGAGGTGAGGGTAAAGCCTGGCTAATGCTGCTGGACGTTGATCATTTCAAGCAGGTGAATGACACCTTTGGGCATGAGGCTGGTGACTTTCTACTGGCAGAGATCTCGGCACTGCTTCGTAATAGCGTCGGACTGAAAGATATTCCTGCCCGTTTCGGGGGTGATGAGTTATGCGTCATTGTGCGGGATGCAGACGAAGCCAGCATTACGCTGCTGGCAGAGCAGATTAAACAGGGCATTGCGCTGCTGCGGCTGCCAGCGTCTCCCACTTTTCAGTGCTCGGTGAGTATTGGAATTGCACCGGCAAGTGATGCGGAATCAATCCATCAATGGCTGAGATGCGCTGATGAAGCGCTTTATCAGGTTAAGCGCGCCGGTCGCAATAACATACAGGTCTGGCATTCGGGCACGCTGGAAACGCTGGATGAAGTCAGAAGCAGATAGAGAACACTGCCTGAGACAGTGTCTCAGGCAGGGGGATTAAATTGCGGGATAGTCGCCGGTGCCTTCAGGCCACGGCGTCAGCAGATCAAAACCTTCTTCAGTCACTGCGACGGTGTGTTCCCATTGCGCGGAAAGCGAGCGATCTTTCGTGACCACCGTCCATCCATCTGACAGCACGCTGGTGCCTGCTTTACCGGCGTTGATCATCGGTTCAATGGTGAAAATCATGCCAGCTTTCAATGGCATCCCTTCACCGGGTGTGCCGTAGTGCAGCACCTGCGGATCGGTGTGGTAAATCTCCCCGACGCCGTGACCGCAATATTCACGCACCACCGAGAAACCTGCGGCTTCCGCAACGCGCTGAATTGCTGCACCCACATCACCTAGCGTCGCGCCAGGACGAACTGTTTTAATACCCGCAACCATCGACTGATAGGTGATCTCAACCAGACGTTTGGCCCGGACTGATGGGGTGCCGACAAAGTACATGCGGCTGGTATCGCCGTACCAGCCATCTTTGATGACCGCCACATCGATATTCACAATATCGCCATCCTTAAGCGTCTTACTGGCCGGAATACCGTGGCATACCACATGATTAACCGATGTGCAGGTGGTGCGGGTATAGCCGTGATAGCCAATGTTCGCGGGTGTGACCTTAAGTTCATTCACAATGAAGTCGTGGCAGATATCATCCAGTTCTTCCGTGGTGATACCGGGACGCACATGAGGCGTGATCATTGCCAGTACCTGAGCAGCAGCCTGTCCGGCTGCGCGCGCCATTTCAATTTCCGCTGCGGTATGTATTTTAACGGTGTTCATGACACGTCTCCTTGTGGGATGAGGCTCTCTTTTGGGAGCATACTGCGAATATCAGCGCTGCCTTCCAGTTCAAGCCGGATCAGCATTTGCGCCAGTTGGTGTTGAGTCTGCTGCGGATAGAGTTCAGCCAGCATGCCAAGCTTAAGCCAGTGTTCTGCCTGGGCATTGATCGAGCGGCTCATCGCCTGGCTGGCGATGCGGAGATTCTCATGCATCAGATCGGAAATTTTTACGATACCCATACAAGCCTTATATGAAGTGTATACGTTTCGTATAGAGTAACGGTAGCGGATGTGATTTGCAAAGAGGGCGTGAATGGCTGTATGAATTTCCGTACAGGTTTTATAGACTTTGTCGGGTTGCCGGTGTGGAGATCGTGGTATTTGCTTTGAAGAGAGTCTATTGGCGGTGTCTACTCAATTGCACTATTAATGATACAAATCAGGAAAATCGACAGGGAAGCCATGATGAAAAAAATTGTTGTTTTAACATTCGCACTGGTCCTTTCCGGATGCAATACACGGACAAACCCTATCAATCATAAGGGAATTAAGTCTCCAGACGCATCAGAGATTAAATCACAGTGTGAAGCTCAGACACCTCAGCAAACGCAACAACGCGAGGTGATGCTTTGGATATGCCAGGCCTCAACATCAATACAGCATCGCTTCTTCGATGCAGATACTTATCGCGGTAAAACATGTGACATAAGAATTAAGCTGGCGCAACGTGATCATTCGGTAAAGATAAATGTGGTGGGCGGCGATCCGGATCTGTGCGTTGCGGCTACTGAAGCCATTAATCAGGCAGTAGATAACAATACTTTCCCCGTGGGCCGCCCATTCCAGAAGGACAGTATGACAATCCATTTTGCTCCGCAGTAAAGGATGAGAGCTATCCGGAGTGTAACGCACTGGATTCAATGCTGATCTGTTTACGTGTTACGCTTCTGAAACCCAGACTACGCTCTCTCATGCTGTATCAGGAATAATGTCACTTACCGATATAAATATTATCAAAGCCGGAAGCTGGGCTTCGATCAAGTACGACAGTGAACGTTGTGGTTGTCGGATTAGCAAATTTCAGGTTGAAACGGCAGAGGGCCGTTTTAAGTGGAATGACAACGCGTTGCCATTTTGAGGTGTAGCAGAACATGACGTTCTGAAATGAATAACCCTGTTCCTGTGTAAAGCGCTGAATAGATTCTATCATCTCTGCAGTAATGAGGTGTGATTCAAATGTCACGCTATGATAATTTTTATTTTCAAGATCCTGTAAACACTTTTTAAGTGAAATAATAACGTCGCTAAGATCGGACGTGTCTCCTGGTGTGCCAAAAACTGACAGGCGTAATGAGACATCTTTTTTTCTTTATCAAAATAGATAAATCGTCCTGAAAAGCTGCGTGTAATTTTCAGGTAATATATCCAGAAGGCAATAAGAAACAGCATAGCTAATTTGATGGAATCTGAGTCTGTCATCATGCCTCCGCAGCGAATAATATACAGGACAGGTTTCGCCAGAGTGCAGAGAATATCACAAGGGTATGTCGGATGAGCCTGATCTTTTAAGGACGACTACAACGTTATACCCTCTCAGCTTGCAGCCCATCCGATGAATCAGACGCGAACGTCGCCTTGTGTTCAACACTCAGTTTACGACTGATCAGCCAGACCGCTGCACGGGAAAGCCTTTGCGAGGTGGGTGAAACCCAAAGCAACCTGAAAGCCTGGCGGTCGAGGCCCAGGTCCGCCTCGGACGGATGCGTCATTCTGTTGAACAATTACGCTATGCGGCCGGAGACCGACTGCTAAAAACGGTAAACAGATGTCGAACTGCGATGCAGTTACACGTTGCCAGCAGCAGGCAACAGATTCTCACGCCGATAGGAGCACCATTGTGACCAGCAATGCTCAGGATTGATATCAAAATAGCCCCGGCATTCGGCCATCGTGAAAGCAACATCACGCGGCACTTCGATAAACGTGGCGTTATCCCGGACGTGGCGGACTTCATCCTCTGTCAGTGGGCTTCCTTTCTCATTCTCTTTTTTCATCAGTAAGGGAATGAGGGCAGGTATATAAACGATGCTCATTTTTCATTTCCCGCAGTAGTGAAAACAGACGCCGTCGGGACGTCACGTCTTTGTGGGCTCTTCATCATGCTATAGGTCACGTTCCGGACGTCTCTGCTTCCTGAAATATATCGGTTCATCGTTGTTCCAGTGCTGCCAGACTACTTAAAGTGCATTGCTCTGGGAAACAGGCAGGAGCGTTAAGCCCGGCTGGCTTGCCAGAGAGCGTGATGAACATGCAGGAGCAATATCTTCTATTACTCCTCCCTTTATGTTTTTATTTTCTCATTATGTTTTCGACAAAAATCACGATATCTTCAGCCCGATTAGTCATATTTTTTAGATTGAGTTAAGTCATTAATCGCCGGCGATCTTAAAACAAGTCCGGATGGTAAAAAGAGGATTAATAGTGAACAGTAGCGGCGTCTGTTAATTTGACTTACCGGGACGTAAGCACAATGAAATAACGGCTATCACGTTATCACAACGTTGTTCAGGTGACGTATTGACTGGGTGACCGGCACCTTTTACTGTGTTTATTATCAGTTGTGCCCGTTTCTTTAACGAACACAGGAGGTTCTTTTGCAGCCAGACGTCATGCGGTTAGCCCTTCGTCCAGTCAGCGAAGCAGATGCAGGCGACCTTTTCAGGATTTATGGTGACCCTGCGACGAACGTGTTTAATCCAGCCGGTCCTTACCCGAATATTGAACATGCACGGGATGTCTTGTCTCGCTCAATAAGCCACTGGGAAACACAGGGTTTCGGCAATTGGGCTATTTCGCTTCGGGATGATCCTGACAGAATCATAGGCTTCGGAGGGCTGAGCATCCGAAACTTCGCCGATATCACGATCAATAATCTGGGGTATCGGTTCTCGCCGGAATCCTGGGGAAAAGGGCTGGCGACAGAGTTTGCCCGATATGCAGTCAGATATGGGTTTAGTGAGTTAAAACTCACGGAAATCTCTGCAGTGGTGAGAGCAAACCATCTGGCGTCACAAAAGGTTTTGATTAACGCCGGACTTCGGCATATTCGCGATGTCTATGATGTGCCAGATGCGGCTGCAAGCATGGTTTTTACGCTGAGCCGGGATGACTGGCATCAAACATTTTTGATTGATAGAAGGAGCGGACAATAAGGTGATGAGTGCTGTCTGATTCGTAATTCTGACAGCAATCTATTTTGCTTCATTGCCGTGACGACCCGTTAGTTTGACACCGAAAACGCAGAAGCCTAACAGGTCCTTTGCTTCATCTTCAACACGCGTAACCATGACAAGATCGGATGAACCGTCGGGCAGTACGACTTCATATGGCGGGTAGGGTAGCCCTTTTATTCGGAATTCCTGCAGCCAGAGCAACTTGTCCGCCTGAGAGGGTATCACCTCATAAATGTATTTGTGAATAACATCCTGTGGGGCCCAGCCAAGCCTTTCAGCAAAGGTGTCGCTTGCATCAACAATCATCAACTCCGGGTTAAGAAAGCAGATGGAGGTACCAGGAACTGCGTACATTGATGATATCTGATGCGCCCGCTGGTCAAGAGAAAGACGCACAACCCGGCGAAGAAAACCTTTTTCGGGCGCCCTGGCGAGCATCAGGTGGCTTTCTGCCGCGGTCACCGGCTTGCCGAACAGATAGCCCTGCGCATACAGGCATCCAATTCCACGTAACATTTCAGCCTGTTCATCCGTTTCAACCCCTTCGGCGATCACATCCATATCAAGGCTTTGGCCTAGCCCAACTACGCTGGAGATAATTTTTCGGCTATCCTTTTTTTCCAGCATGGAGCGAATAAAGCTGCTATCAATTTTAAGAGTATTGACGGGTAATTGAATTAACCAGGAAAGACTGGAATAGCCTGTCCCAAAGTCATCCATCGCAATCGTACAGCCCATATCAGACAAGGCTTCAACCTCTGCACGGGCTGTTATGATGTCATCTAACAGGGCAGTTTCGGTTATCTCAATCTTTAATCTTGTCAGATCAAACTGAAATCGATTAGCAGTTTGACTGATCATTTCAGCCAGGTCTCTGCCATTGAGCTGAGAGGGTGACACATTCATCGACAGAAACTGCTGTTCCGGCCATGCAGCTGCCGTTTTGAAACCTTGCGCTATCAGGCTGAGCATCAGCTCGTCCAGCAGACCGTTTTGTTCCATGGCAGGAATGAAGTCTGCTGGTGGCGTAACGGTTCCTTGCGGGGAAATGTGGCGTGCGAGCATTTCAAAACCCATCACGCGCAGGTCTTCCAGTGAGACGATAGGCTGAAAAAACGGGTGAAACTCACCGCTGTTAATACGCCGTAGCAAAACTTCACGCGGCTCGTCATTTTTCACAACAGGTTTCATTTTATTCCTGTAAATCCATAATTTTCAGCCGGTTAATAAACTATATACATTCTAAACAATGAAAATTGAACAAAAATGAGAGCATCCCATTTCAACTTTTAAATTATCAGCCTGATCACATTATATAATGTATGTTTAATAAGAGTTGTATGTTCAATCCTGCTTAACATTATTAACGGGTTGATATTCTGATGTTATCATTTTCAAATTATAACTGACGACGTAAGTTCACGTTCCAGATGTCTGTCATTATCGGCTAAGCCTCACTTTTCATTACCTTCTGATTGTAAGATGTTGACACAATCCCTCCTTTACATCCTGTAATGACTTCGCTTCCATTGACGGAATCTCGTCTCCACATGCAATAAGCTCTGGACACAACATTGAACCCTCGCGGATTCGAAAAGCGAGTGTTCTGAAATGTTCCGGAGAGGGTATGCGGGAAGCCCCGCGATAAGGATAAACGGATCTGCTCTCCTGCAGAAATAACTCACATATCATGTAATTAAATATCCGCTATGGCACAAAGTCTGGAAGCCGTTAGTATGACATAACGTTATTTGATTAAAGTTAATGCTCTCCGAAAATACCCCACAAAGAGGATGATTGATGGCCATTCATATAGTGATTCCAGACGATTATCAGCTCGCTACTCAGCAGTGTGACTTTCTTCAGCACAACGACAAATACCTGTGCTCGGCTCTGGGAGACCTCACTAAAGATTCAATGGCTGATCACCATCTCTCTGCAGCAGAGGCATTGATACTCATCAGGGAAAGAACAGTGGTTGATGCAGCCTTTCTGCGACGCACACCGCGTCTTAAATTAATCAGCCAGACGGGTAAGCTGGCGAGGAATGTCGATGTTGAGGCCTGTACAATGGCGGGTGTGGCAATTGTAGAAGGGACCGGTTCCCCGGTCGCGCCTGCAGAATTAACCTGGCTGCTGATCATGGCATCACGCAGAAAATTAGTCTCTTCGGTGAATGCAATGGCCGAAGGACGATGGCAAACAGAAATAGGCTCTGCAGTCAATAATCAGCTCATCGGCATTCTTGGCTATGGGAAAATAGGAAAACGTCTCGCTTCCTTTGCAGCCGTTTTTGGGATGAGAGTGCAGGTATGGGGAAGTCTTCGCGCACAGGAAGAAGCCCGTACTGACGGATGGATAGTGCCGGAGAGTCGGGCGCAGTTTTTCGCCACCAGCGATGTGGTAACCGTACATCAAAGGTTGGTCGCGTCGACGGAAGGTAATATCACGGCGGCCGATCTTGCACTGATGAAAACGGATGCGTTATTTGTGAATACCAGCCGTGCTGAACTCGTTTCGAAAGGCGCATTGTTAAACGCCCTGAAACTGGGGCGCCCCGGATTTGCGGCACTGGATGTTTACGACGATGAACCGTTGTACGACGCGCAACATCCTTACCTGCAGATGCCAAATGTGCTGTGCACGCCACATCTGGGCTATGTCGAGAAGGCCAGCTATGCGCTCTACTTCAAAACGGCCTTTGATAATGTCGTACGTTACTTTAGTGGTGATAGATCACATGTGATTAATGCTGGGGTATCAGAACGATAAATTTACCCGTGATATGGCGGTAAAGGCTTTTTCTGACCGTGCATTTCTGATGCCGGACGATTCAGTTGCAGGCTGTGTGCTTACCGTCAGGCCTCTTCAACAGTCATCGGCAAAAATTAGCCATTGCATCCCGCCTGCTTGTATTTTAGTATTTACTTAATTTAGAGAATCCTAAAATAGTAAACATGAAAAACAGTCAGCTTGTTCGGTTGCAGGAAAGCGCTTCGCTGGCGACAACGTTGCTGAAGTCGATGAGTAACAGCAATCGCCTTTTAATCCTCTGCATCCTTATTGAAAAACCCGGCACCTCGTCAGGGGAGTTGGCCCAGCAAAGTGGGCTGACACCTTCTGCCACCTCTCAGCACCTGGCGAAAATGAAAGAAGATGGTCTGATTGAGTCTTCAAAGGTGGCTCAGCGGGTGAACTATTTCATAAAAGACGATGCGGTTAAAAAAGTTGTCTCCACACTAAAAGATATCTATTGCCCGGAGGATTTAAAATGAAGTCTGAATCGATATCGCCGTTGCAAGCCAGTGAGCTTATTGCGCAAGGAGCCGTGCTGATTGATATCCGTGAACGTGCAGATTATCTCAGAGAACACATTCCGGAGGCGGTCTCACTGCCACTTTCCGACATCACCGCGGGTAAATGCGTCGATAACGCAGGCTCCCGTCCTGTGATTTTTCACTGTCAGGCAGGGATGAGAACCACCAGTAACGCTGATGCACTTATAAAAGCGGCAACCTCTGAAAACGTCTTCCTGATGTCCGGAGGCATTAATGCGTGGAAAAGTGCCACGTTCCCGACCGTCGAAGATAAAAAACAACCGTTGCCTGTCATAAGACAGGTTCATATTACGGCGGGTTCACTGGTTCTGCTGGGTGTGGTATCTGGATATACCCTCGATAGCCGATTATTTTTGCTCTCAGGAGTGATAGGTGCCGGTTTAATTTTCTCTGGCGTGACGGGTTTTTGCGGGATGGCAACGTTGTTGCAAAAGATGCCCTGGAACAGAACGGCGAAATAGATTCCAGGACGCATCTTAATTCTCAGCTTTCATCAATTGTAGGCAGATGCGCACTGTTTTCATCGTATAAACTACAGCGATATTTTATGTCATTAAGACCACTCTTTATGTATCGATTCCAGCATAGAGACTGTGTCTATAGTGATGTCAGCACGCATGACCGGACTGGTCAGCCTGTTACTGTCCAGGCACGCATGTATATGCTGAACTTCATAAACAAGCTCAAAATCGCAGGGAAAATGCAGCTCTTCTGTTTCGCCGATGGAATAATGCACGGTCGCCCGTCTGGCTTTCCAGTAGTCGGGTATTTCAATGTAGCCTTTTTCACCATAGATAAATGCTTTGTTGGTTCGCTGTGGTCGCCGGTGAAGTCAGGACGCTGGCGCAGCGCAGCGCGACGGCTGCCCGGGATATTAAACATCTGATTGAAGAGGCTGTGGCGCAGGTTGAAAGTGGTGTTGTCGTTGCAACCGGAACCGGCAAGAGTATTCTGGATATCAACGCTATGGTCGGAAAACTGGCTGTGGCAATGGATAACATCTCGCTCGCCTCGGCTGAACAGATGCAGGGTATTTCTCAGGTCAGCATTGCGGTAAACCAGATGGATGGTGTGACGCAGAATAATGCGGCGCTGGTGGAAGAATCCTCTTCTGCATCGCAGTCTCTTTCAGTTCAGGCGCACTCTTTACGTGAAGCCGTTAACGCCTTCCGCATCTGAGCAGACAGGTAACTACTCAGGTCCGAATGGACTTATGACAAACAGTGAGTGACATCTGTTCAGGCCCCGGCAGCAGGGCCTGAACAGGCAGCTCAAAAAAAGTAAAATTTTTTGCATCCGTTTCCCTCCCTCATTCGTATTAACAGATAAGGGCACTTCGGCCCTGTCCGCAAACTGAATGAGGGAAGTGAAAATGAAGCCATTCCTGCCAACTCTGCTTTTATCTGCATTAGTCTTCAGCGGCGCCACTTTCGCGGCGAGTATGGACAGCGACACGGTGATGGTCGGTGGAGCGGCCATGTACCCGTCAAAAAATATTGTTGAGAACGCAATTAACTCCAAAGATCACACCACGCTGGTGGCCGCCGTCAAAGCCGCCGGGCTGGTTCCGACGCTTGAAGGCAAGGGGCCTTTTACCGTATTTGCACCGACTAATGCGGCGTTTGAAAAATTGCCGAAGGGTACCGTCGACTCCCTGCTGAAGCCCGAAAATAAACAAAAACTGACCAGCGTGCTGACCTATCACGTAGTCGCAGGAAAAATGGACATGAAAGCGCTGGAGAAAAAAATCAAAGCCGGTGGCGGTAAAGCCGAGCTGAAAACAGTCAATGGCGAATCACTCTGGGTGATGTCCAACGGCCCACATAACATTCAGCTTAAAGATGCTCAGGGCAATATTGCTAATATCACCACCTATGATGTGAACCAGAGTAACGGTGTCATCGACGTTATCGATACTGTACTGATGCCATAAAGCGTTACCTATACTGTGTGTGGCCACTGATTGCGTGGCCACACCTTTTACAGGGAAGCCGATGACAAAAAATGTGCCCCACATTCAGGCCGACTTAATGAACCAGATAGCCGGCGGTGATAAAGCTGCTCTTGAGCAGCTTTACCGCGTCCTGTCGCCCCGACTTTATGGGATCATCCTGCGGATGGTCAGGCGCCGGGACTGGGCAGAAGAGATCCTGCACGACACGTTTATCCACATCTGGCAGTCGGCAAACTATTACGATGATGCGCGCAGTGAGCCGCACATCTGGCTTAGCCACATAGCCAGAAATCGGGCGATTGATTTCCTGCGAAAACATGAGAACCGATGCTGTTCACTGGAAGAAATCAGCGAAGCGGAATCGGGTTTTCAGGCGTTACTTCCCGCGGATGACAGTCCTGCAGAGGCGCGTCGTCTTCAACATTGTATGGCGCACTTACCTTCAGAACAGCGACAAAGTATTTCGCTCGCTTATTATCGTGGCCTGTCGCAGAGTGAGATTGCGCTCTCCATGAGTCAGCCTGAGGGTACGGTTAAAAGCTGGATCCGTCGCGCGTTAATCCATCTTCGGGAGTGCATAGGCCTATGACTGCTCAGGAACACAATGATCTCACTGCGGCGGAATATGTGCTGGGTCTTACCGACGATGTGACACGCCATCGGCTTGATAAACGCCTCAATGACGATTCACACTTTGCTGCAGAGGTGCTGCGCTGGCAGAAAGCGTTTAACGGCATCGATTTGCTCACCCACGACGTTATTCCTCCCGCTACGGTCTGGCCGCTGATCAGGCAGGACCTTAACCGGAACGCTGGCGCCTCTGGCACGATATCAGTCCGCAGGCAACCTGGCTTCTGGCTCGGCTGGAGTCTGGCGGCGGCAATGGCGGGCCTCCTCATTTACACCCAGGTGATTAAGCCGGATACCCCGCATTCCCTGCAGCCCATTGCAGTACTCAGTGGCGCGCAGCCCAACGCACAGTTTGTGGTGAGTCTGGATAAGTCAGCGTCACGCATTCAGGTCTCGGCGCTAAACATCACGCTGCCAGAGAATAAAGCCCTGCAACTCTGGCTGATCAGGGGCAGTGCTGCGCCACAATCGTTGGGACTGATCAATCACACCGACAGTAACGCTTTCCGATTAGCACCAGGCGAGTTAAACAATCAGACAGTGCTGGCGGTGAGTCTGGAGCCTGTTGGGGGTTCTAAACTCAGCGGGCCGTCCGGGCCGGTGATTTTCCAGGGCAAAGTGACGTTGCTCTGATAGTCAATGGTGCAGGTTCAGCCGGAATTCAGGAGACAGGGTGAGTGGGTGGCAATCCGAATGGCAAACCGCCATTTCTTTACATTCACAACATCAGGGGGAGGACAAAAGAATGGAAATCAGAGCGGCCATTGAGTCTGATGCGACAGGCATCAGTGAGCTGATACACAGTGTGTCGATAAAGTGTAACTTTTCAGAGGCAGAGCCCTGTCCGCACTGGTTTATCGAGAGCATAAAACCCGATGTGCTTAAACCTTTGATCGTTGCAGATGACTATCTCTGGCTGATTGCCGTGGAAAGAGGTGAGGTAACAGGCGTACTCACCCTTTTCGAAGGCAATCTTGTGAAATACTTTTTTGTGCATCCAAAGTTTCACCGTCAAGGGGTGGCAAGGGCACTCTGGCAGCAGGTAGCACCCATGCTGCGATCAGAAATCAGTGTACGGTCCTCACTCTTCGCCGTTCCCTTCTATGAAAAACTGGGATTTAAGAGAGTGGGAGAGGTTAAGTTTTTCAACGGCGTATCATTCCAGACAATGATGGCTCGGTTCTGATTTAAAAGAGATTTCTTCATTTCTGCAGTAAATATGGCCCTGCCACGCATTTAGTAAACCCGCTTTGGGAGCGAGTGGACCCGGGCAGGCCACTCTTCTTGACTTATCACTGCGTACATTCTCTGTATTCAACTCGCTGACTTATTGCACCTTCCCCGTCCGGCGATGCCAGGGCGGCGGATGTTTTGCAGCGTTTTTACGTTTCATCTGCCTCTTTTTACGCCTTTTTTACAGGCCGATCGGTTTAATTAACGGCACCGGGCGCTGATGCGCCTATGTTCAAGGAAGCCGTGGATGAAATGCATTAACAAACCCTGGTCCATACCAGGGTGCAGCGATGCTGCAGTCACTGAACTTGCTGAGCAACAGCGCCTTCGCCTTGTTTCGCCCCGCAAATGGTTCAGAGATGCCATCGAGGCCAGTACCGATCCGGCACTGCTGAACTATCGCCTGATCTCTCAGTGGCTGGGTGAATCGATACCGGACACCCGCTCTCTGACTCTGGCGCTGAACAATAGCCTCTGTTTTGGACTTTACCGCAATGGCCGACAAATCGGTTTTGCCCGCGTCGTGACCGATATGGCGGAGACCTGGGTAATCCGGAACCTGTTCATCTCGCCGGAATATCGTTTTATCGGGCTCGGCTCATGGTTGCTGCACTGCTGTCTGTCTCATCCTGGCGCCAGGGGCTGCCGGAGCATCATTGCAATGGGTGAGCCTGTACCGGATTTCTTCGAGCGTAACGGATTTATCTCTTTTCCCTCGCTGCCCGGTGTCTACGTGACGACGCTGCACGAAGGGGGATACGACCCGATTTGCGCCAAAAGCGCCAGCAGGCACTAAGCCCGGGCGCACGCAAATGAGCGGTTTTCTCCAGTTTATTATCCGACCTCCGATTAATAGCGGCTCACTGCCAGGCAATGTTGCCTTCTCGCAGCGGGTTCTTAAGGAACACACCATGTCAGGCCTTATCCTTGTTTCTCATAATCAATGTCAACGTTCGACGCTTACTGCCGTTTATGAAGGCATACTTTCCCGTCAGGGCGGGCTGTGGATTAGCTGGGATGGTGAGAGCAAAATGATACCCAGCGACGCGTCAAGACCCTACTTAGTGCAGCAGGCTGGCCAGTATGAAACCGTGACCTTCTCCTATACGCCGGGCGAGCTGAATGAGGGTTACCACAACTATATTCACAAAGGACTCTGGCCTGTTTTTCACCAGCGCCCTGACATGGCCCGATTTTCCACTAATGGCTATCAGGAATATAAAAATATTAATAAAGCCTATGCGCGCGCCATTTGCGAAAATGCCACACCCGACGATGTTATCTGGATTCAGGATTATCATCTGCTTGGCTGTGCTTCCTATATTCGTGAAGAAGGGCTGACCAACTCAGTGGGTATTTTTCTGCATCAGCCTTTCCCGGCTGGCAGGATGTTTGAAACCATTCCCGAATGGCGCTGGTTCACTGACTCATTACTCTGTTGTGACCTGATTGGCTTCCAGACAGTGCAGGATATGAATAACTTCCTGGTCTGGCTGGAGAGCGAATTCAGACTGGATCGACTGGAGGCACAACGTTTTCGAATCAATGGCCGGATAATAAGAGTGGGTGTATTTCCGGTCGGGATTGATCTTGATGATGTGCAATGTCTGCGCGAGAGCAACAGCTGTGCTTACATGGAAATGCAGTGCCGCGAAAGTCTGCCAGAAAATACCGTGCTTAGCGGCGGCCATCTTGATGAGAGTTCGGGGCTGCCTTACCGCATCAGTACCCTGGAGGTACTATTAAGAAGACATGATTGCTATCAGAAAAATATCACGCTATTGCAGCTGGCACCTCCGGCAGCCGGACACGCGCATGATGCGTCTGAACTCGGTCATGCGCTGGAAGCACTGTGCGGCGAGCTGAATGGCGTACATGGCACAATGAACTGGTATCCGGTGAACTATCTCACTCATGCTTATAGCCGGGAAGAGCAGGCTGGTATCTATCGAGCCTCACGCGTTGCGCTGGTAACGCCATTAATGGCGGGTATGAGTCTGATGGCAAAAATGTATGTCGCCCTGCAGGACCCGAAAAATCCCGGTGTGCTTATCCTCTCGCAGTTTGCCGGTGCAGCCGAGCAGATGGAGGGAGCCATCATCGTCAATCCTTATGATCCTGACGCCATGGCCAGTACGGTGCATCGCGCCCTGCAGATGCCGTTACACGAACGGCGAAGTCTGCATGCACGTCTGATGAAAGGCCTGCATATGCACAACAATCATCACTGGGCCGGGGCGTTCTTAAGCATGCTGAACGCTGAGCCGGCGGCGCCTCAGGCTCTCCCGCCACCGGCATTTTTTCCGCGATTAAGCAGTAGCCGGGCGAGATACTGAGATTCTGAACGTAAACGGTGCTTTATAAAGTGAAGGTGTGGAAGTTAACAGGTTCACGCTGATAGAGAGCAGAGCAGGTAACGTTTTATCTACCTGCTCATTAATGTGTTATTTGGATCAGTACTTAATGATGTGATGTTACGGTCTGCATTAAACGGGAGCATCACTATTTCATGACGTTTTGGTATTTTTCCAGATCCTTGCCATACCTTCACTCACAGGGCTGACGCGCGTAAAACCAAATTTTTCGTACAGCCCCGAACATCTGCCATCAATGTGACATAAGCACATCACAGGCATTTTTATCGAGCCACTTTGTCAGCGTTTCCATTATCATGCGGCCCAAACCTTTTCCCTGATGCGTGGATCTACAGCGACATCGACAATATCCATATTCAGCGCGGCGTCGCCTACGTTACGTCCCATTCCGATGACGGTTTCCCTATAAAGGATATGAACAACATAACAGCTGTCAGGAAGTCCCAGACGGGCAGCTTCGGCGGGACGTGGCGTCAGTCCTGAGATAATACGTAAGCGGCAAAAATTCTCTACAGATTGAACAGTTCCAGCAAGCTGGTAGTCAGACAAATTTTTATCCTCTTCTCAGCATCCATTTTCTGCAAAGTCTGGTTTTCGACGTTGTTCAGGGCGGTTGAACTGCAAAGCAGGTTTTAGCATCCCACAAGAGCAGCTACTCAGATTCGCTCTGTCATTACCCCACGCAGTTCCTCCCTGAGCCAGCTCAGCGGCATATCGTTATCACAGCGTTTATGCCAGAGCAGCGAAAGAGCGATTTCGGGAGTCGCCGCCGGTACAGGGCTGGAGCATAAACCGTAATGGGTTATCCAGTCATCCGCCAGCCCGGCGGGGACGGTAGCTAACGCGGGCGTGCGCACCAGTAGCGGCGGCAGAGAGGAAAAATGCGGCGTCACGTAGCGAATCGAACGTGCCTTTCCAAGGGTCGCAAGCTGGTCATCAATGGCGCTCCAGGTTGATCCACGATAGGAAACCAGCAGATGATCATGCGCCACGTAATCCTCCAGCGTCAGCGGCGCAGATAACGAAAGCTGCTCCGGATGCCACAACGTACAAAAGCTATGTGAAACGATTTTCTCGCGCTGCAGCGTGGCGGGCGTGTTATCGCCCACCGATATGGCAAGATCGATCTCGCCACGTGCGACCAGTTCCACATCCCTGAAGGGATCGCTGGCCGTGACCTGAAGCGTCACGCCCGGCGCGGTGCGCGTGATGCGCGCATACAGTGCCGGCATGATTGAGCGCTCAACCCAGTCGCTCATCCCCAGCCGAAAAACATGCGTCACCTCAGAAGGCGTGAAGGATGCTGGCTGAAAAAGGACATTCTGCATCTGCGCCATCAGAGGCCCCAGCTCAGCTATCAGCGCCTCGGCTCGCGGGGTAGGCTCCATTCCTCTTGCTGTACGCACAAAGAGCGGATCGCTGAACATCACCCGCAACCGGGCCAGTGCATTACTGACCGCAGGCTGGCCCAGATGCAGCTTTTCTGCTGCACGAGAGACGCTGCCTTCCCGCTTCAGAACTAACAGCACCGTCAGTAAATTCAGGTCGATACGATGAAAATCATTTTCTCTGATAGTGAGCATCAGTTTAATCAATTTGAGTGATATGGATTGTCTGAGGATACTGCCCACCACGTTGTGATGAAACATTCTGGAGAATAATTGATGAAAATTTTACTGATGCTGGTGGCGTCACTTATGGCATTCAGTCCGGCCTATGCAGCCGAACAGCCGTCTGCACGGGATCAACAGGTTCCGGGTTATTACCGGATGATGTTAGGTAAATTGCGCATTACCGCCGTTTCCGACGGCACGGTGACCATTCCCCTTAATACATTACTGACAAACATTTCACCGGATAAACTCAGCAAGGGAATGGCCAGAGAGGCGATGACGCCGCAGGCTGAAACGTCGATTAACGCCTTTGTTATCGATGATGGCAAAAAGCGCATCTTAGTCGATACTGGCGCCGGTGAGCTTTTTGGCCACGATGGCGGACATCTGCTGACTAACCTGGCTGCTGCTGGCTATCCGGCTGAATCGATCGATGCTGTGCTTCTGACTCATGTTCATGCCGATCATTCAGGCGGTGTCTCGCGTGCAGGCAAGCCGGCTTTTCCTGAAGCTGAAGTGTATGTGGATAAACGGGATGTCGATTTCTGGCTTAATCCGGCCAACGTCAGCAAAGTGGAAGCCAGTCAGGCTCACACTTTTGCGGATTCTGAACGAACGCTTCGCCCGGTCATGAATGCTGGCCTGCTTAAAACATTTATTGCACCCGCTACATTACCGGGAGGAATCCGTGCTGAGTCGACCGCTGGCCATACGCCGGGCAGCGTACTTTATCGCGTGGAAAGTCAGGGACAGACGCTGGTGTTATGGGGAGACATCATCCATGCCAAAGCGGTGCAAATGCCAGACCCCGAAGTGGCCATCCATTTTGATGTCGATCAGAAACAGGCTATTAATACACGTGAAAGGGTACTGAAACAGGCTGCCGATCAGGGCTACTGGGTGGCTGCGGCGCATATCGCTTTCCCGGGTCTGGGCCATGTTCAGCACGAGGGTAATGCTTATCGCTGGGTGCCCGCTAATTACACCACCCAGCTCGGGCAGTCAGTTTCTGACGAGGCCAACAATTAACACATAATGGGTTTGGCAAAACGCGTTCAGACAGATTTACCGGTCACAAGCTCAAAGCAAAGCAGATTGGATATTTATCGGGCGTCCATTGCGGACGCCTTTCAACATCACTATTTCACTGGGCCTCCTCTGGCACCCGGCCTGAAAGCATGCTTTTTCGCCCGCCAGGCGATGATCAACGCAACCGCCATAAAGGTGAGTAGCGCCCAGGGGAAAGAGACCGCACCGGCATTATTGAGAAGCAGTCCTCCAGTAACGCCGCCGCTGGCGATAGCCAGATTCCATGCGGTTGTCACCATCGCCTGAACAACGTCGACATGATTGCCAGCCGAATCAGCGGCGGCCGTTTGCATCTGGGTTGATGCACCACCAAACGACCAACCCCATACGATGACAGCCACATAGACCACAATCTGTTCCCGCATGCCTGCGACCAGCACCACAGAAACCGCCGCCAGTGCTGCAAGGCTGAGCAGAACCAGATGTCGCAAATGACGATCTACCAACATTCCGGTGATCCAGATGCCGACCAATGCCGCGATGCCAAAAATCAGCAGGATAAGTCCGACGTTTCCGGTCAGTCCCGACAACTGCAGGAATGGTCCGATGAACGTATAAAGAATGTTGTGAGCCGTCATCCACAGAAAGATAACCGCCAGAACGGGCCTGACGCCGGGCATACGGAAAACCTGCCATACCGGCAGTCGACGGTCAGCCTGCTGGCCCGGCAGGTCAGGAACCGCCACCCATGTCCAGATAAAGAGAATAATGGCCAGTGCTGCCATGATCCCAAAGGGGACTCTCCATCCCATCATACTGCCCAGCCATGCGCCTGCCGGGGTTCCCAGCGACAGGGCAACCGGTATTCCAACCATCGCAATAGCCAGCGCGCGGCCCTGTAATTCAGCAGGAACGAGGCGGCGCGCATAGCCCGCCAGGACTCCCCATGCAAGTCCGGCAGCCACACCGGACATGAAGCGAGCCCCCATCGTCAGCCAGTAGCTGGATGAAAGGGTGGTAACGGTGTTGAAAATCAGGAAAGTCCCGACGGCAAGCAGCAGCACTTTTTTACGTCGCCATCCACTGGTCAGAACCGTTAAAGGAATCGCCGCCAGCAGCGATCCCAGCGCATAGATACTGACCAGCTGGCCTGCCATTACCTGAGAAACACCCAGACCTTTTCCGATCTCCGGAAGCAGACCCGCCGGAAGGGTCTCGGTCAGAATGGCGATAAAGCCAGTCATGGCAAATGCCAGCAGGGAAGCCAGAGGCAGGCCTCGTTGTGTTGTGGTTTCACTGAATGCGGTATTGGCGTGCACGTTGAGTCCTTTTTTAAGTTTGTAACGCTTAAATATTGCGAAAACCCGCTTGATAACAGGCTGGCTGATATAAATATCGATCGGTATATATATTCGAAACTATAAGCCCCCGCGCAACTTGTCAAGAATATATGTATCGATTAGTATTTATGTCTGGCAAGTCAAAAAGGAACGGATATGGCTCAGATGGGACGTCCACGAACATTTGACCGTGACGAAGCAATTCGTCAGGCGATGACACTTTTCTGGCAACACGGTTACGAGTCCACTTCGCTTGCCATGCTCAAGTCGAATCTCGGTAACGGTATCACTGCCCCCAGTTTTTACGCCGCATTTGGTTCTAAAGAGGCGCTGTTCGAAGAGGTTGTCGAATGCTATATGACGACTTATGGTCAGGTGAACGATTGTCTATGGGACGACTCGCTTGAACCCCGACAGGCTATCGAACTCGCCTTGCGTCGCTCCGCAAAGATGCAGACAGATCAGGGACATCCCAGCGGTTGCCTGATCGCGCTGTCCGTTAATACCTGCTCACCTGCAAACGCGCACATTCGTGAGCTTCTGGCAGCGCAACGCGATCGAACCAGAGCGGGATTTTTGCGATGTGTCACCAGAGCGAAAGAGGCGGGGCTTCTGGTTTCCGGTACAGATGTGCAGGCACTGGCCAGGTTTTTTCACAGTTTTGAAATCGGCCTGTCGACCGAAGCCCGCGATGGCGCAACCGGTAAAGAACTTGATGCGGCGGTATCAACTGCCATGAAGACCTGGGATGCCGATTGTCGTAGTGTTGATTGACTGAAATGGCGCCCGGACTCAACACGGAGCGTGAGTCTTTGTGAGGAGCGTTGTACGAAAGCGGAATAACCGTTGTCCTCAATAAGGAAAAGACGTTTCGTGAAAAGTAAGCTTATGACTGACATCAAAACGTGGGCACGAAACATCAAACGGGATGTGCATGCGGTATGGCTCGCCGCCCGCGATCCCCGTACACCGTTAGTGGCTAAAGTGCTGGCGATGATTGTCGCGGCCTATGCGGTTTCACCCATCGATCTGATCCCCGACTTCATTCCCGTTATCGGCTATCTCGACGACCTGATCATTGTACCGCTGGGGATCATGCTGGTGGTACGTCTTATTCCCCCCGAGGTGATGCGCGAACATCGTGAAACTGCAGCGCAAGCCAGTACACATCCGGTCAGTCGCGTAACGGCAGGAATCGTTATCGCGATATGGATTGTTGGTGCCACTGTGCTGTTCAGCCAAATCGTCGCAGCGTTCAGGCATCATTTTTCCTGAAAGCACGGTAGTCGATTTTCCATGCATTGAGCTTGTTATATAACGCCGTTCGTGAGATCCCCAGCAGTTGCGCCGACTGACGCAGATTCCCCTGTTGTTCACTGACAACCTGTAAAATATGCATCCGCTCCAGATTTTGCAGTGAGGGTTGAATCTCTCCAGGCGCATCACTGGCTGAGACTTGCTGCAGGGATTCGGGCAAATCGGCGCGGGTTATTTCTAACCCTTCACTCAGGTTGACGACACGCTCAATCACATTTTCCAGTTCACGTACGTTTCCCGGCCAATCCCAGGCTTGCAGACAGGTCATTGCGTCCGGCGCGACCACAGGCGGAATACGCTTCAGACGTGTGCAGAGCGCCTGAATGAAAATATTCACCAACTCCGGTATGTCTTCACGACGGTCACGCAGCGGAGGAATTTCTAATGAAATTACATTCAGACGATAATAGAGATCGCGCCGAAAGGCATTTTTCTCCACGGCATCCAGCAGGTTGCAGTGCGTTGCCACGATAATGCGGACATTCACTTTCACGGGCTGAGCCGCGCCGATACGCAGCACTTCACTCTCCTGCAGCACGCGTAGCAAGCTGGTTTGCGCTTCGAGCGGCATCTCACCAATCTCATCCAGGAAAAGGGTTCCGCCGTCAGCCAGTTCAAACTTGCCCGCCGAACCACCACGCCGTGAACCGGTGAAGGCGCCATCCGCATAGCCAAACAGCTCGCTTTGCACCAGATCGCGTGGCAGTGCGCCGCAGTTAAGAGCGATAAACGCTTCCTGCTGACGTGGGCTGGCATTATGAATGGCCTGCGCAAACAACTCTTTGCCGGTGCCACTTTCACCGCTGAGCAGCACTGTGCTGTCGGTTCGGCTGCTGACCCGGGCCTTATGAATTGCCTGCTGCAGACGCGACGAGCGGCCGCGAATCATGTCAAAGGTGTAACTGGCATTCACGCCCATGACACGTCGTGTAATGGCACGGATACGCTGATTTTCACGCAGCGACAGCACGCGTCCGCCATCCGGCGCGGGCATCAATGATATCAGGCAGGAGAGGGGGGCCAGGCCGGCTGGCCTGAACTGCAACTCAATGTCATTACAAAAAGGCATGGTCAGCAGCGATCCGCCCTGTGGCTGTAGCAGTTCATCAATCGGGGTATTGCCTGGATTCAGCCCGCTGAAAATCTGGCGCGCATAACGGTTAAGGGTTTTAATGCGCCCCTGTTTATCACAGACAATCACACCTTCATTCAGCGTCTCAAGAATGGACTGCTGTTCAGCCAGCAGGCGTCGTAGCATCAGTTGCTGTCCGACTGCTTCTGCCGCCGCCTGGACCGTGCCAAGTGTGTGGACGTTGAAATTATCAGGCGTGGCGGTCAGTGTGAGCACACCTATCAATTGTCCGTTTTCATTACGGACGGGGGCCGCAGCGCACTGCCGGCGGCGTTTTCGCAAATCAAACTTCCAGTTTTCACCGCTCAACACATAGACCAGCCGCTGTTCAATCAGGCAGCGCGCGGTACAGTTAGTACCCAATACCTCTTCACGCAGAATACTGCCGATCGGTGTCAGGTCGGCACCGCAAAAATGGAGTGTGACACCCTGCGCATCGGTGAGGTTAATGTGCCCGTCCGGATTATAGGCGAGCAAATTTTCCATAATGCTGCGTGCAACAAGAATCAGTTCTGCATTGTTTTCAAGAATCGCAGTCAGTTCGCTGGCTGGGGGCGCGGTATAGATAAATCGATCTGGATCGATAGCGTACTGCTGCGAGCGTTGCCAGGAGTGCAGAATAGTTTCACGAACCGCTGGCGACGGTTCGCCCTGGGTAAAGCTCTCCCAGCTTCGCCATAACAGCGCGTCCCAACTGTCGGCGGCCTCCCTGTCTGGCAGGCTGAAGATCGCCTCGCTCTCATCTCGTAATAACAATTGCTGATTCACACGCCACTCCAGTGGAATTAAATGTCCATTTTATGGACATGTTAAGTTGACATGTAAACATTGTTGCCAGTTTGAGGTGTGACGTTGTGTCAGCGCTCACAAAATTTCCCGGATTTTGGTTGGCACCACCTTTGCAAAGGTTGATGCAATCACCTGAATCAATCATGCGAAGGGAAATAAGTTGTTATGCGCAAACATAATTTACGGCTGATTCTGTTTATCTGTGCCATTGCTTCACTGAGTGGCGTGATTCTCGGTTATGACGCTTCTGTAATCTCTGGCGTTATCGACCCGCTGACAGAACATCTGAATTTAACGCCATGGGAAAGTGGCTGGGCGGTGTCCAACGTCATTCTCGGCTGCATCGTCGGCGCATGGAGTGTTGGCTTCATTTCTGATCGTATCGGTCGCAAAACGACCCTAATCGTTACCGCTCTACTCTTTTTGCTCTCCGCAGTGGGCGCTGCGCTGGCGGGATCGCTGACCGATTTCGTTATCTGGCGACTGACTGGCGGGCTGGCGGTCGGGATGGCCTCTGCGATTACGCCGCTTTACATCGCTGAAGTTTCACCCAAAGACTGGCGCGGACGGATGCTCGGCCTGCAGCAGATGCTGATGGTGGGCGGACAGGTTACCGTCTATATCGTGAATTACCTGATTGCACGCGGCATGCCGCATCAGTGGATTGTCAGTGAAGGCTGGCGCTGGATGCTTGCTTCGGGCGTGGTGCCTTGCGTGCTATTTCTGCTGCTGGTGCCGTTTATGCCAGAGTCACCGCGCTGGCTGGCGCTGAACGGCAAAAAAGAGCGGGCCCTTGAGGTGCTGACGCGTCTTTCAAATGCCCAACACGCCGAGCGACTGTTACAGGAAATCCTGACGTCAAATCGGGATGACCACATCCAGACCCGTCAGCGCGGCATCCTGCGGGATGCGCGGGCACGCTATATCCTGCTGGTGGGTTGTGCCATTGCTATTTTGCAGCAGATCTCCGGTATCAACATCCTGCTCTATTACGCGCCGTCACTCTTACAAAATGTCACCGGCAGTACCCAGTCTTCCCTGTTTCACAGCATTTTCATTGGTCTTGCGCTGCTGGCTGGCGTGGCCGTTTGTCTGAGTACCATTGATCGTCTGGGCCGGACAGTGCTGCTGCGCTGGGGGGCACTGGGATGCGCGTTCTCTATGATCTTCACCGCCCTGGCATTTATCGCCGATGCAGGTGGCCTGCTGCCGGTGATTGGACTGCTGGCCTTCGTGCTGATATTTGGCCTCTCATGGAGCCTGGGTGCCTGGCTGCTGATCTCAGAAATCTTTCCTAATCGGATTCGCGCCGTGGCGATGGGCTTTGCGTTCGCCTCGATGTACGTCGCTAATTTTATCGTTACCCAAAGCTTCCCGATGATGAACCGCAGCCAGGTGCTGATGGAACACTTTCATGGTGCCTTCCCACTGATGTTATGCGCGGTGGGATCGCTCATCGCGTTCTGGTTTGTCCGTCGTTTTTTACCGGAAACCCGGGGCGTGTCGCTGGAGCACATTGAACCGCTGATGCTCTCCAAATCCCGTCGTTTCGCTGCTGAGGTGAAGCGATCTGAACAACACCCTTCATCGCCCGCCTGGGCAAAAGCAAAATAATAAGGAGTTTTTATGAACCATCAAACAGTACGCGTGGGTTTAATCGGCGCAGGCCGCATGGGCAGCTTCCATGCGGAAAATCTGGCCTGGCGTGTGCCTGGTGCCACCCTTGCGGCAGTGGCGGATCCGTTCCCTGGCGCAGCAGAGAAGCTCGCCAGCCGGCTTGGGGTGAGCAAATCGTATAGCGATCTGCATGCGCTGCTTCAGGATGATGAAATCGACGCCGTTGCGATTGCCGCGCCAGCACGGACGCATGCGGAGTGGGTGATTGCCGCGGCCAGAGCCGGCAAACATGTGTTTTGCGAAAAGCCTATGGCTGTCACGCTGGATGAGGCCGATCGCGCCATCGCGGCGGCAAAAGAGGCAGGCGTCGTGTTACAGGTGGGCTTTAATCGCCGCTTTGATTCCGGTTTTGCGGCAGCAATTGCAGCGGTAAAAAATGGTGAGAATGGCACGACCCAGCTTAGTCGCTCTGTGACCCGTGACCCAGGCCTGAACGATCCAGCGCCGATTCCGCAATGGACCATCTTCCTTGAAACGCTGATTCACGATTTTGACACGCTACTGCACTTCAATCATGGCGCAAAGCCGGTAGAAGTCTATGCGCTGGCCGATGCGCTGGTGCGGCCAGATTTTAAGGATAAAGGGCTGCTGGATACCTCGGTTGTGACTATTCGCTTCGACAACGGCGCTATTGCTATAGCTGAGGCAAACTTTCAGGCGGTCTATGGCTATGACGTGCGCGGTGAGGTTTTTGGCAGTAAAGGCATGCTGCAGGCGGGCCACATCAATGCCAACCACTGCGTGCGTTACACCGCCAGCGGAATAGCCGTCGATACGTCGCGACTGGATTCAGATCTGCTGCGAGAGGCCTATGTGGCAGAAATGACCGAATTTGCCCGCTGTATCCGAAGTGGTGAAACGCCTCGCGCCACGGGCGAAGATGCGCGCAACGCGCTGGAAATTGCGCTGGCCTGTATCGAATCTGTACAGAGCAACCTGCCGGTTAAGCTGGGGGCGCGCTGATGGCTGATTATCAACTTTCCGTCTGCGCTGAAATGGTATTTCTGGAGCTGCCATTTACAGAGCGCGTAAAACGCATTCATGAGCTGGGTTTCGGCGTCGAAATCTGGGGATGGGCCAACAAGGATATTGATGCGCTGGTGGCGACCGGTGCGCGCTTTACCTCTATGACCGGTTATCTGAGCGGTAATCTTACCGATGAAACAGAGATAGCGCAGTTACTGCAGAGTGCTGAAGCCTCACTGGCTGTGGCCGAACGTCTCAGTTGTCCTGTACTGAATCTGCATGGCACCGGACTTGACGACCGCGGACTGCCGGTAAAACCCGTGACAACGGTAACGGGCGCTATGTGGCTCAAGGCCGCCGATACGCTGCGCCAGGTTGCACAACTTGGTGAACGAGCCGGACGCGTTTTCACCCTCGAAAACCTTAATCTGCCGATCGATCATCCGGGCACACCCTTCGCCCTGGCCTCTGAAACGCGGGCGCTGGTCGAGGCGGTCAACAGCCCGGCGCTGAAGATGAATCTGGATCTCTACCATGCACAAATTGGCGAGGGCAATCTGATTGAACTGGTACGGCGCTGCGGTTCAGCGATAGGGGAAATCCAGGTTGCCGATGTACCCGGCCGCCAGCAGCCGGGCACCGGCGAGATCAATTACCGGGCTATTGCACGGACGCTGCAGGAGATAGGTTACAGCGGCACCGTCGCCATGGAGGGCTGGGCCAGCGGTGATAGCACAGCGGCTGTCCAGCAGTTCCGCGATCACTTTACGTTGTAAGCAGCATGCGTCGGGTATTTGCCTGTTACCCAACGCACAATAATGTTAATGAAAACAATAACAACCTCAACCTACAGGAATTGACTATGAACATCATAAACCTTCTGCTTTGTCTTTGCTCCTTGCTGTTTAGTGTGGGAATCAGCGCCAAAACGTTTACCGTTGGCGTCGCGCTGGCTAACTTCGACCTTAACTTTGTCTCCATCCTTCGCACTCAGATGCAGAAAGAGCTTAACGCCAGTGAACTCAAGAGCCAGTTTGTTGATGCCAAAGGCGATGTCGCGCTGCAGGTGCAGCAGGTTGATGACTTTATCAACCAGGGCGTTGACGCCATTATTCTCAATCCGGTTGATACTCAGGGTGTTTTACCGATGATCACGGCCGCCAAAAATGCCGGTATTCCGCTGGTTTTCGTAAATCGTAAACCGGAAGTGAAACTGCCAGCAGATATGGCATATGTTGGTTCTGATTCGGCGCTGGGTGGTGAAATGCAGATGGAGGCGCTGGCAAAGAAAATGAACTACAAAGGTAATGTAGCGATACTGATGGGCGCGCTGTCGAATGAAGAGGCCCGTGAGCGTACCCGTGCTGTGGAAGCGGTTATCAGTAAATATAAAGACATGAAAGTTATTGAGAAGCAGACAGCGAAATGGCAACGCAATGAAGCGGTTGATGTGGTTTCTGGCTGGCTGCTAAATCAGCGTCCCATTGACGCCATTGCTGCAAACAACGATGAGATGGCGATTGGCGCGATTATGGCTTTAAACCAGGCGAAGAACGATAAAATCCTTGTGGCGGGAATTGATGGAACACCCGATGGTCAGCAGTTCATTAAAAACGGCAGGATGGTGCTCACTATTTTTCAGGATGCAAAAGGACAGGCTACCGGCGCAGTTCAGGTGACCAAAGCCCTGCTGAACAAACAAAAGGTTGAGACGCTTAACTGGGTGCCTTACAAGCTGATTACACCTGAAAATTATCTGAACTTTGTTGCTGAGAATTCAAAGTAGTCCCACGTTCAGGGTTATTTACGAACATCTCTTTCAGGTGAAAATGATCAACCGGGGTACCTGAACAATGATGAATATGCGCGCGTATTCTGGACCGTGAACGGTGAAATGGGGAATTGAACACGCGCGCAAATTGCCAGTGAATGATTTTCAGCCGTCTCTCTTACAAACCGACCAGCGTAATCTGTTTCTTGATGGTCAGCGCTTTATAGAGTGCTTTAGCCAGGCTGCCAGGCTCAACGTCAGGCCTGACGCCCTCCGGATCAGTCCAGAACGATTTAATCCGCAAAATGGTGTTGATGCTGGTCACGCGCTCCAGTTCCAGAACGGCCAGTACAGGGTGACGCATTTCGCCGAGTTCTTCTATTGTATCGGCTTCAATGACCGCGGCACGGGATGCCTGACTATCAAAGATCACGTGGCAGCGTGCCCCCTTGAGGTTAAGAATGTCGATGACTTCATAAAGGCATTCAACAGCCTCTGCACTGTAGGTTGCGGACACATTAAACAT